>CAZYWA010000121.1:0-17219 GCA_964650975.1 uncultured bacterium
TTCACCAAGGACCCGCGCTACGACCACCTCGCTTACGAGTTCACCAAGCTCTTGTCGGTGTCGTTCTCGCTGACGGCGACCTTCGGCGCGATGCTCACGTTCATGCTGATGGCGCTCTACCCCAAGTTCACGAACTACCTGATGTCGGTGTTCAGCCCGACGTTCGCTCCGTACGTGGCGCTGTTCTTCGCCGAGGCGTTCTTCCTCTACAGCTACTACTACGGCTGGGGGAAGTTTCACCCGCTGGTGCACATCGGGCTCGGGATCGGCCTCAACCTGGTCGGCACCGGGATCATGTTCATCGCCAACTCGTGGGTGTCGTTCATGATGTCGCCCGCCGGTGTCTCGGACACCGGGGCCGTGCTCAACGTCATGGAAGCCTGCATGAACTTCACGTGGATGCCGATCAACATCCACCGTTTGATCGCCAACGTGGCATTCGGTGGCTCGGTCGCCGCCGCCTACGCGGCGTGGAAGTACCTGGGCGCCACCACCGACGAGGAGCGCGCCCACTACGACTGGATGGGCTACATCGGGAACTTCGTCGCGATCCTCGCGTTCCTGCCGCTGCCCTTCGCCGGCTACTACCTGGCGCGCGAGATCTACGGCTTCAACCAGGCGCTCGGCATCATGATGATGGGCGGCGCCTTCTCGTGGCTGTTCATCATCCAGGCGGTGCTGATCGGCAACCTGTTCCTGGCCGCCAACGCCTATCTGTGGCTGGGCATGGGGCGCATCGAGGGCGCGCAGCCGTTTCAGAAATTCATCAAGTACCTGCTGCTCACGATCGCGCTGTGCTTCGCGGTGTGGGCGACACCGCGCTCGATCATCTCGACGGTGGCCGAGGTCCGGGCGATGGGCGGCTCGACGCACCCGATGCTGGGCTTCCTGGGCGTCATGTCGGCCAAGAACACCGCCGTCAACATCCTGATCCTGACCACGTTCATGAGCTTCCTGCTCTACCGCCGCACCGGGAAGCGCTCCACCAAGTCCTGGGCCGTGAAGGCGAACCTGGTCCAGTTCGCGATCTTCTTCGCGGTCGCCGCGTGGGTGATCTTCTTCGGCATCTACGGCTACTTCGTGGAAGCCAAGGTGCGTATCGGCTTCTCGGTCTACCAGGTGCTCGCGGTGCTCTTCGCGATGGTCAGCATCACCGTGATCGACGTGCCGCTCTACCGCGGCGCCGAGGCCAGCGGCGAAACCCGCTGGGGCAAGATGCCGGCCCTCTCGCAGTACCTGCTGATCTTCATCGCCGTGACCTTCACCTGGCTCATGGGTCTCATGGGCTACGTGCGATCCGGCCTGCGCCAGCACTGGCACGTGTACGGCGTCATCCGTGACAACTCGGTCGACGCCTTCACGCCCACGCTCGGTTTCGCGACCAAGGTGGTGTCGGTCACCGTGCTGATCTTCTTCTCGCTGATCGGCGTGGTGTTCTGGCTGGCCGGGCTCTCCCACGCACCGGACTGGAAGGACAAGAACGGGGAGGGATCGCACTCATGAAAGTCCCGCCCGCGGTCTTCGTGGTGCTGCTGGTGATCTGCACCACCGGCTTCTACACGTACGTCGGTCAGCTGGTCCCGCAGAAGGAGATCCAGCCGCCCGCCGAGGTGAAACTCACCGCCGACATGACCACCGCCGACCTGATCAAGATCGGCGACGAGATCGCCCACGGGAAAGGCCTCTGCCTCACCTGCCACACGATCGGCAAGACCGGCAGCCTGCGCTTCCCCGACCTGCAGGGCGTCGGCGAGCGCGCCAAGCACCGCAAAGAGGGCTACACGGACATCGACTACTTCGCCGAGACGCTCTACGAGCCGGACGCGTTCATCGTGCCCGGCTTCGTGAAGGGCATGCCGACCATCAACAAGCCGCCGATCGGCCTCACCGACGAGGAGATTCTCGCGGTCATGGCCTGGCTGCAGAGCCAGGGCGGCACGCCCACCGTGACCCTCAAGACCACGCACAAGTACCGGCCCAAGGCCGGCTGAGAGAGCCATCGTGAACTTCGCGGTAATCGCTGGAATCGTCGCGGCCCTGGTGGTGCTCAGGTTCGTGAAGCCGGCGCTGCTGGTGTGGGTGGCGGCCGTCTGGGCGGCGGTGTTCGCGTTCGTCCACTGGGCGTTCCAGACGCCGGTTCCCGCGTCGGCGATGAAGATCTACCTGTCGATCACGACCCTGGCGCTCTTCATTTACTGCTTCACCTCGCGGGATCGCAGCGCTCAGATCACGGGCCCTCTCAACGCGCTGCTCACCGAGCGGCGCTACACCCCGCTGCTGGTGGTCGTGGCGCTCGCGATCCCGGCGCTCGTCGCGTTCGACGTGTACCGGACCCGCACGGCGCCGATCGAGGCGCCGTTCTTCGCACGTACCATCCACCCGTCGCCGCCCACCAGCATCACGGTGCACGACACGCCGGTGGATCTGGTGAAATCGGAGAACCCGTTCCGCAAGCTCAAGGAGTCGGACCCCGAGGGCTTCAAGAAGCATCTGGCGAACGGACGCAGCGTTTACTACCAGAACTGCTTCTACTGCCACGGCGACGGGCTGGCCGGCGACGGTGTGTACGCCCACGGCTTCAACCCGATCCCGACCAACTTCACCGACCCGAACGTGCTGCCCAACTTCCAGTCGACGTTCTTCTTCTGGCGCGTCTCGAAGGGTGGTCCCGGGATGCCCGACGAGGGCGGCCCCGGCGATTCCGCGATGCCGCCCTGGGAGAAGTTCCTGACCAACGACGAGATCTGGGAAGCGATCCTCTATCTCTACGACTACACCGGCTACAACCCGAGAGCTCTGGAAGAGCACGGCGCGAAAAAAGAATGAAAGCGATCCGTCTCACGGCACTTTGCGGGCTGGGCCTCGCGACCAGCGTCGGCCTCGCGTCGGCCGCGGCTCCCGACCTGGGAAGCCAGGCGCAGCGCGACGCCGGCAAGGCGCTCTACGAGAAGAACTGCAGCCAGTGTCACGGCGAGAAGGGCGACGGCCAGGGCATCGCCGCGCCCTATTTGAAGCCCAAACCGCGCGACTTCACCAAGGGCAAGTTCAAGATCCGCACCACACCGGGCGGCTCGGTTCCCGCCACCTCCGACCTCGTGCGCATCATCCGGAACGGCATGCCCTACTCGACCATGCCGGCCTGGCCCAAGTTCAAGGACGACGAGGTCCAGTCGCTCGCCTATTACGTGAAGAGCTTCTCGCCCAAGTTCGCCGACGCCGAGTCGAACGCGGACCCGATCAAGCTGCCGCAGCCGCCGGCCTTCTCGAAAGAGCGCGCCGAGCAAGGCAAGAAGCTCTTCGCCGACACCGGCTGCGCCCGCTGTCACGGTGTAGCCGGGCGTGCCGATGGCCCGTCGGCCCCCACGCTCAAGGACGACTGGAGCAATCCGATCAACCCCGCGGATTTGACCCGCCCCTGGACGTTCCGCGGCGGTCCGACCCGCACCGACATCTTCCGCGCCATCTCGACCGGTCTCACCGGCACCCCGATGCCCGGCTTCATGGATGCGCTGAGCGAAGAGCAGCGCTGGCAGCTGGTCGATTTCATCGCATCGCTTTCGGGCCGCGAGCAGCCCGGCTACGGCACCCTGGTGCGCGCGCAGCGGATCCAGAAGGAAATCGACCTGACCAAGGCCGACGAGCTCTTCGGTGACGCGCCCGTGGCGTTCTTCCCGGTGGTCGGACAGATCTCCCAGCCGGGCCGCGAATTCCATCCTTCGTGCAACGGCATCGAGGTGACCGCGGTCCAGAACGGCACCGACATCGCGTTCCGCTTGCAGTGGGACGACATGCGCGCCGAGACCACCGGCAAGAACGATCCCGCCGCGAAGGTGCCCGACTGGAAGGACGATCCCTACGGCGGTGCGGCCAAGGGCGCGGCCGCCGAGGAAGGTGGCGACCTCTGGGGCGATGCCGCCGAGGACACTAGCAAGCCCGCGGCGAAGGCAGGCGGCGGAGACTTCTGGGGCGAAGGCGACGAGGGTGGCGGCCAGGGCGCTGCCAAAGGCCCCGACACCGAGTTCTCGGACGCGGTGGCGATGCAGTTCCCGATGGACGAGATCACCGGCGTGCGGCGTCCCTACTTCATCTTCGGCGACGCCGGACACGCGGTCGATCTCTGGTACCTGGACCTCGCGCGCACCGAGCCGGTCGAGTACACGGCGCACGGCTTCGACGCGATGGAAAGCCAGGGCTCGGGCGATCTCAGCGTCGTCAAGAAGTACGAGCAGGGCCGCTGGACCGTGATCTTCAAGCGGCCGCTCCGCGCGCGCGGCAGCGCGCACCTCGAGGAAGGCAAGTTCACTCCCGTCGCGTTCACGGTGTGGGACGGATTCAATCGCGAACGAGGCAACAAGCGCGGGCTCACGTCCTGGTACTACGTGTACCTCGAGCCAGGAAAGCCCGAATCACCCATTGGCCCCATGGCCCAGGCGGCCGCGGCGGTGTTCGCCGTGGAGCTGGTGGTGATCGGCATCGCGCGTCGGCGCCGCGCCTGATTCGGATTCCGGAGGAAGCGATGTACCAGAAGATCTATGTGCCGGTGGACAACTCGGTCCACTCGAACGAGGCCATCGAGGTCGGCGTGGCGCTGGGGAAGGCGATGGGCAGCAAGATGGTCGGCTGCCACGTCTACGCCGCGCGCATGCACGACTACCGATTCAAGCAGATGGAGTTCACGCTTCCCGAGGAATACCTCGAGGAAACCGAGCTCGAGCGCCAGCGCAAGATCCACGACAGCCTCATCACCATGGGCCTCAAGCTGATCTCCGACAGCTACCTGGCGCCGATGGAGAAGCGCTGCAAGGAAACCGGCCTCGAGTTCGAGCCCCGCATGATGGACGGCAAGCACTCGACGGAGCTGCTGCGCGACATCGAGAGCAACGACTACGACCTGGTGGTGCTCGGCTCGCTCGGCCTCGGCCGCGTGCGCGACAGCCAGCTCGGCTCGGTGTGCGAGCGCGTGGTGCGCGGCGCAGGCCGCGACGTGCTGATCGTGAAGGACGTCCCCGCGAAGGACGGCACGCGCGAGGCCTCGAGCGACGTGATCCTGGTGGGCGTCGACGGCAGCCCGCAGTCCTTCGGCGCGCTCATGACCGCCATCGACCTCGCCAAGCAGCTCGGCAAGAAGGTCGAGGCGGTGGCCGTCTACGACCCGTATCTCCACTACTCGGTGTTCGCGAGCGTGGTGGACGTGCTCACCGAGAAGGCCGCCAAGGTGTTCCGCTTCGAGGAGCAGAACCAGCTCCACGAGGAGATCATCGACACCGGCCTGGCGCAGATCTACGAGTCGCACCTCAAGGTGGCCGAGCAGATGGCGCGCGCCGCCGGCGTCGAGATCAGCCGCACGCTCCTCGACGGCAAGGCCTTCCAGAAGGTGCTCGATCACGCCCGCAAGACCCGGCCCTGGCTCCTGGTGCTGGGCCGGATCGGCGTCCACAGCACGGCCGACGAGCGCGGCCTCGGCAGCAACACCGAAAACCTGGTGCGCCACGCGCCGTGCAACGTGCTGCTCACCACGCGCCTCGAGCAGCCCGAGCTCGACGTGAAGGCCGAGGAGACGATCCGCTGGACTCCCGAGGCCGAGGAGCGCATGACGCGCGTCCCGCCCCTCGTCCAGGGCATCGCTCGCACCGCGATCTACCGGCTGGCGGTCGAGCAAGGCCACAGCGTCATCACCAGCTCGCTGCTCGACGAGGCGATGGACCGCTACATGCCGAAGGGCGCGCAGGCCACGACCAAGCTGGCAGAGGCGCTGATCCTCGAGCGAACGCAGGCCCAAGCATCGGTCGCGCTCTGCAAGAAGTGCGGCGTGACGGCGGCCGAGCCCAACCCGGTCAAGTGCATCGTGTGCGGCGGCACCAGCTTCGACCAGATCTCTCCCGAGCAGGTCGCCGAGATCATCCGCATGGAAGGTGGCGCGGAGGAAGAGAAGACCTACGACGGCCGCTCGCTCACCTGGACCCAGGAAGCCAAGAAGGCGCTCTGGGCCATGAAGGAGCCGTACCAGCGCCGCCGCACCAAGGCGCGGATCGAGAAGTCGGCGCGCATGAAGCGCATGGAGACGGTGACCCTGGAATTCGCTCGGGCACTGGTCGAGGAAGAACTCGGCCATGCGGTCGAGCTGCCTTCGGCCGAGGCGGCCGAAGCGCAGCACGCGTCGCAACCGCTCACGCTCGACGACGGCAAGAAGCTCATCGCCCGCGACGACAAGAAGAACCCGCTCTTCTCGACCTTCCGCTGGACCGAGGACGCCGTGGTGCGGATGTTCCGGGTCCCCGCCGGGTTCATGCGCAACAAGACCCAGGAGCGTGTCGAGCAAGTGGCCGGTGAGCGCGACACCCCGGTGATCGATCTGGCCCTCGTCGAGGAAGGGATCGAGATGGGCCGCCAGCTCATGAACGAGATGATCTCGGGCTACAACGCGAACCCTGAGGCGCTGCGCCGCACGGTCACGGCCGACCAATCGACGCCGGCTTCGTCGAGTGCCTCTCCGCTCAACGAGGTCGGGATCATGTCGGCGCTCCAGGCGATGCGGCAGGGCAGCTAGGTTTTTCGGGGGGCTTTCCAAGCCCCCGCCCCACGAAAAGCGCGGTTTTCGTGGGGCCCCACCCCCAAATCCGGCGCGACTCCGCGCCGCCAGGGCACCCGCGCCGCCCAGTGCCGCGAGTGCCGCTCCATGCCGGGTTATCGTTTCTGTCGCTCGGACGATCTGCCGGCACTGGTGCGCGCCTACCACGAGTGTCTGGCGCCGCACGTCCCGGGCGCGCCCCGGATCACTCCCGAGATCCTCAAGAAGCGCGGCCGGATGATCGATTTCTGGTCGTCGAGCTGCATGCTCGCCTTCGACGACGACTTGGCCATCGGTGTACTCCTGGCCGCGAAGCGCGCCACCGAAACGCTGGTGCTCGGGATCGGCATCCGGGACGGCCACCGGCATCAGGGACACGGCCGACACCTGATCGAGTCGCTCGCGAGCAAGCTCGCGATCCTCGGTCCGCCGCTCCTGCTCGCCGAGGTCGACGCGGACGACTCGGCCACTCGCCGCTTTTTCGAGCGGTGCGGGTGGCGCGAAGCCGGGACCTCGACCGACCTCGAGCTCGCTCGGCCCGCCGGTGGGACGCACGACCCCGCACGCTCGCTCACCGCGCGCCTCACGTTCGAGGAGCTGGTCGAGGCATCGGGCGGTAGCTTCCCCATCGGGTCGGCCGACTCCTGGTTCCGGTCCGCGGAGACGCTGCGCCACCGGGCTCCCGAGCTCGAGTGCGTCGCGGTGGTGAGCGATCGTGTCGAGGCGTGGGCGCTGGCCCGACCGCTCGACGACCTGGCCGGCGCCGCCGGCGCCCGCGCGCTCGAGGTGCTCGGCATCGGCGTACCCGGCCGCCAGGAGGCCCTGTCGCTGGTCGTCGATGCCCTCGTGGAGCGAAGCGGTGGCTCGGTTCGCGTCCCCAAGCTGGCCGCCACGGAGATCGAGCCGGCGCTGCTCGAAGCACTGGGATTCCGCGCCGTACGCCGCTGGCTGCGCTATGCGTTGCAGGTGGGCGTCGGCTAGCCTCCGGGCTTCGTCATGAAGGGCTATTACGACATCGTCGGCGACGGTGGCTCGAACATCGTCGGGCAGGTGACGGCGCTGCGCGAGAAGCGCGCGCGGAACCTCGCCCAGGTGAAGCACCTGCTCGCGGTGGGCTCGGGCAAAGGGGGTGTCGGCAAGAGCACGCTCGCCACCCAGATCGCGGCCGGTCTCGCGGCGCGCGGCGCGCGAGTCGCGATCTTCGACGCCGATCTGAACGGTCCCACGCAGGCGCGCCTGGCCGGCCTGGGGCTCAAGCCGCTCCTGCCCACGGAACGCGGCGGTCTGACGCTGCCTCGCAACGCGCAGGGGCTCGGCGTGGTGTCGCTCGGCAGCCTGGTGCCCGAGGGCGACGACGTGGACTTCGAGAGCGTCGCGACCGGTGAATCGCACACCTGGCGCGCCACGCGCGAGTTCACGGCGATCGAGGAGTTGCTCGGCACCGTCGAATGGGGCGAGCTCGACTACCTGGTCTTCGATCTGCCCCCAGGCGCCGATCGCGCGGTGCAGTACGCCGAGTTCCTGGGACCGGCCGTTTCGTTCGTGCTGGTCTCGATCCCCAGCGACGTCGCGCGCGGCGTGGTCTCTCGCTCCATCAAGGCGCTCTCGCGAACTCCCAACCGGCTGCTCGGCTACGTCGAGAACATGGCCGGCTATCACTGCGCCAGCTGCGGCGAGGTGCGGCCGCTCTTCCCCGCTCCCGCCACCGACGGCTTCTCGATCCCTCGACTCGGCAGCATCCCGTTCGACCCCGAGCTCGCGGCGCTCTGCGATCGCGGCGAGCCGGTCCACGCACGGCCCGATCTTCCGTCGGCGGCCGCGGCGGGCGAAGTGGTCGACCGGATCCAGGCCAGCTTGGAGGAAACACCGTGAAGTTCCTGTGCGTCCCTTGCGATTCGCCGATGAAGCTCGTCGAGACCAAGCCCCCCGACCGGGGCTCGCTGACGCTCGTCTACAGCTGCCCCGAGTGCGGCTATGAGATGGCGATGCTCACCAATCCGTTCGAGACCCAGGTGGTGGGGTCGCTGGGCGTCAACGTCGGACCGGAGGGCGCGGGGGCGGGGGCACCAGCCCCGGCCGCGTCGAAGTGCCCGGTGAGCGCCATGGCGCGCTCGGCCGAGGAAGTCACCGCACCGTTCACCGCGAACCAGGGCACGCCGGTCGCGTGGACACCCGAAGCCGAGGAGCGGCTCGGCAATGTGCCGCCCTTCGCGCGTCCCATGGCCCGCACCGGAATCGAGAAGTTCGCGCGCGAGCGCGGCTACCCGGAGATCGACGCCAAGGTCATGGACGAGGCGAAGGACTTCTTCGGCATGTGAAGCGCGATCATGACCCAGCCCACGCCCCCGCACGCAGCGGCGTTCGACCGTCCCTACGTCGTCTCCTGGAATCTGACCTATCGCTGTAACCTCGCCTGCGAGCACTGTTACCTCGACGCGGGCCCGAATCCGCAGGTGGCCACGGAGGCGTTCGCCGACCGGGCCGAGCTCTCGACCGAGCAGTGCTTCGCCGTCGCCGATCAGATCGCCGCCTTCGCCCCCGAGTGCGTGACGATCCTGACCGGCGGTGAGCCGCTGCTCAGGCGCGACATCCTCGACATCGTCGGACACGCGGCTTCGCGCGGGCTGTGGGTCGTGGTCGGGACCAACGGCGTCAAGGTTTCCGAGCGAGTCGCGCGGCTGCTGCAGGAGCGCGGCGCTCGCGGGCTGGCGCTCTCCCTCGACGCGCTCGACGCGAACGCCCACGACACCTTCCGCAACGTGCGGGGTGCCTTCGCGAACACCGTCGAGGGAGCGAGGATCCTGGGCCGCGTGGGCTTGCCGTTCCTGATCCAGACCACCGTCGCGCGGCACAACCTGAACGAGCTGGACGGAATCGCGGATTTCGCCCACGGCGAGCTCGCCGCCAAGGTCTGGAACGTCTACTTCCTCGTACCGACCGGACGCGGCGAGTACGTGTCCGATCTGGATCGCGCCGACTACGACCTGGTGCTTGAGCGGCTCTACACGATCCAGAAGCGCTTCGAAGGCAAGATGCTGGTCAACGCCAAGTGCGCGCCGCACCACGTGCGTACGCTGCTGGCGCGCGAGCCGGAAGCTCCGCTGCTCCGCACCTACACCGGCGGCGCCGGCGGCTGTCCGGCCGGGACGCATTACCTCGGCATCCGTCCCAACGGCGACGTGACTCCGTGCCCCTATTTGCCAGCTTTCGGCGGTAACCTCCGGCAGCAGGGCCTGCTCGACATCTGGAATGGCTCCGAGCTCTTCCAGAAGATCCGCGCTCGCAACACACTCGGCGGCCGCTGCGGCGATTGCGAGCTATCCGCTGCCTGCGGCGGCTGCCGTGCCCGAGCGTTCGGCATGACCGGCGACCTGATGGCCGAGGACCCGCTTTGCTCCCACCAGCCGGGCGAGCTCGCGGCGGCCGCGGCGCGGCTGTTCCCGGAATCGGGCTTCGGGGAGAAGCCCGCGCCGGCTTTACGGTGGGAGCCGGACGCGCAAGCGAAGATGAAGCAGATCCCGTCCTTCGTGCGCGGGATGGTCACCCGCTCGGTCGAGACTTACTGCAAGGAGAACGGGATCGCCGTGGTCACCGACGACGTGCTGGCCGCGATCCGTGCTCGCATGCCGGCGAACCGGGTGTTCGGCGCGAAGCCGACCCCCGGTTGACGCCGGACGGGATCCAGCTCAGCCCCAGAACTCGCCGCCTTCGCTGGGCTTGGGAGCATTGTCCTCGAGCCACTTGTCGAACTCGGCCTGGGGATGGACGGTCACGAAGCCGCGCATCTTGTAGTGACCGAGGCCGCAGAGCTGCGCGCAGCCGATCTCGTACATGAACTTGTCGTTACCGGTTCGCTTGCGCATCTCCGCGGTGGTCACGGTCGGCTCGAACCAGAGCGGCGTCTCGAGCCCCGGGATCGCATCCTGCTTCACGCGCATCTCCCACACCGCGAAGCTGTGGATCACGTCCTTGCTGGAGAGGTGGACGATCACCGGCTTGTCGACCGGCAGATGGAGCTGGTTGACGGTGGTGATGTCGTCCTTGCCGTGAGGATCGGCGGGGTCGAGCCCGAGCGGATTGGTCTGCGGGTCGACGAGACTCGGATCGGTGCGTCCGAAAACACCGTCCGGCCCGGGGTAGTGGAAGTTCCACGCGAACTGCTCGGCCACGGCGCGAACCACCACCGCGTCCTTCTCGGGCGGGAACGCGTCGACGCGCTCCGACCAGAGCGGGATCGAGAAACCGATCAGCAGCACCGCCTCGACGATCGCCACCGCGACCTCGAGGTAGGTGTTCTTGTGACCCTGGACGCCGACGTAGTCGGCCTTCGGGTGCGCGGAAGCACGGAACTTGACGAGTGTGATGACGAAGAAGGCACCCCAGCCGACGAACAGCACCGCCATGAGGATGTGGACGTAACCGATGACGTCGTCCACGCGCCCGCCGTGCTTCGACGCGAGTTCGGGAAGGAAGAGCCAGCTCCACTTGTGCATTCCAGGCCTCCGAAAGACTGCGGGCGGTCGACTACGGGCAGCACTCGCACGGCGACGCGGCGGATCCCATCGGCGGATCCTCCCGGAACTGCTTGGCGCGTCGCCACAGATAGACGAAAAACCACGTGAACCCGATCCACATCGACGCGATCACTCCGATCAGCATCCAGGCGCCGACTCGCGCGGCGTCGATCAGCGGTCCTTGCGCCTCGCCGTAGCAAACCGGACAGGCCGTCGCCATTCCGCTCCACGCGAGCACCAGCGCCACCGCGCAGAGCGGCACCGCGACGCGTGACCACGCGGAGGTCTTCGAGACCGGCTTCACGACGACTTGAGCCCCTTGGTCTTGCGCAAGAACCAAACGCCATATGCCAGCAGGCCGACACCGCTCGCGGCCGAGACCGCTCCCAGCATCAGCAAGGTCGAATCGTGATCGGCGCGACCGTACACGAGGCACCAGGCTCCGAATCCGAACGAGATGAGGATCGCGGCGATGATGAAGACGACATGGAAACCCTTGAGCGACACCACGCTACTCCGCGTGGCCTGCGTGCTCCGCCGGCTCGGCCGCCTGCGCATGCGGGACCACGATCAGGTGCCCGACGTGGTCCAGGATCGACGTCGACATCGGCACCAGCAGCAGCACGAAGAAGAACGCGACCGTGATCCCGAGCACGCTGAAGATGAGCTTTCGCTCGGAGATCAAGTGCATGAAAAACGCGGCCACCAACCCGCCCTTGACGAGCGCGATCACCAACGCCAAGGCAATGGCCTCGTGGGTAGGCAAGTCGAGATACGCCACCTTCACCGTCACGCACGTCAGGCAAAGCAACGCGACGAATACGCCGAGCGCGGCATTGACGTGCTTGTCGAAGTCGGCGCCGTGACCGTGATCTGAGCTCATCTCGTCATCCCCGCTGCGAATTGGAGGTCAAAGCAGATACAGGACCGGGAACAGGAAGATCCACACCAGGTCGACCAGGTGCCAGAAGAGACCGGCGTTCTCCACTCGGTTCGTGAACCATTCGGGGTTGGTCTCGTAGAGCTTCGAGCCTGGCCCGAGAAGATACGCGTTGACCGACATGCCTCCGATCACGTGCAGGCCGTGGAGGCCCGTCAACGTGAAATAGATCGCGAGAAACGTGCTCTTCCGGGGAAACAGGCCGAGCTCGAACTTGTGGGTGTACTCGAAGTACTTGATGGTCAGAAAGCCGAACCCGCAGAGGATCGTGATGAGCATGTACAGCTTGAACTTGCCGAGATCCCGCCGCACCAGCGACGCCCAGGCGAGCAGCACCGTGATGCTCGAGCTGATGAGGATCAGCGTGTTGGTGAACGCGAGCTTCACGTTCAGGATCGTGCGCCCTTGCGGCCATTCAGTGGCGCCGACTCGCAGCATGATGTAGGCCGCGAAGAGTCCCCCGAAGAGCATCACCTCGGACGCCAAGAACAGCCAGATGCCGATCTTGCCGTTGGTGAGCCCGGTATCCGGCCGGGGCTCGACTGTGTACGGAATTTCCATTGCTGCTCACCCCCTCGCCGGGTCGGACTGCGGGAAGAAATCGGTCTTGTGTCCGGGAACGCTGTACTCGTACGGCCCCCGAAACACCTCGGGGATCTTGAGGAAGTTCCCGTGCGGCGGCGGAGACGGCGCGTCCCATTCGAGAGTCGTCGCGTTCCACGGATTGTCCGAGACCTTCTCGCCGTGCTTGATGCTGTGGAAGAAGTTGAAGATGAAGGGCAGCTGCGCGACGCCCATGCACCAGGCCGAGACCGACATCATCTTGTTCAGGTGGACGTACTGCGCGACGTGCGCGTAGGTCTCGCCGCCGTCGAACATGCGCCGCGACATACCGGCGAGCCCCTGGATGAACATCGGGAAGAAGATCCCGTTCATGCAGATGAGCGTCGGCCAGAAGTGCAGCTTGCCGAGGGTCTCGTTCATGCGCCGCCCGGTGGCCTTCGGGAACCAGTGATAGACGCCGCCCATGAGGGCGAAGATCGAGCCCGGCGCCACGACGTAGTGAAAGTGGCCGATCACATAGAGCGTGTCGTGGAGGTGGATGTCCGGGAACGAGAGGCCCAGGGGTAATCCCGTGAGCCCGCCGATGCCGAACATCGGCAAGAAGCCCAGCACGAAGAGCATCGAAGTAGGGAACCGGATCGACCCGCCCCACAGCGACACGAAAAACGCCGTCAGGATGATCACCGACGGAATCGAGATGATCATCGTGGTGGTCTGGAAGAAGGACGCCATCACCGTTCCCATACCGGTGATGAACATGTGGTGCGCCCAGACCACGAACGACATGAAGCCCAGGAAGACCACCGCGTAGACCATCGCGCGATAGCCCCACAGCGGCTTCCGGGTGTTGGCGGCGATCACCTCGGCGACGATCCCCATCGCGGGCAGGATCAGCACGTACACCTCGGGATGCGCGAGGAACCAGAACAGGTGCTGCCAGAGCAGCGGACTACCGCCGCCGCTCGCGACGGCCAGCTTGCCGCTCACCACCAGGCCGCTCGGCAGGAAGAAGCTCGAGCCCGCGACCCGGTCCATGAACTGGAGAATCGCAGCCGCCTCGAGCGGCGGGAACGCGAGCAGCAGCAGGAACGAGGTCACGAACTGCGCCCACACGAAGAACGGCAGCCTCATGAAGGTGAGGCCCTTGGCGCGAAGCTGGATGGTCGTGACGATGAAGTTGATCGAACCGAGCAGCGAGGAGGTGATCAGGAACACCATTCCGACCAGCCACGAGGTCTGTCCCGGCGAGATGTCCGAGAGCGGCGGATACGAGGTCCAGCCGGACTGCGCGGCGCCGCCCGGCAGGAAGAAGCTCGCCAGCATGATCACGCCACCGATCAGGTACGCCTGGTAGCTGGCCATGTTGATGCGCGGGAAGGCCATGTCGGGTGCGCCGATCTGCAGGGGCAGCACGAAGTTGCCGAAGGCACCGACCCCGAGCGGCACGACTCCCAGGAACACCATGATGGTGCCGTGCATGGCACCCAGCTGGTTGTAGAAGTCGGGCAGCATGATGCCGCCCGGCATCACCGCGTCGCTGAAGAGCTTGCCGATGAGCGGCAGCGGCTTGCCCGGGAAGGCGAGCTGCCAGCGCATCATCATCATCAAGCTGAAGCCGAAGAACAGAAAGCACAGCGCCGTGATGCCGTACTGGATGCCGATCACCTTGTGATCGGTCGAGAAGACGTACTTGCGCCAGAACCCAAGCTCGTGATGATCGTGATGCTCATCGTGGTGAGCGTGGCCCGCGTGCGCGGCGTGCTTGTCTTTCACTTCCACGGAGTCCCCTCCCAGGTACGGCGGGCGAATCGGGCGCCGGACGGCGCCGTGCAAAACGTCACTTGCTGGGGGCCTGGAGCGTGAAGTTCACGTCCTTGGTATCGCCCTCGGCGATGGTCACCGACTGCTTCACGGTTCCCAGCTTCTCGTGCCAGGCGCTCAGCTCGTAGGTCCCGGCGGGCAGGTTGGCGATCTTGAACTTGCCGTCCTTCGCCGTGACGCTGAAGAACGGGTTCGAGTAGACGCGCACCCACGCGTTCATCCACGGGTGGACGTCGCACTTCACCTTGAAGAAGCCTTCCTCCTTCGGGAAGCTCGCCTCCTTCTCCTTCACGGCGTCCGGCATCGGAACGTTGAATTCCTTGTTGAGCGTGGGCAGCGCGTGGACGTTGTGGAGGATGCCGTCCGAGTTCTTGAACTTGATCGGCTGGCCCACCATGAGGCCGAGCACGTGCGGGATGTACATGCAGCCGTTCTGATCGATCTCCGCGGGCGTGGTGGGCGCCGGAAAGGTCTTGCCGGCCGGAAGGCCGGACTCGACGCTCACCGCCACGTTGCCGACGGTGTTGCCGTCACCGAGCACCAGGATCTCGTTCGCGACCGGCGTCGAGTGCTTCCCGGCGCAGGTCGGATCGGCGTCCATCGCGACCGGCTTCAGCGTGGGCGCCGTGCCCGAGAACGTGACGGTTCCTTGGATGGTCCCGGCCAGGGCCGCGGACACGAAGAAGCTCGGCGCGACCAGCCCGAGCGCCAGCGAACGGATCTTGAACATCGCTCAATTCTCCTTTTCGGGATTCTCTGGAATCAACCGTTTTCGTAGGACAGGGACTCGGGAAGCCGCGGATCGCGGATCGGCACGACGGCGTGCCCCTTCAGGAAGTATCCGAAGATGGCCAGGAAGGCGCCGCCCACCGCCAGGAAGGTGGTCAGGTCCAGCAGCGCCGGCGCGTCCCCGGCCGCGTGCAAGTTCGGCATCACGAGCCAGTGAAGGTCGACGTAGTGGATCGCGAGCATCCACAGCGCGGCGATGCGCAGCAGCGCCGGCTTGCGCTTGATGGTGCGGCCCATCATCACGAAGAACGGGATCACGAAGTGGCAGAGCGCCAGCAGGATCGTCACGTTCTGCCAGGATCCGGTGAGCCGGGCCCGGAACCAGATCGTTTCCTCGGGGATGTTCGCGTACCAGATCAGGAAGAACTGCGCGAATCCCATGTAGGTCCAGAACACCACGAAGCCGAACAGGAGCTTGCCCAGGTCGTGGAAGTGATCGAGGCGCCAGGCGCCTTCGGCGATGCCGGCATTGCGCAGCCCGGTGGCGATCACGATCATGAACGCGTAGATCGCGACCACGCTGCCGGCGAAGTAGTAGAGGCCGAAGATCGTCGAGTACCAATGCGCGTCGAGCGACATCAGCCAGTCGATGGCCGCGAACGTGAGGGTGAGCGCGAAGAGCGCCATCCCCGGCGGCGCCACCATCTGGAGCCGTCGCGTGATCGCGTGGTCTCCGCTCTCGTCCTGAGCGAACGAGCTGCGGATCAGGATCGCCGACAAGAGCGTCCAGACCACGAAGTAGATGACCATCCGGACCAGGAAAAACGTCGGATTGAGGAACGGCGCCTTGGAACGAAGCACGGCGTCGCGCGCGAGCTCGTCGGGTCGCGCCCAGTGGAAGAGGTCGTGCATGCCGAGCAGGATGGGGATCGCGAAGATCGCCAGGAACGGCAGGGTCACCATGGCGTTCTCGGCAATGCGCCGGACCGCCGCGCTCCAGCCGGCCTTGGACAGGAACTGCAACAGCACGAAATAGAGCCCGCCCAGGGCGATGCTGAGGAAGTACATGAACGCGACCAGCCACGAGAAGTAAAACTGCTTCTCGTTTCCCCTCGCGAGCGCCAGCGAGATCCCGAACCCCACCACCGCCAGCGATCCGAAGATCACCGGCAGCTTCCCCCACGCGTGACCGGCGGGGATGCGGGCGTCGTCCGATGCCTCGGGGGTCGATCCTGCGCTCACGTTGTCCACGCTCCTGGAAGATCTCGGGGTGTCGTCGCTACGAGCTCGAGTGCCTGAGGCGGAGCGATCACGCCCGACGCGGGACCAATTCCACCGCGTCCGCGCCCAGCTCCCGCAGGAACTCGACGGTTCGATGCGGATCGAACTGCGGGTCCCACGCCTCGATCGAGATGAAGAACTTGTCGTCCGAGGCTCGCTCGAACCGTTGCGAATGAAAGAGCGGATGGAAGAGCATCGGCAACTGGTTGAAGCCGAACATCCCGAACACCGCCCCGAAGGCGGCGCACAGAACGCCCAGCTCGAACACGATCGGCACGAACGCCGGCCAGCTGAAATAGGGCTTCCCGCTATACGTGATCGGATAATCCACCGCGCTCATCCACCATTGCATGAGCAGCGCGCCGGCCGCGCCCGAGAGCCCGAGGAAGAGCACCAGGAAAGGCAGCCGCGAACGCTTGAGCCCCATGGCCCGGTCGAGCCCGTGGATGGGGAACGGGGTGTGCGCGTCCCACTTGGTGAAGCCCGCGTCACGCACCTTCTCGCATGCCTCGTAGAGCGCCTGCGCCGTGGGAAGCTCGGCGAGCGCCCCGAAATGCTCGCCCTCCGGCAGCGACGGCATCAAGAGGCCCATCAGTGCGCTGCCTCGCCCAGTGCCACCGGGTGTACGTGCGCCTCGGGCATCACGGTCTTGACCTCCGCCGTCGCGACCATCGGCAGGAACCGGACGAACAGGCAGAACATCGTGAAGAACAGGCCGAAGCTTCCCGCCAGGGTCGCGCAGTCCCAGAACGTCGGCCGGTAATAACCCCAGCTCGAGGGCAGGAAGTCACGATGCAGCGAG
>CAZYWA010000122.1:0-13727 GCA_964650975.1 uncultured bacterium
AACGCCTGATCCACGAGAGGAAACGCGCAACCGGCCGCCAGGCGGCCCAGCAGCGCCGCGGGCAGCACCCGGCTCTCGAAGGCCACGAACATCGCGACCGGCAGCACCGACCAGCGGCCCAGCCAGCCGCCACTCTCGAGCACGAACATCCCCGGCAGCAGCGCGAGCGAAAGCAGCGAGCCACGCGGGTCGGCGAAATTGGCGTAGGAGCGCCAGTACCCGAGCACCAGCGTCCACAGCACCCCGACGGCCACGATTCTCGCCGCCGGCAGCGGAGCCAGCCGTAGCCAGAGCCAGGGGCCCAGCAACATCGAGGCTCCGAAGACCACTCCCATCACCCAGAAATGCGACGGATGCAGCCACCCGGTCAGGAGCACACAGTGCACGGCGGTGACCGCGGCGCGGCTGCCCAGACGGACCAGCCCCCCACCCAGCCGAGCGACGCGTTCCCGGGCACCCGGCTCGGGCGCGGACAGGCTTCCTGATTCGATCGACACGGCCCTGGTTCATCTCCTCGGGGCGCCGATGCTACCTTTTCCGCACCCCCGCTGCGCCGCCCCCTTCGACGTTCGATCCGAGGTCCGTTGCTCATGAAGACGCTCGTCACGGGAGCGCCCGGATGGCTGGGCTCGCGGCTGGTGAGCCGACTGCTCGAGGCGGGGCAAGAGGTCCGGTGCCTGGTGGAGCCGGCCGCGGACCCGCACGCGCTGCGCCGCGCTGGCGCCGAGACGGTCGCCGGGGACGTGCGCGATCCAGAAGCCTGCGAGCGCGCGTGCGCCGGTGTCGACGACGTCGTCCACTGCGCCGGGGTGGTGCACCCGGAGCGGTTCGCGGACTACCGCGCGATCCACGTTCACGGCACCCGCCACCTCGTGAACGCCTCCGCCAGCGCGGGTGCCAGGCGCTTCTATTACGTGAGCTCGGAGGCGGCGCAGGGGTACAACCGCGGCTCGCAACCGCTGGTCGAGGACGCACCGTGCCACCCGGAGACCGAGTACGGACGGTCCAAGCGAGCGGCCGAGATCGTCACGCTCGATGCGAACGCAACCGGTGAGCTCGAGACGGTAGTGCTACGTCCCGCGATGTTCTACGGTCCCGGACAGCCGGAGCGCCGTTCGCGACTCATGCAGATGGTGGCGTCCGGGCGTCCGCCGCTCTTCGGCGGCGGCTCGAACCGGCGCAGCATGATCTACGTCGACAACCTGGTGGACGCGGTCGAGGCCGCGCGCGGCACACCCGGCATCGGCGGCGAGGTCTTCTGGATCGCCGACACCGAGATCTACACCACGCGCGGGTTCTTCGAGGCGATGGCCGCGGCCCTGGGCACGACGCTACGCCCCCTCGAGCTTCCGGCGTGGCTCGCCGCCGGCTGCCGCCTCGCCGCGCAGACGCTCGAGCGAGCGCACCTTCACTCGCTCGATCTGCACGTGGTGGGCGAGTCGCCGCGGGACTTCTTCTGCAGCAATGCCAAGGCACGAGCGCGGCTCGCGTGGACGCCGAAGGTGGGGTTGAGCACCGGGCTGGCCGCGGCCGTCGAATGGTGGCGCATCCACGAGGCGCGGCTGCGAAGCGATTCGGTCCTGGCCTCGTCGCCGATCCGCTGATCGCGGGCGCGGAGCTGACAGCGGTGCGCCCGTGGCATCACGCCACCCGGGTGCTATCCTGACCCTCTTCGTATCGCGGTCAATTCACGATGATTTCGCGCACTCACGGTCGAGGTGGCGGATGAAGGTCGAAGCACAAAAGCTGTGGCTCGACGGCAAGATGCTCGACTGGAAGGACGGCACCACCCACGTCCTAGCGCACACGCTGCATTACGGCGTGGGCGTGTTCGAGGGCATCCGCTGCTACCGCACGGTCGACAAGCGGAGCGCCGTTTTCCGCCTTCCCGAGCACGTGCGGCGGCTTCGTCACTCGGCGCACGCCGTCTACCTCAAGGTCCCCTACTCCGACGAGCAGCTGAGCCAGGCGCTCTTCGACGTGCTGCGCGCCAACGCCCTCGACGAGGCGTACATCCGCCCGCTGGTCTTCCTGGGACCGGGCACGATGGGCCTCTTTCCCGAGGACAACCCGGTGCAGGTGATGATCGCCGCGTGGAGCTGGTGTGCCTACCTCGGAGAGGAAGGATTGAAGAACGGCATCCGCGTGCGGGTCTCCTCGTACATCCGCCCGCACGTGAACTCGTTCATGACCAAGGCCAAGGTCTGCGGCGGCTACGTGAACTCGTATCTCGCCAAGATGGAAGCGAAGCGCGACGGCTACGACGAAGCCCTGTTCCTCGATACCGAGGGCTACGTGTGCGAGGCGAGCGGTGAGAACGTGTTCCTGGTGCGCGACGGGATCATCAAGACTCCGCCGCTCGGCGCCGCGCTACCGGGAATCACCCGGGACTCGGTGATGACGCTGGCGCGCGACCAGGGTCTCACCGTGGTCGAGACTCGCTTCAGCCGCGACGAGGTCTACATGGCCGACGAGTTCTTTATGACCGGCACCGCCGCCGAGCTGACCCCGGTGCGTGAGCTGGACGGTCGCGCGATCGGAACGGGCAAGCCGGGACCGGTGACCAAGGCGCTCCAGGAAGCGTATTTCCGCGCTGTCAAGGGCGCCGACGAGCGCCACCGCGGCTGGCTCTCGTACCTCTGAGCACCTGAGAACGGCACCCTTCGCTCCATGGCCGCCGACCTCGACGAGCTCGTCGCGCAGGCCGCCAAGGGCAAGGTTCTTCCCGCCTACCTGATCACCGGCGACGCCGAGCAGTCGCTTCGCGACGCCGCCCGCCGGCTCGCCTACGCGATCGTCTCCGAGGCCGACCGCACCTTCAATCTGGTCAAGTACGACGGCGCTTCGACGCGACCGTCCGAGGTGGCCGACGACCTGTGCTCGACCTCGCTGCTCGGCGGCCGTCGCGTGATCCTGGTCCTGGGTGCCACGTTCCTGGCCGGGAAGCGCGACCAGGCTGAGCTCGTGACCGAGCTGGTGGATCTCTGGGAGCAAGGCCGCGAAGAGGACTCGGCGCGAAAGGCCGTGGTGCTGTTCTCGGAGGCCGGTTTCTCGCTCGTGAACCTGGCGCGTGGACAGCAAAAGGCACTCGACGAGTTCCACAAAGCGTTCGGTCTCGCGGTGAAGCGCGGCGATCGCGTCGACCAGTGGCGCGCCGCCTTGCACGCGAGGCTCGCCCGCGACGGGCGCGACATTCCGCCTCCCAGCGGCGGCGTGCCGCTGCTCACGGCCACGCTCGCCAGCGGCCGCGCCGACGTGAACACCCTGATCATCACGGCGCGCAAGGTCGAGCGCACCCATCCCGTCGCGCGCGAGATCCGCGAGCGAGGCGCGGCGCTCTCGCTCGATGTCGCGCCGGGAAAAGAGGCCGACCGCCAGGTCGCGATCACTCTCGACCGCTTGCTCGCGAGCAGCCGCTTGCGCCTTCCGCCCGACGCGCGCGCGGCGCTGCTCGAGCGCGTGCCTCCCGATCCGGAGCGCGTCTCCCGCGAGGTCGAGAAGCTCGCGGCCTACGCGGGTGAAGGCGGCACCGTCGACCTCGAGACGCTCTCGCTGCTGGTGGCGCGCGACCGCGAGGACCCGATCTACCTGTTGCAGGGAAGCCTGGGCGACCGGAATCTCGGCGAGGCACTGGCACGCGTGCGCACGTTGCTCTCGGGTGGCGACGGCGACGAGATGGGGCAAGTGCTGCGGCTCGTCGCTGCGCTCGCCAGCGAGACTCGCCGGCTGCTGCGGGCCCGCGTGCTCATCGATGGTCCCCTCGGCGGCCGGTTTCAGCGCGCGACCTCGAGCCGCGATTTCGAGAACCGGATCTTCCCGCTCCTCGCCGACCTGGAGGGCGCCGGCTCGCTCGCGTCCGGGCACCCGTTCCGCTGCTACCGGACGTTCCAGGGAGCGCTGCGCTATCAAGCGGCCGACCTGGTGCGGATCCTGCGCGCGCTGGCCGGTCTGGATCGAGCGCTGAAGAGCACGCCGGGGAATCCCGAGCTGCTCCTCGAGCGCTTCCTCATCGACGCGCTGGGCACGCCGGCTCGGCCGCAAGCGTCGCGGAAGACCGCATGAAGCTCTCGCAGGTATCCGGCCAGCCGCGCCCGGTCTCGATCCTCACCCGTGCCCTCGAAAGCGGGCGCCCCGCTCAGGCCTACCTCTTCCATGGTCCGGAGAGCGTCGGCAAGGAGCTCGCGGCGCGCGCCTTCGTGGCGAGCTTGTGCTGCTCCGCGCGCTCCGGCACCGATGCGTGCGGCCATTGCGGTAACTGCGAAAAGCTCGCTCGCGGTGTGCATCCTGACCTGCTTGCGGTCCTTCCCGAAGACGAGGCCCTGGCGCGCGGGATCGCGACCAAGTCCGACTTCGACGGCAAGCCGTCGAGCACCATCCGCGTGTCGACGGTGCGCGACGTGAACGGCTGGCTGGCGTCCCGGCCCGTCGAGGGAACGGTGCGCGTGGCGCTGGTGATCGAGGCGCACCAGATGGGACCGGAGGGTCAGAATGCGCTGCTCAAGACCCTCGAGGAGCCGCGCGCCGGCCGGGTGTTGATCCTGGTGTCCTCGGCTCCCAGCGCGCTCCTCGCCACGGTGCGAAGCCGCTGTCAGAAGCTGCGCTTCGGGACGCTCGACGACGCGACGGTGAAGAAGCTGCTCGAGCGGAATCTGGGCGCGAGCGTCACCGCGGAAGCGATCACGCGAGGCGTGGCCCACGCCCACGGCTCGGTGGCGCGCGGCATCGACGCGGCTCGCGACGCGGACGACGAGCAGAGCGATCATCTCGCGGCGCTCGGCCGCCTCGCACCCGGCGCCATCCTGCCGGTGCTCGATCTCGCGGAGTCCCTCGGCGGAGACCGGCCGGGCGCGGTGGCGCTTCTCGATGCGCTCTCCGGCCTCCTCGCTCAGCGTGCCCGCGGAGAGCCGACGGCGAGCCCGTGGCTGGGCTCGGTGCCGCGGCGCCGCGCCACCGAGCTGCTCGACCACATCGCGCGGACGCGCCCCACCGTGAGCCTGGGCGCCAACGTGACGCTCGCCGTCGAGGACTTGCTGTTCGCGGTGTGCGCCGCGGCCGTCGCCGACCCTAGAACATCTGCCCGAAGCGCAGGTAGGTGAGCGCCCGCTCCTCGTTCGTGAAGCCGACGTCGACGCGCGCCACCAGCCCGGAGGAGAGGAAAAATCGCACTCCTCCGCCGCAGCTGGCCTTCCAGTCGCTGACGACCTCGTGGGAGAAAGCCTCTTCGCCTTCGTACACCCGGCCGAAGTCGCCGAAGCCGGTGGCGTCGATGGTGACCTGCCAGATGTCGAAGAAGTCGAAGGCCGCGATCTTCTCCCGCAGCTCCAGGTTCACGAGCGCGCTGCCGCGACCTAGAAACCGGTCGGGAAAGAAACCGCGCAGCGTGTCCGCGCCGCCCAGGCTCGGCAGCACGAAGAACGGGATCTCGCGAGTGACGCCCTCGACGTACTGAGCGCGGGCGCGCGCCGCCGCCACCAGCCAGTCTTGGAAGAGCGGCTGTCGCCGCGAAACCTCGAGGCTGTAGAACGTGTAGTTGAAGTGGTTGTCGAGGCTCGGTCCGACCTCCTCGACGAACCCGCCGATCCCCCAGCCGTCGATCGGGCGAAGCTCGCCGGGATGCGCGTCGTACACGAGGTCGAGCCTCAAGGTCCGGATCTGGCCGCCACCCACGCCGGGGAGATCGGGAAAGCGCTCGCGGGTGCTCACGGCGTCCGAGCCGCGATCGCGGGTGTGGCCCACCTCGAGCTGCCGCACCGCGATCGCGAAGCTGTAGCGCAGCGTCGACGTCAGCCACACGCCCAGCGACACCCGCGCACTCGCGTCCTGGAAGAGATGGCTCGACGCGGCGTTGGGCCCGTCCGAATCGTTGCCGAGCCCGAAGAACTCCTTGGCCGGATCGGACGCCCAGCTGACGTCGAGCCCCACCGAGAACACCGAATCGAAGACGTGCGGGTCCTCGAGCAAGACGCTTCCGAACTGCTGCTCCTTGAGCGCGTAGCTGCCCTGAAGATCGAGAACGGTGCCGGTGCCGAAGAGGTCGCTGTCGCGAAACTTGGCGCCGCCGGAGGCACTCGTCTCCGGGCTGAAGCCCACGATCGGCAAGAGCGCCCACGTGATTCCACCCTGCGCGGGCTCCGTCGATCCGGAGCCCTGGTCCGCGGCGCGGCCCGGAGATACCGCCAGCATCGAGAGCCAAGCGATCGAGAGAGCTCCGATGCGGGCGCGATTTCGCATGAGCCGCGGGGCGACGACTCAGCCGGTGCCTGCCGCGAGCGCGTTCGAGAGCGAGAGTGCCCGCTCGACGCGTTCGCGGATGGCGCCGCGGTCGCGCTCGGGATGGCTCACGATCTCACCCTCGCGAGGCCGGAACCAGCTTCGTTGACGTCGCACGTACTGGCGCGTGGCCGCCGCGATTCGCTGCTGCGTGGCCGAAGCTTCGGGCCCTCGCGAAGCGAAGCCGGCGGACCAGTGCTCCCACGCCTCGCGATAACCGAGCGCGTTCATGGCCTTGAGCTCGGGTCCCAAGCCGGCGCTCGCGAGCCGCGCGACCTCGTCGAGCCAGCCAGCCTCCCACATCGCCGCCGTCCGTGCCGCGATCCTCGGCCCCAGCTCGTCGCGCGGGCGATCGACCGGAACCCGGAGCACCGGCCCGAGCGCGCGGCCAACGTCTCGAAAGCTGCTCAGCGGCCGCCCGGTCTGCCGCTCGACCTCCAGCGCCCGCAGCACGCGTGCCGTGTCGTTGGGGTGCAGGCGCCGCGCACTGGCCTCGTCGACCGAGGCCAGTTCGAGGTGGAGCCGCGCGCCGCCGATCTCGAGATGACGCGCGCGCAGCGCCGCGCGGATCTCCGGGTCGGGAGGCGGCAGCTCGGGCAACCCGTCGGTCAGGGCCCGGACGTAGAAGCCGCTTCCGCCCACCACGAACGGAACCCGGCCACGCTCGCGAACCTCCGCGATCGCTGCGAGCGCCAGTGCTCGGAATTGCCCTGCGTCGAAATCCCGATCCGGATCGACGACGTCGATCAGGTGGTGAGAGACGAGCGCACGATCGGCTTGCCCTGGCTTGGCCGTGCCGATGTCCATGCCGCGGTAGACCTGCCGCGAATCGGCTCCGATCACCTCGCCGCCGAGCCTGCTCGCGAGCTCCACCGCGAGCTCGGTCTTCCCCACCGCGGTCGGGCCGACCACCAGCACCACCGGCGGCACCGTGCACGGGGGGGTCATCTCCGTCCCACCCGGCGCTCGATCTCCGCCAGCGGCATCTCGAGCACCACGTGCCGGCCGTGAGGGCAGTTGCCGCGGAAATCGGTGCGATCGAGCGAGCGCAGCAGCTCGCGCATCTCCTCGATCGAGAGCACGCGCCCGGCGCGCACCGATCCGTGGCAGGCGATGCGCCCCAGCACCTCGTCGAGCGCCGCTTCCGGAGAGCCACCCCCCTCGCCCACCAGCGGGCCGTCCGGCTCGAGGAGATCGTCGAGGAGCGCCGGCGCATCGCCTCGCTCGGCGAGCAGCGCGGGTACGCGGGTCACCATCACGGTTCCGCCTCCGAACGGCTCGATGCCGAAACCCAGACGGGCGAGCTCGGCGGATCGCTCCTCGGCGATCCGCGCCCGGACCGTTCCCACCTCCACCGACTGCGGCAACAGCAGCTCCTGCGACGCCACCTCGCCCGAAAGGCGCTGCCGCCGCAAGCGCTCGAAGGTGACGCGCTCGTGCGCGGCGTGCTGGTCGATGAGCACCAGACCGTCTCCCGATTCGCACACCAGGTACGTGCGGTGCAGCTGCGCGATCGGCCGGAGCGAGGCGAAAAAGCCGTCGCTCCCGGCCACCCGACTCGCAGGAGCAGCAGGAATGGGCGCGGGCGCACCCTCGCCCACTTTCCAGCCTGGAATCTCGCTTCCCACGTACGGCCGGAACGATTCCATCGCAGGCGACCAACCGGCCGCCTCCAGGCTCTTGCTCGACGACTGCATTCCGGAAACCGGCGATCCGTCCGCCGGGGCAACGGCAGGTGCGGCGGGCTCGACCTGGCCGGTCCACGGCGCCATGCGCAGACCGTCCCGCACCGCATGGTGCACCAGTCGATGAATCGCCGACGGCTCGCGGAAGCGCACCTCGGTTTTCGCCGGATGCACGTTCACGTCGACCAAACCGGGAGGGATTTCGAGGTGCAGCACCACGATCGGGTACTTCCCGGCTGGATTGAGGGTGCCGTAGCCGCTGGTGACGGCGTGAATCACGCCTCGATCGCGGATCACGCGGCCGTTGAGGTCGACGTAGAGCGCGCCGGCACTCGGCCGCGTCACACCCGGCTTCGCGATCAGCCCGTGAAGCGACGCCTCGCCTTCCATTCCGTCGACCTCGAAGAGCGCCCGAGCCACGTCGCGCCCGAGCACGGCCAGCGCTCGATCGGCGAGGCGCACCGAGGGCGGTGCCTCGAGCACCACGCGGCTTTCGTGGGTGAGCTTGAGCGCCACCTCCGGGCGGGCCAACGCCAAGCGCTGCATCCAGTCGGCGACGTGGCGTAGCTCGGTGCCGTCCGCCTTGAGGAAGGCACGGCGTGCGGGGGTGTTGAAGAAAAGCTCCGACACTTCGACGCGGGTGCCCGGCGGCGCTCCCGCGTCATGGCATTCGGTGACCCTTCCACCCTCGACGCGGATCTCGGTCGCGGCCTCGCTGCCCGGCTCGCGGCTCACGATCGCGAGGCGCGACACCGCCGCGATCGAGGGCAGAGCCTCGCCGCGAAAACCGAGCGTGCGGATCGCGTCGAGGTCGTTTTCCGAGCTGAGCTTGCTGGTGGCGTGGCGCGTGAGCGCCGTCTCCAGGTCGTCGCGGCCCATGCCGCAGCCGTCGTCGCTGACCTGGATCCATTCCTTTCCGCCGCCCGAGAGCTCGACGTCGATCCGACGGGCCCCGGCGTCGATGGCGTTCTCGACCAGCTCCTTCACGACCGAGAACGGACGCTCCACGACCTCTCCCGCGGCGATGCGGTTCACCAGCGAGTCGGGCAGCACGTGAACGCGGCGACTCATGGCGAATGGCGATCGAGACGAGGAGAGAGTCCGAACCGGCCCGGAAACAGCGTGGACGAGGCGAATCGCGGTGCGCCAGTATAGTGAACGGTCCACCCCAGACCGCACGCGACGGGGCGCGTCGCACGAGCTCGATGATGGCGCTTTCCTCGGGTGAGCGGCCGTCGCCGAGCGATCGGCCACTCGCCGGCGGTCGACGCTGGTTCTTGGCCTCGGTCGTCGCGGCGCTGGTGGCTGCGCTCGCCGAGGGAGTGCTGCGCATCCCCGCGCTCGCGTCGCGTCTCCCGCCTTACGATCCGGCGGCCGGCTTCGCACCGGCGGTGAACCCCTTCGAGCGCACCGGCAACGAATGGGTGCTGCGCCCCGACGCGAGCCACACCTTCAATCCAGTCCACCTTCGACGGGTCCGGCCCGGCGGATCGATCCGGATCGCGGTGCTCGGCGGATCGAGCACCTACGGCTTTCCGTACCGCGACCCGATCTCTCATCCCCGCTTCCTCGCGCATCGCCTCGAGGCCATGGCTCCGGACCGTGTGGTCGAGGTGGCGAATCTCGGCGCCATGTCCTACGGCAGCCAGCGCATCCAGGCGCTGCTGCCGTCGGTGCTGGCTCTGCACCCGGACCTGATCGTCTTCGACCTGGGCCACAACGAGTTCGTGGAGCGCGCCGCGTACCAGCGCGTGCTCGAGGGAGGCGAACGGCTGCTGGCGCTGCGCAGCTGGCTCGCCGGGAGCCGTCTCTACGCGCTGCTCAGCACCGGGATCGGCGCGGCTCGGGCGGGCCTGGCGCTCTCCGCTCCCGACGGCAGCGACGATCTCTTCGGCTTCGACGTGAGCCGGAACGAGAGCCGGATCTTCACGCTCGAGGAGAAGGACCGGATCGCGGCGCTCTTCGCGGCGCGGCTGCGCGCGATGGTGGCGAGCTGTAGCGCGGCGGGGGTACCGGCGCTGCTTCTCACCCAGCCCACCAATCTTCGGGACTGGAAGCCGGAGTACCTGGCGTTCGCGTATCCGCTGTCACCCGACGAGCAACACCAGTTCCTGGAGCATCTCGCCCACGGCTTGCAGATGCTCGACGCGGAGATGCCCAGCGAGGCGCTCGTCGAGCTCGATCGCGCGATGGCCATCGACGATCGACACGCGGCCACCGTGTTTCACCGCGCCCGCGCACTCGAGCTCCTGGGACGGATCGACGAGGCGCGCGCCGCGTACCAGCGTGCTCGCGACCTCGATCCGGTGCCGATTCGCGCGCTGACGGCGATCAACCGCGCGATCCGCGCCGTTGCAGCGGAAAGCGGCGCTCCCTGGCTCGACGTCGAGAAGGCCTACGCCGACGCGAGCCCCGACGGCATCGTCGGCCACGAGCTGATGCTCGACTACTGTCATCCCACCGACTCCGGACATCGCCTGACCGCCGACCTCGAGGCACGGGCGCTGGTCGACGACCATCTCGTTTCGGGACTCGGCGAGGACGCGCTCAGCCGACTCGCCCGCTACGTGCCGGACGGCGAGACCGCGCCGGGCCTCGACCGTCTCTCCGCCGAAATGCTGTGGTGGATGGGCACCTCGGCGATGCGCCAGGGGCGCCAGGACGAGGCGCGCGGCATCTGGGAGAAAGGCCTCGCCAAGGACCCGCAGCTGGCCGCGCTGTTGCGCAGCCTCTCGGATTGGTATCGAGGGCGGGGCGATTTCGCGAGTGCCAAGCCTTACGCCGAGCGGTTGGTGCAGTCGCCCGGTCGCAAGCCCGACGACCCGCTGTCGCTGGTGGCGATCGCATTCGGCACAGGCGATCTGACGGAGGCGCGTCGGCTGCTCATCGATCTCGAGCGCGACGAACCGGGGGACTCGAGCATCCAGTACATGTTCGGGCAGCTCGAGCATCGGGAGCAGCATCTTCCCGAGGCCCGACGGCGCTTCGAACGCACGCTCGCCGACCGTCCCGACCACTACCTGGCCCGGCTGCAGCTCGCCGACACGTGCCGGGAGCAGGGAGATCGCGAGTGCGCCGTCACCGCGTACCGCGCGGTGCTCGCGCAAGTGCGTGTTTCGCCCGCGGCGGTTCGAGGGCTCGAGGAGCTGGGCGAGAAGCCCGAGTAGCGCGTGAGAAGTAGCCGGCGCGCGCCCAGCGAGGGTCAGGGAGCGGCGGTCGAACCGGCCGATCTCGCCAGCTCCGCCGCGCGTTGCTTGGAGCATTCCCGGACGATCGACTCGAGGCCCCCGGTCCACGGGATGTCGGGCAAGCGCGCGCCGAGCATCGCTCGCACGCGGCCCCACCACTCGTCGCCGTCCTCTCATGCGAGGCGCGCCGCACGCCAGCCGGCATAGCGGGCGATCGGGAGCACGGCCTCCTCGAAATCGTCGTCGTCACGCAGCCACGCGTGGCGCGGACCGCCCGGCTCGAAGCTCCGTGCCCACGCATCGAGCGCTCGAGGCGCGCCCGGCGCCGGCGCCAGCTGGCTCGCGTCGGTCACGTCTCCCTGGTACTCGAAGAGGAGCCCGGTCGGGCGGACGGCGAAGAACAGATCGTCGACCTCGGACTGCCACGCGATCGGCCGGCCGCGCCGGTGATTGAGCTCGAGGAACGCCGCCATCCGCGCGATCCGATCCGAGCGCGTCTCGAGGCGCCTCGGCGGCGGCAGGACCAGATCGTGGACGCGGCGCGGGTCGACGCGCATCCGCTGGGTCTCGTAGATCTCGTTCCGGAACACTACGTCCACATCGGTGCGATAGCCCTCGACCTCGCGCAGGTACCCGAAGATCGGCCAGAGATGAGCCGCGAGCAGGATCGAGTTGGGAGCCAGCGGCCGCACCATCTCGCGTGCCAGCTCGTCGGACCGGAAGTCCTGCGCCTGCTCCGCGACCGGCGGTGACGCCGCGAAGCGTGCCGCCGGTGCCGCGAGTGCCGCCACCACCACGAGCGACGCGAGCGGCGCCGACCGGGAGACCGGACCGATGGCGAGGAGCGCCGCCCATGGGACGCAAGCGAGCGCGGCACCGAGCAGGTACATCGGGTTGTAGCCGGTGGGATTCGCCCACTTTCCGATCGGGATCGCGAACGCGAGGTGCGCCGCCACGAGCATCGCGATGGCACCTCCGGCACCACCGTGGCGGGCGCAGACCAGCACCAGCCCCAGGATGGCGAGCGCCTCGCCGAGCACGCCGAGCTCGCCCGTCATGTACTCGTGAATGAACCGAGTCCATTGCACGGTGCTCGCCACCGATGCTCGGGCTCGATTGACGGCGCTCTCGACGAGAGTCGGCCCTGCTTGCGCTGCGTGACCGGGCTGGCCCGCGCCCATGACGTGCTCGGGTGTCGCGGCGTCGTCGTGATGCTCGCGGTCCTTCTCGTCGCTCAAGTGGTACGCAAGGCGGTCGAGGGTCACCGCGTCGCCCCAGTCGATGGAGGGACCGGTGGAGGCGCGCAGCGGCACGTAGACGAACACCGCGCCGCCCAGCACCACCAGACTGGCGAGCAAGGCGAGCGCGCGCGGTCCCAGCCAGTCGCGCTCGCGGACCGCGAACCAGAGCAGGATTCCGGCCAGGTAGAACGCGAACGAAACGTGCACGCCGGTTCCCAGCGCCGTGAGCAACACGACGGTCGCGAGGGGCCGGACGTCGCGTGTGCCGGGGTGGCACGCCTGGCGGATCAGCAACCACGCCACGGCCGCGGCACCGAGCGCCTGGAGCGCATACACCTCGGCCGTGGCGGCGTGCTCGCGGTAGACCGGCGATCCGAGCAGCGCCATGGGCGCCGCGAGCCCCAGGATCGTGATCGCGAGGCGCGGCGCGCGTGGCCATGCGAGCTCCATCAGCTGGATCGCGAGAAGATAGGCGAGCGCCAGACCGCCCGCGCCGGCCAGGCACGAGAGCAGATTCACGCGCCACCCGATCGAGCCGATCGGTAGCAGCGTCGAGAACCGCGCCAGCAGCATCTGCAGCGGCGTGCCGGGCGGATGGGGAACGCCGAGCGTCGCCGCCGCCCACTGAAACTCGGTGACGTCTCGCCAGGAGCCGGCCGGCGCCAGGCCGGCCATCAACACTGCGAACCCCACGGCGAAAACAGCCGCCGTGACGAGCGCCACCGGCGTGATGCCGCCGGCGCTCGCAGCGCGCTCAGACTCGGTCACACGCACCCGACACGATCCGCAGCGCGCGCGGCGGCGACGGCGGCGCATCCGGATGAACGTCCTGCTCCACCCGGAACATCGCCACCTCGGAGAGCTGGCGATCGCGAGGCGCCTCCCCGTTCCACGTGCGGCAAAGCCAGGCGGCGTAGGGCACGTCTTCGTGCAAGTGGCCGAACTGGATCACCGCGACGTAGCGCCGGAACCGGTACTGATCGTGGACTCGCTGGACGTGCATCCAGTTCGGCCCCGACGCTTCCTGATCCAGATCGATCCACCGGCCATCGGCCAGGCGGCCCGTGCGCTGGTACCAGAAGTCGACCGTCGCGGGGCGTGGAGCGTACATCACCCACGCTTGCGCGACTCCCATCCACTCCGCCGCATCGTCCAGGGCTCGCGGCGCTCGGATCGGCAGCCCCATGGTGCTCAGGTTGTGGGCTGCGACGTACACGGTCAATGCGACGCAGAACGTCTGCCCGGCCAACCATGCGACGCGTCCCGGACCGCGCTCGAACGACCGCGCAGGACCAGCGACCCTCTCCTCGGTCACAGGTCTCCCACGCCACGCCAGCGCGGGC
>CAZYWA010000122.1:13827-17211 GCA_964650975.1 uncultured bacterium
GGAACGTGGCGAAGGTCGTGAAGAGGCCGGCCGCCATCGCCAGTGCCGCGAGCCCCGTGACCACGAACAGCACGGCCTGGACCGCGGGCGCGCCGCTGAGCGCGAACAGCCGGAACGGCCAGCCGTAGCGCTCCATCTGCAGCACCAGCGAGCGCGGCAGCGGCCCCAGGTCGGTGTAGCTCTCGACGAACGAGCGGGTTCGCTCGATCAGATCGAAGATCACCACCGCACCCAGCCCGACGCGGAACACCGCGAGTGAGCGCGGATCGACGCTCACCAGCTCGCGCAGCTTGCCGCGCATCGAAGCGATGAGGGTCGTCGCGGTCATGACGCGCCACTGGGGCGGGTCCGGGCTTATACCAAAAAAAAGAAACCGGCCGGGGGTGACCCCGGCCGGTTTCGCGAGACGGGCCTTTCGGACCCGACCCGGTAGACGGATCAGTCCACGCGGATCGAGAACGTGCGGGTCGCGCCGGCCTGGTTCGCCTGCTGCGTGAAGGTCACGCCGTTGGTGCTGAGCGTGGTGAGCAGAACCTGGCAGGTGTTGATGCCGCCGCTGGTGTACGCCCGCTGATTGCGGTTACGGGGGTTGTCCTCATCCGTGTGCTTGTTGAGCACGCAGGTGATGACGCCGCCGTTGGTGGTCGTCGAGCAGTTACCCGTACCGCCGTTCATCGCACCGTCGAGCTCGTTCGCGGCTTCGCCGTTCAGGGCGACGTAGATGTTGTCGCAGGTCGCGTTCCGCGCCTTCTCACGAGCGCCGAGAAGCTGCGGGATCGCGATAGCGGCCAAGATGCCGATGATCGCGATGACGACCAGAAGCTCGATCAGAGTAAAGCCCTTGCTATTCCTCATGTGCCCTCTCTCCTTTGCCGCACCTGCGGCGTTTTTTGGGTTCCCAGGATCGCGCCGAATGCTTTTGACAATCGGCGCTGTGTGGTTGAGCAAGAGCGGTGCCAGGGGGGTCGCCGATCGTGCGGCTCATGCCGCTTCGGTCCTGGCGTGCGTGCGACACGACACGAAAGTTCTCAGGCATGACGGGGGATTGAGGCATGATGTCAAGCGATTTTGCCGCGCTGCGACATGGTCGCGCGCGGAGCGCTCGTCCTGCTCATCGAACCGAGAACGTTGACGATTCTCGTCACCGCGAGTGCCAAGTCGTGTCTCTCGCGGCCACGGGTCCAGGGCTCTCGGCAGTGCCCGTGCGAGGGCCCGTACCACCCCCAGCCAGTGCCACAGCACCTCCGCGCTCCACCGGATCCACGCGCACCCGCGCGGCGCTGACGAGGATGAGATCAGGCGAGCTCGAAGGGAAAGCAACCCCGCCCACCCGGCCTTCCCGGCCTCGGCCCCGATCCGCTCTCGCCAAGACCAGCTCACCGCCTGGGGGAACGTCTGATCTCGCCGGTACCGATCGATGAAATCCCGCTGTCGAACGCCTTTTTTCGCAACGGTCAGGCACCGCCCCGAGGTTCAGACCGCGTCGAGCGCCTGGGATAGATCCGCGACCAGATCGTCCGCATCCTCGACGCCCACCGAGAGCCGCACCAGGCTCTCCTTGATACCCACGGCGGCGCGCTCCTCCGGCGAGAGCTCGTAGTAGCTCATCAGCGCCGGCTGCTCGATCAGCGACTCGACTCCGCCCAGGCTGGGCGCGATGTACGGAACCCGCACCGCATCCACGAAACGCGCCGCGTCCTCCAGGCTGCCGGCGACCTCGAACGCGACCACGCCACCGAATCCGGTCATCTGCGCCCGCGCCACGTCGTGCTGCGGGTGGCTCTCGAGCCCGGGGTAATGCACACGGGCAACCTTGGGATGCGCCTCGAGGAACCGCGCCACCGCGAGCGCGCTGGCGTTCTGGCGCTCGAGCCGCAGATGCAGCGTCTTGATTCCCCGGATCAGCAAGTAACAGCCGTGCGGATCCGGCACGCCGCCCAGCACCGCCTGTAGCTCCTGGATCAGCCCGACCAACCCCTCCCCGCCGATGATGACTCCGGCGAGCAAGTCGTTGTGTCCACCGAGGTACTTGGTGGCGCTGTGCAGCACCAGATCGACGCCGAACTCGAGCGGTCGCTGGTTGACCGGCGTCGCGAACGTGGAATCGATGAGCGTCTTGACCCCACGCTTGCGGGCGATCGTCACCAGCCGCTCGAGGTCGATCACGTGCAGGTACGGATTGGTGGGCGACTCGCTGACGATGAGACGCGTGCTGGGCTGGATCGCGGCCTCCAGCCCCTTCCAGTCGCCCGGCTCGACCAGCGTGTAATCCACTCCGAAGCGGCTCAGCACCGCGCGACAGAACTGCCGCGTGCGGCGGTAGCAGTCGCTGGTGAGCACCACGTGCTGACCCTGGGAGAGGATCGCCAGCATCGCGGTGGTGACGGCGGCCATGCCGGACGAGAAGAGCAGTGCCTTCTCGCCGCCGTCGAGGTCCGCGAGCTTGCGCTCCGCGACGGTCTGCGTGGGGTTGCCGTAGCGCCCGTATTCCGGCCGCTCGACCCGGCCCTCCATGTAGTCGCGCAGCTCCGCCGTATCGCGGAACGCATAGGTCGAGGTCTGGACCACCGGCACGGTGATGCCGTGGCCGTCCTTGATGCGGTCTTCCCCGCCGTGGACCGAGCGGGTGCCGATGCCGCGCTTGCCGCGGCCGCCGCCGAGATCTCGCGCCATCGCTCAGCCCCCGCGCCGGCGATCGATCTCGCGGCGCAGCGCGTCGCGCACCGTGTCGGGGTCGGCCGGCAGCTCAAGCGGCACGTTGCGGTGGCGCGGCACCACGTCCTCGAGCACTCCTTCGTGGTAGCGCACCTTGAACTCCGTGAACTTGAGCCCGTGCGCCGTCGAGATCACCACCACGCGCTCCTTGGGATCGATCACGTGGCGCGCCACCAGCTTCTCGAGCACCGCGAGCGCCACACCCGTGTGCGGGCAGTTGTACATGCCGGTACGGTCCGCGTGCGCGGCGGCGTTGGCCAGCTCCTCCTCGGTGGCGATCTCGACCAGGCCGTCGAACTGCTTGAGCACCGCGATCGCCTTCCAGATGCTGACCGGATTCCCGATCTGGATGGCGCTCGCGAGCGTCTTCCGCGCCACGATCGGCTCGAACGACTTGAAGCCGTTCTGAAAGCTCAAATAGAGGGGATCGGCGCGCTCCGCCTGCGCCACCACGATGCGCGGCAGCCGGTCGATGAGCCCCAGGTCCTTCATCATCAAGAATCCCTTGCCGAGCGCCGTCACGTTCCCGAGGTTTCCGCCGGGAATGATGATGGTGTCCGGGACTTCCCAGTCGAACTGCTGGACCAGCTCGATGCCGACCGTCTTCTGCCCCTCGACCCTGAGCGAGTTCATCGAGTTGGCCAGGTAGATGGTGCGATCGCGGGTCAC
>CAZYWA010000123.1:0-17202 GCA_964650975.1 uncultured bacterium
CCACGGCGAAGTTCGTCGGCCGCCTCGGTGCCGAGCTCGACGTGGAGGCGGCGCGCGGCGCGGCGCGACTCGCGGCGCTCAACGTGCTGGCCGTCGCGAGGCATCACCTGGGCTCGCTCGACCGCGTGACACGGGTCGTGCGGCTGGGCGTGGCGGTTGCCACGTCGGGCGACGTTCGCGATCAGCCGAAGGTCGCGGACGGCGCCTCGGAGCTGCTTCGTGACGTTTTCGGCCAGGACAAGGTTCCTTGTCGCTTGGTGTACGGAGTGGCGAGCCTGCCGCTCGGCGTCCCGGTCGAGCTGGAAGTCATTTTCGAGGTCGCCTCTTAGGTTCTCGGAGACGGATGCATGGGTCTTTTCAGCTCGCGCGATGCGGCTCGATGCTTTCGAGTGGGTCGAATCGCGCTCGGGGTTCTTGCCATGTTGGCATCCATTCGTGCGCACGCGGAGGAACGTCCCGTGGAGGCACGGGTCGTGTATCGCACCGTGCAGGTGAACGGCCTTTCGATCTTTTACCGAGAGGCCGGGCCGAAGTCGGCGCCGACGCTCTTGTTGCTGCACGGCCTGCCGTCCTCGTCGCGGATGTTCGAGCCGATCCTCGCACGGCTTTCCGATCGTTATCACCTGGTGGCGCCCGATTATCCGGGCTTCGGGCACAGCGACTGGCCGGACCCGAAGAAATTCGCCTACACGTTCGATCACCTGGCCGAGACCATGAATCGTTTCACCGAGGCGCTCGGGCTCGAGCACTACACGCTCTACATGCAGGACTACGGCGGGCCGGTGGGATTCCGGATGGCCCTCGCGCACCCGGAACGGGTCGAGGCGCTCATCGTCCAGGACGCCGTGGCGCACAAAGAGGGACTTGGAGCAAACTGGAAAGCGCGCCGCGCCTTCTGGGCCGATCGAGCGGCCAACGAGAGCACGCTTCGCGAAAATCTCTTGTCGCTCGCCACGACCCGGACGCGCCACGTCGGCAGTGATCCCAACGTGGAGGCGTACGACCCAGATCTCTGGACCGACGAGTTCGCGTTTCTCAGCCAGCCTGGCCAGGGCGACATCCAGAGCGACCTCTTCTACGACTACCGCACCAACGTCGAGTCCTACCCGAAGTGGCAGGCCTGGATGAAGGAAAGGCAGCCGCGCCTGCTGGTGCTGTGGGGCAAGTACGACCTGTCCTTCGACCTTTCCGAGCCCGAGGCTTACCGCCGCGACGTGCCCGGCGCCGAGGTCCATGTCCTCGACGCTGGCCACTTCGCTCTCGACACGGCCGCCGACCCAATCGCCCAGCTGGTCCGAGGATTCCTGAAGTAGCGGCCGGCGCGGGTCCTCCCTCCAACTACAACGCGCGCGCCGGCTCCAGAATCTCCTCGACCAGCGCGTCGAGCCCCGGCGCCACCTGGTCCGGGCTCGGCGCGAAGAACAGCACGCACACCTGGTCGACACCCGCGTCGCGGTAGCGCTTCACCTTGTCGAGATCCACGCCCGTGAAATACGGGCAGATCGTGACCTCGATCTCGTCGCGCTTCCGCCCGCGCTCGGCGAGCATGCGGTCGAGCACCTTCAGGCGCTCGGCGACACCGTCCGGCTGCAGCGAGAACCCGTGCCAGCCCTGGCCGAGATCGGCGACGCGCCTGAGCGCGGCGTCGCTCTCGCCGCCGAAGTGGATCGGCGGGTGCGGCTGCTGGATCGGCTTCGGGTCCTGGTAGCTCCTGGGCAGCTTCCAGAACGGGCTCGAGTGCTCGGCGATCGGCTCGCTCCAGAGCTTCTTCATCATCGCGAGGTAATCGCGGCAGCGCTCGCCCCGTTTCTCGAACGGCACGCCGAGCGCCGCGAACTCCTCGGCGAGCCAGCCCACGCCGACGCCGAAGTCGAAGCGACCGCCCGAGAGCCAGTCGACTGCCGCCACTTCCTTCGCGGTGTAGATCGGGTTCCGCTGCGGCACCAGGCAGATGCCGGTCGCGAGCCGGATGCGCGTGGTCACCGCAGCCATGAACGAGAGCGTGGCGAATTGCTCGAGCATGCCGTTCTCGGCGGCGCCGGGGAGCTTTCCTTCGTCGGAGTAGGGATATTTGGATCGGTACTCGTCGAACAGCAGCACGTGCTCGCCGAGCCAGATCGAGTGGAAGCCGCGCTGGTCGGCGCCGCGCGCCACCTCGAGGACCAGGTCGCGGGTGGCGAACGGGCTGGCGAATGCGGCGAAGAGGCCGATCTTCATCGTGAGCTTCCTCCGAGCGGTCGAGTTGCAGGTGGCGCCGGGAACGGAATACTACGGACGCAGTTCTCTCGGGAAACACACATGAGCTCCGTCGGCTTGGCTCTCGCTTCGGCCGGCATGGTGGGTGTGGGGCTCTCCATGCAGAAGCACGGCATGGCGAGCGAGTTTCCCGAGGTGTCGCTCGCCACGTTCCTGCACCGCTGGCGCGCGATCGGACGGGCGCTGCTCGGGAACTGGATCTGGTTGGTCGGCATGGGCCTCGGTGTGCTGGGCGGAATGGTGCAGGCCCAGGCCATGGCGAGAGGCGATCTCAGCCTGGTCCAGCCGCTGCTCAACACGAGCAACGTGTGGACCATGGCGATCGGCATGGGCCTCTTCGGCGAACGGCTGGGCCGCGGCGAGTGGCTGGGAGTGCTGATCGGCATCTCGGGTGCGGTGGCGGTGTCGCTTTCGCCGCTGCCCAGCACCTCGCTCCGCCCCGCGTTCGGGCCGCTCGCGGGAGTGACCGTGCTGGCGCTCGCCGCGATCGTTCTGGTGCAGCTCGCCACTCGCGCGGCGCGCGCGCCCGCGAGTCCCGAATTCCTGCTGGCGCTCGCAGCGGGCCTCTCGTTCGGCCTGCAGAATCTCTACATGAAGGTGATGACCTGGCACGCGGGCGCGGCACTCGGGCAGTTCGATCTGCGCTCGTTCGCGTCCTGGGCGCACATGTTCGGCAGCCTGCCGCTTTACGCCGTGCTGGTGTGGGTGGTGCTGGGCACGATCTTCGTGCAGGGGGCGTTCGCCCACGGCCGCGTGGCGCTGGTGAACCCGATCTGCACCGGGTTCACCACGGTGGTGCCGATGAGCGCCGCCGCCTGGGTGTTCGGCGAGCGCCTCGACGCGGCGCGGATCGGCGGCATCGCGCTCTCGCTGCTGGGCGCCGCGGTGCTGGCGTTCGCGGCCCGCGGGCGCGAGCCGGCCAGCGCGCGCGCCGAGCACGCGATCGTGGTCGCGGGCTGAAGCGCCCGCCGCAGGAGACGTCTCGCTTTCAGCTCATCGGGGCGAGGAGTAGCATCCGTCTCAAGCATCCTGCTTCATTCCTGGTCCGCTGGAGGTAGGTCATGGCTACGCGATCGATGGGTCGCTCGGTCCTCGTCCTCGCTGCAGTCGTCTCCACGCTCGCCATCGCGGCACCCGCCTTCGCGAGCCCCGGCCCCATCTTCTCGAACGACTTCGAGGGCGGCTCGGTGTGCCCGTGGAGCGACTCGGGCCCGCACTTCTACTGCTGGACCAACGCCTCGGGCGGCGACTGGGGCACCGCGTCCAACTGGCGCGAGAACCTGGTGCCGCCGTACGACGCCAGCATCGCGATCGTGCTTCCGGTCCCCACGTTCACGGTCACCGCGAACACCATCGATCCGGCCGTCCACGATGCGCAGATCGACGCCAACCTCACGATCACCGGCGGCCACCAGTTCACGGTGAGCGGGATCGCCGAGGTGACCGGCGCTCTCTCCGCCACCGGCGGCGCACGCCTGAGCGTCGGGGGCGTGGGTTCGAAGCTCACCGCCGGTTCCACGATCTCCGTCCCTGGCGCGACGCTCCAGACCTCGAACTCCGGCAAGCTGTTCCTCGACCAGCTCGCCAGCGCCACGGGCGTGACGCTCTCCGTGGCGTCCGGCGGGGCCTTCAGCGGCAACGCGCTCACCAGCTTCACCGGCGGCGCGATCGAGATGAGCGATCCCACCTCCACGCTCCATCTGCCGGTGCTCACCAACATCGACAACACGGTGCTCGAAGCCATCGGCGGAAGCTCGCTCTCGCTGCCGGGCATCACCACGTACACGGTCAACCAGAACCTCTGCCTCCTGCCCGGCTGCTCCGAGGTGTTCGCCAACAACACCGGCTCGCACGTGAGCTTGCCCAACGTCACGACCATCACCTCGACCAGTTTCGGGCTCGACTTCTGGGCGCTCCAGAACGGCGCGGGCGGCGGCCACATCAGCTTGCCGGCCCTCGCCACCATCAACACGCCGTCGAACGGCACGGTGAGCTTCACGTCGCAGGGAACGGGTGCGGTGCTCGACGTCAACGCGCTGGCCGCGTTGCCCGCCTGCGGCACCATGACCGACATGGACGGCGGCGAGCTCGACGCTACCTCGCTCACCGGCGTCGCGGGAACCGTGGCCATGTCGGGCACCGGCAACGCGTTCAATGCCGGCGCCATCGACTCGATCACCGGCTCCTTCCAGCTCACCGGCCAGACGCGCTCTTACCCGGGGCTCACGAGTCTCACCACCGTGCCGATCTCGGTGGGAAGCTCGGGCACGCTGACGCTCGGCGGGCTCACCACGGCGAGCGGCTCGACCTTCACCGTCACCGGCGGCGGCACGCTCTCGATGCCGGCGCTCACCAGCGCGCCCGACGCCTCCGTGACGGTCGGGACCGGCGGCACCTTCTCGGCCGCGGCGCTCACCAGCCTGACCAGCGGCCAGATCGTGGCTACCGAGGCCAACTCCGTGGTCAGCGCGTCCAACCTCGCGAACATCGACAACACGATCCTCGAGGCCACCCAGGCCGGTACCTTCAGCCTACCCGGGGTCACCTCGTATTCGTTCAGCGAGAACGTCTGCCTGCTGCCTTCGTGCGTCGAGGTGTTCACGAACAACACCGGCTCGACGATCGGCTTGCCCAACCTGCACACCATCACCAGCACCGGCGTCGGCTTCGACTTCTGGGCGCTCGACAACGGCACGGGCGCCGGGCACATCAGCCTGCCCACCCTCACCGCCATCAACACGTCGAGCAACGGAACCGTGAGCTTCACCGCGCAAGGCGCGGGCGTGGTGCTCGACCTGAACGACCTCCCCAGCTTGCCGGCGGGAGCCACGCTCTCACTTCTGAACGGCGCGACGGTGAACGCCGGAAGCCTCACCACGCTGGCTGGCAACGTGAGCTTCTCGGGCACCGGCAACACGTTCAACTCGGGCTCGGTGTCGAGCCTCGCGGGATCGTTGACCGTGGCCGGCACCACGCTCTCCTATCCACTGGTCACGAGCATCGCGAACACCACCCTCACGGTGGGAACCTCCGGGACGTTGACACTGGGCGGTCTCACCACCGCGACCAGCTCCAACATCAACGCGCTGGGCGGCGGCCACCTCACGGCGGCGGCGCTCACCAGCGCGCCCAGCTCGAAGATCACGCTGGGCACGGGCGGCTCGTTCACGGCCAACGCGCTCACCAGTCTCACCGGCGGAGAGATCGTGGTCACCGACCCGTCGACCTCGCTCAGCGCCACCAGCCTCGCGAACATCGACAACACACCGCTCGAGGCGTTGACCGGCGGCACCATCACCCTGCCGGCCGTGACGTCCTATTCGTTCACCCAGAACCCGTGCCTGCTCACCAGCTGCGTCGACGCGTTCTCCAACAACACGGGCTCGCTCATCAGCCTGCCCAACGTGCACACGCTCTCGAGCACCGGGGTCCCCTTCGGCCTGTGGGCGCTCAACAACGGTAGCGGGGCCGGCTCGATCAGCATGCCCACCCTCACCACGATCAGCACCGCGACCGGTGGGCAGGTCACGTTCACCGTCCAGGGCACCGGCACCGATCTCGATCTCTCCGATCTCGCGACGCTGCCGCAGGCGGACACCATCAACGTCCTGAGCGGCGGCACGCTCGATGCCACCAGCCTCGCGTCGATCGCCGGAGCGGTGGTCTTCTCGGGGACCGGCAACACCTTCCATTCCGGCCCCCTGAGCAGCATTTCAGGTGCGCTCACCCTGACCGGCCTGACGAAGTCGTTCCCGCAGGTGACGAGCCTCACGAATCCCGCCATCACGGTGGGAACCTCGGGCTCGCTCACGCTGGGCGGCGTCACCACGGCCACCAACACGACCTTCACGGTTTCGAGCGGCGGCGCGCTCGCGATGGGAGCGCTCACCAGCGCGCCGACCAGCACGATCATGGTCTCGACCGGCGGCTCGTTCACGGCCGGCGCGCTCACCAGCCTCACCGACGGCGCGGTCGAGATCGGGGACGGCGCTTCGTCGATCAGCGCCGCCAACCTCGCGAACATCGACAACACCGTGCTGCAGGCGCTCACCGGAGGCACGCTCACGCTGCCCGGCGTCGCCTCCTACACCGCCAACCTGAGCCACTGCATCCTGTCCAGCTGCGCGCAAATGCTCGCCAACAACACCGGCTCGACCATCACGCTCGCGAACCTCACCTCGATGACCGACACCGGCCAGTCGCTGCTCTTCTGGGCGCTCAGCAACGGCCTCGGCGCAGGCCAGATCCTCATGCACGGGCTCACCACGATCAGCACCACCAGCGGCAGCAACGTCCACTTCCTGGCGCAGGGCACCGGTGCCGAGATCGATTTGACCGATCTCACCACCTACGACGGCTCGAAGGTGAATCTCGACGCCCAAGCCGGCGGCCAGATCCTGAACTGACGCGCCGCCGCCGGCGCAGGGCCGCGCGCGCGCCCCTCAACCAGTCGACTTGCGACTCGACGCCGGGGTTGGGCAGCATGGGAACCGACCGCCCCTTCGTTCACCGGAGCGCCGCGATGCACTTCCCACGGTCCGTCTGGGCTTCACTCGGCCGCTCGGCCTGGCACGTGGCCGGGATCCGACCCCTCGCTGCACGGGTGAGGCGGACACTCGTGTGCGCTGCGCTGCTGGCGAGCGCGCTCGCCGCGCCACGCGACACCTGTGCCGCACCGCCCGCCCCCGTCCCGCTCTGCAAGTCGACGTGGTGGATGTCGAGCGCGGGCAGCACGTCGTGGACGAAGCTCCGGGACGATCCCGACGGCGTGCCGCTCAGCCAGCTTCGCTTCTCGACAGGCTACAGCGCGCCGATCGAGTTTGAAGAAGGTTTCCTCGACTTCGACGACGACGAGAAGAGCGACGTCTTCACCGCGGAACCGATCGGAAACGGCCAGTACTACCGGTGGCGCTACTCCCCGCACGGAAGCGGTGCCTGGGTGGATCTGGCCTTCGACACCACGCCCCTCGACCAGTTGCGCTTCGGCGTTTTCGGCGACGACTTCTTCCACACGGACGTTTTCTCGGTGGGGCCGGGTGGGCAGTTCCGATATTCCCAGAGCGGCACGGGCTCGTGGGTGAATCTCGCCTACGACCCGGGCGCGTCGGTCGATCAACTCTACTTCGGGGATTTCGACTGGGACTACCGGACCGACGTGCTCAAGATCGTCCAGGTGGATCCGCTGACCGTCCAGTGGCAGGTGTCCTACAAAGGCACCGAGAGCTACCAGGTGCTCAACACGGTGTCCTCGCTCTACCCGGGACTCCAGTTCGGCGACATCGACGACAACGGTAAGACCGACGCGTTCTTCTCGCTGCCCGATCCGAACGTGAGCGGGCAATGGGACTGGTACTGGTTCCCCAATTCCACCGGGGCGCCGCAGCTCCTCTCCACACGCACCGACGAGAACCAAAACGCGTTGCTGGTGGGAGACTTCAACGGCGACCACACCGCCGATCTCTTCTACACCACTCCCCACGCGGGCGGCGGTCTGCAGTGGTGGTACCACTACCGCTTGCTCGAGCCACCGATGACCCAGGGGGACAAGCAGCTCGCTTACGACACGACCCCGGCCGACCAGCTCCGCTTCGCGGACTTCAACGGCGATGGGATCGTCGACCTCTTCCGCATGGACGCATGCGATCTCTTCTCGGACACGTTCGAGTACAGGCCCAGCCCGTACACCCTGGTTCAGTGGAGCAAAGTGCAGCAGGGGGTCCACAACGCCGTGTACGTGAACTCGCCGGCGGCCATGGGCGGGACCGTCTTCGGCCTGGATGCCTTCGTCGGGTTCGGCGACACCTCGTCCGCCTACGTCGAGGACGACACGCCCAACGCCGAGACCCACTACCACGCGCGCTTCCAGATCAACCCGCACGACTTCGATCCCGGCGAGTCGAGCGGAGCGTTCCGCGTGCGGGTCGCGATCGCGTTCCAGGGGAACCCGCAGAAGCGCATCGTGGCGATCGTGCTCAAGCGCCAGAACGGCAACTACTTCATCGAGGCGCGCGCCCGCCAGGACGACGACACCCTCGACGACACCGGCTTCGTCCCGATCACCGACGACATCCACATGATCGACTTCGACTGGACCCGCGCCACGTCGCCGTCGGCCGGGGACGGCGAGCTCGACTTCTGGGTGGACGGCGTTCTGCAATCGACCATCAGCTCGGTCGCGGACGGAAACGCCACCATCGACTTCATCCGCCTCGGCTTGATGAGCATCAAGCCCGGCGCCAGCGGCGACGTCTACTTCGACAACTTCGCCTCGGGGCACTGAAGGCGAACGAGCGCTGCCCACCGAGGGACCGACCCGGCTTGACGCCGTGTCACATTCGCGGCATCATGTGTTACAACGTGATACGCGATGAGCACGGAGGTCGACATGGCTGAGCGGGACGATTCGCCCGACAAGGACGAGAAGGAGCTGAAGGAGAAAGTGCTGCACGCGCGCATCTCCGAGACGCTCGATCAGGAGCTGCGCACCAAGGCCGCGAGCCTCGGGCTCTCGGTCTCGAATCTGGTGCGGAACATCCTGCTCAACACCTTCGGGCTGGTGGAGGACGTGCTGCAGGACAGCGCCAGCATCGCGCGTTCGGCGCGCGGCGAGCCCGATCCGGTCGTGAAACGTGCGAAGCAGGCGGAGGAGGCCGCGCGCGGTCGTGAGGCCGAGCGCGCCGCGGCTGCGCCGATCGTCGGCTGGCAGGACTCGACACTCGCGGTCAATGCGGTGTGCGAACGCTGCAACAAGATCCTCGCCAAGGGAACCAAGGGCGCCTTCGCGGTTCGCGAGGTGCCGGGCCCGCGCACGGTGCTCTGTCCCAAGTGCTTGAAGAAGGAGCTCGGCGATGCCCACGACGACTGAGGGTTCGCTGGATCGCGCGGAACCCGCCAGCGTCTCGGCTCGACCTCGAGCGGATGCGGCGGGAGGGACGCGCACCGTCGCGTCCGCGGCCCTCCGGGGAATGATCGACGGCGAACGGGATCACTCGGCGGTGCCGTGGTTGGCGCAGGTGCTGTACGGTCTCGATCTGACGGCGCGAGTCGTCGGTGCCTCGGGTGGGCTCGCGGCGCGGGTGCTCGGGAACGTCGACCGGCTGGTGGGCGACGTGCTAGGCGACGCGACCGCGGTCGCGGCCGACGCGCAGGCGCTCTACGCGCTGCTCGCCAGGCGCTCGGGCGAGCTGCGCGCCGCGTGGCAGGCGAGCCCGCGGTTCGCGCGCATCGTGGGTGACGTGCTCAAGATCGTCGCGGCCTACCGGGTGCACGCGCTGCGTGCCGAGTGGCTGGCGCCGCTGGCGCGCGAGGCGGCGCTCGCGCGGCTTCACGAAGCGCAGGCCGCGCGCTTCTACCAGCTGTGCGTCGATCTGCGCGGCGGGCTTTTGAAGCTGGGACAGTTCGCGTCGAGCCGCGTCGACCTGTTGCCGGAAGCGTGGCTGACACAGCTCTCTCGCCTTCAGGATCAGGTGCCGTTCGTGCCCTACGAGTCGATCGCCGCGGTGATCGAGCGCGAGCTGGGTCAGGCACCGGACACGCTCTTCCGATCCTTCGAGCGCGAGCCGATCGCGGCCGCGTCGCTGGCGCAGGTGCACGGCGCCGAGCTCGCCGACGGCACGCGGGTGGTGGTGAAGGTGCAGGTGCCCGGCGTGGATCGCGACGTGGACATCGATCTCACCGCATTCCGGGTGCTGGCGCCGTTCCTGAGCGAGCTCTTGCCGCAGCTCGACCTGGTGTCGATCGCCACCGAGGTGGATCGCGCGATCCGCGAGGAGCTCGACTTCTCGGGCGAGGCCGAGCGAGCCATCGCGTTCGGCGCGCGCTTCGCGGGCGACGAGCGCGTGACCGTGCCACGCGTCCATCCCGAGCTTTCGGCGCGTCGCGTGCTCACGCTCGAGCGCCTCGAAGGCGAGCGGCTGGTGCCGTTTCTCGAAAGCTGCGAGGCGCGCGGAGAAGAAGGCGCGCGCGATCGCGACGCGCTCTTCGCCGCGCTGATCGGCAGCTTCTGCACGCAAGTGCTCGATCACGGCGCCTTTCACGCCGATCCGCATCCCGGGAACTTTCTGGTTCAGCGTGGCGGACGGCTCGCGATCTTCGATTTTGGCTGTGTCGTGACCTACACGCCCGAGCTCAGGCGCGCGTACGCGGAGCTCGCGGGTGCGGTGCTCGGCGGCACCGGCGAGCGGGTCGCGGGGCTGCTGCACGCGCTCGGCTTCCGCTCGCGCGGCGACGATCCGCACGCGCTCGCCAAGCTGGCCGACATGTTCCTCGACGTGTTCCGGGCCCAGGGTGGCCTCGATTTCGCGACGCTCGACCCCGAGGCCGAGGCGCGCCGCATGCTCGAGCTGGTGCAAGCCAACCCGATCGCCCACGTACCGCAGCATTTCGTGATGCTCGGCCGAGTGTTCGCGTCGCTCGGCGGCCTGGTGTTCCGGTTCCGCCCCCAGGTCGATTTTTTCGGCTTGATCGCCCCCGCCCTCGCGGCCGCACTTCGCGAGAGCTGAGCGCGATCGACCGCCGCGGACGCGAGAGACCGCGTCCCTCCGGTCGATTCGCGTAAGCTTGCGTTCGTGACCGAACCCGCGGCGCCCACCCCTTGGTACGTCTACCCCGTGCTGCTGGCACCGCGGCGGATCGCGCGGAGCCTCGACGCGGTGCGCGCATCGGGGCGGTTCGAGCGGGTGCCGAATCTGTGGCAGCTCTCGCAGGGCGTGATCCGGACGTGGCACCGGATCCTGTTCCGCAGCGAGACCGTGGGCCTCTGTGTGTCGCATCCGCCGCGACCCAACTGGCGCGCGCGGCTCTTCCAGTTCCGGCCGTTACGCGGGCCGTTTCTGCTCGCGGCGGGTGCCGTGGCGCCGCTCGATCTCACCGGCCTGGCGAGCCGCCCCGAGCGCACGATCCGGCACCTGCTCGGCACCCATCACGACGGCAAGCAGTTCGCGTACGACCTCGAGATCCTCGCGTGTCATCCCGGTCGGTTGACCGAGCTGCGAGGCGCGGTCGAGGCGCTGCTCGCGACCGACGATCGCGAGAGCCGCTGGCTCGCCGATCTCGCCGTTTACCAGACCTACCATCCGCGCTTGCTGGCGGCGGTGACGGCGGCGGAGCAGGGCGATCTGGGGCTCGACGCCCGCGAGCGCCGCGACCCCGACATCTCGTTCGCAGGCTATCTCGCGTGGTGCGCGGCCCAGCCGGAAACGCTCGGCGAGACGCTGGCGCTGTGGCGCCGAGGCGCCTATCGGTGGAGCGTAGGCCGCGCGTAGTCGAGCGCGAAGCGTCGCCCGATCGATCGCTCGCGCGCGACCGACCGCGCAGGATCCAGCACCGTCGACGATGTTGCGGGCGACACAGGGACCCTGGAGGCCCACCGGTCCCTCGGTGGGCGGCGCACGATCGGACGACTCGCGACGCCGCTCAGCGAAACGCGGAGAGCGCGGTCTTCGCGTCGAGCGGCGGGATCGAGGCGAGCACCAGGTTCTCGAGGGCGTGCTGCGGCTTGCTCATGCCCACCAGCGCCACGGTGAGGCCGGCGGCGGAGCGGGAGAGCTGCAGCGCGCGCTGCGCGTCGGTCGAGAGTCCGGTGCAGTAGCGCTTCACGTTGCGGTCGAGGCCGGCCGCGAGCCGCCCCTGGTGGATCGCGGCGCTGCCGAAGACACCCACGCCCAAGCGCTCGGCAGCTTCCAGCAGCGAGAGCTTCTCGCCCTCGACTTCCTGGGTCTTCGAGCGCCAGAGCTCGGGCATCTTGACGTTGAGCGGCGCCTGCACCGACTTGAAGTGGTGGCGCCCGCCGCCCACGGTCTTCGCGATCGTGACCAGCTCGGCCAGGCTCAGGTGCTCGCGGGCGGTGGGCGGCTGCCGGAAGCCGTTCCAGGTGGCGGTGCCGTAGCTCGAGATCTCGCCGCGCTCCACGGCCGCTTCCAGCTCCTCGAACGCCAGGTGCATCTTCCGCGCGAAGTCCTTGGGCCCCACGATCGGCCGCTGACCCTCGGGGTTGTGCACGTAGTAGAGGTCGATCTTGTCGAGGCCCAGGTTCTGGCGGCTGACACCGATCTGGTCGCGCAGGTAGCCGGGCGCGATGCAGTGGGTGCCCACGAAGTCCTCGCGCCGCGCGATGCCGCGCTTCACGAAGCTCTCCTCGATCCACGCCTCGCCGTCGCCGGGGCGGCGGCCGTCGAACGGCACGTAGCCGCCCTTGGTCGAGACGAAGACCTCGTCGCGGCTCACCTGCTTGGCCTTGATCAGCTCGGCCAGCGCTTCGCCGACCGCGCGCTCGCTACGCTGGAACCGGTAGTTGATCGCGGTGTCGACGACGTTGCAGCCGTTCAAGAGCGCGAGCCGCAGGCATTCGGCGTAGCCGCGGTCGGTGGCGGCGTCGGGGCTGCCCAGGTAGGTGCCGAGGCCAATCGAGCCCAGGGTCATGCCGTCGCCGGCCGCGACGTGGAAGTGCTCGGCCACCGGCGGCTTGATGTCCGGCTCCTTGGCGGCCCGGAGGCGCGCGGCGAAGCGCGCGGTGCCTTTGGGGGTGGCTTTACCGGTGACCATGGCCGATCAGTCGCGTCCCGTGGATCCCGCACGGGGAACGCGCTCGAGGATTTCGTCGCGGCAGCGCACGTTGGGGAAGCGTCGCGGCAGCGCGGATGCGTTGCGGGACGAGGGGGCAGTATATGGGACGAGCGGCCTGCGCGGAACGCGCGTCTTTTCTCGACCCGCGCTGGGCGTGCTTCGGCGACGCGGCTCGGCCCACCGGAGCGGACGGGGGAAGGTCTGGAATCGGCTGCCGATTCGGCAATCTAAGTGCAGGCTTTACACGCGAACCCTGTGCCGGTCGTGCAATGCCAGGCAATTCCTCCGCTGTGTGGGACCTTGGCCGAGCACTCTCGTGGCACCCGCATTGCTCTCTTCTCGTCGAAGTCCACGAGGATGACGATCCGCCTGTCGCCCCGCGGCGGACCGAACGCGGCATCGTGCGCGGCCTGATCGCAGCGCCGGTCGCCGGGAGGCGAGAGATGGGAACACTGGATCGACAGCCCGACTCGACGCACCGAATCGTTCACGCTCATCACGCGGCTTACTTCTACGAGACCGAGGATTACCTGATCGATGCCGCTTGCCGCTTTCTCGGCACCGGCTTCGTGGCGGGGGAGCCTGCGATCCTGATCGCGACGCCGGCCCATCGCGACAGGGTGGAAGGTCATTTCCGAAACCTGGGAATCGACCTCGAGCGGGTCGCCAAGGATGGCCGATGGGTCTCGCTCGATGCCGCGGCGGCACTCGAGCAGTTCATGGTGGAGGGACGTCCGAACGCCATCCGATTCGCCACGGTGATGGGCGAGGCGCTGGCGGAAACCCAGAGCTACAACGGTCAGCAGGTGCGCGCGTTCGGCGAGATGGTGGCGCTCTTGTGGGCCGAGGGAAACGCGACGGGCGCGCTGGAGCTCGAGGGACTGTGGAACGATCTCGCGCAGACCAGCTCGTTTTCGCTGCTCTGTGCCTACCCGCTGGCCGGCTTTCGGGTGGGGATCGACGAGGGGCGGTTTCTCGAGGTGTGCGGCGCCCACGCGCGGCTCGATGCCGTCGAAGGCGACACGACCGGCCGAGCGGCGCACGAGCGGTGGCGATCCTTGGCGCGGCTGCGTCATGCGGATCTGGCGCGCACGTAGCCGCTGGCGACAGGCGGGTCAACCTCCCGGCTTCCGTCCGAGGGCCAGCACGTTCAACCACGTGAGCGTGAGGTGGGGCTGCGCCAGGAGGTGCGCGGAGGATGCCGGGTCGACGAGATCCTGGAGCTCAGCCACGAACTCGGCGCTCAGATGAGGACCGACGCGAGTCGACACTTCTTCCAGATAGCCCTGCAACAATGCCCGCTCGCCGTTTCCCAGCGGGGCCTGACGGTCGAATGCGTGGGTCGTCATCGCGACAGGTACCAGCCCGGCGGCGGCGAGTACGGCCGGCAGACGCCGGCCCACGTAGTACCGGTTCGAGTTCCGGCTGGTCTCCACGAGCGCCTGCAACTCTGCCGCTCGTAGCGGCAGCTCGAGCCGCACCGGCCAAGGCAGCAGCACTTGATGGAGCGTGTCGTTTTCGAGCACCGCAACCAGCCCTCCGGGACGGAGTACGCGGGCCATGTGCGCGACGGCGACGACCGGATCCGGAAGCGAGTAGAGGCTCTGCGCGCACCACACCAGATCGAAGGTGTCGTCCGGAAACGCCAGTCGGTCGAATGATGCGGCGACGTAATCGATCCTGGCACTCGGGCTCCGGTCCGAGCGCTCGCCATCGGATCGATCCTCCGCTCTGGAAAGATAGGCCAGGTTGATGTCGACTCCGGTCACCGATCCGGCTCGGCCCAGGCGGCGGGCGATGCGCCGGGTGTAGAAGCCGTCGCCGCAGGCGAGGTCGAGCACCCGCATTTCGGCGCGTAGAGGCAGCGCGTCCAGGATGGACTCGAGCTCGCGCTCGAACACGTCGTGGAACATCGAGAGCCGGGTGTCGTATCCGGGGATCGACGTTTCGCCGGTGCGGCGCACGCGTTCCGAGGCGCCCGCGGGCGGAGTGTGGCGAGGATCGGTCATGTAGAAAGACGCCGGCCAGTCGGAACTGGCCGGCGTCAGAAGTTACGCCAATGGGCGACGACCCTTCAGTCGGCCTGGACCTGCATGTCGTCGATCACCGAATGCACGCCCGCGGTCGACCGCGTCACGGAGAGCGCGGTGAGCCGCTCCTCTTGACTGGGAATCCGTCCCGCCAGCTTCACGACGCCCTTCGCTACCGAGACGTCGACCTTCGATGCGCGCAAATCGTCGCGCCCCTTCAGGCGGTCCTTGACCGCCGTCTTGATCGCGTCGTCGTTTTGGTCCACGACCTTTTCGCTCGCCTTCGAGACCACCTGCAGCTGATTCTTGACGTCGCGCACGCCGTCGAGCCCACGCACCTTCGTGACCGCCGCGTCGCGCACCGCTTCCGACGGAACGGTGCCGAACAGCGTGACGACGCCGTTCCGGGTATCGACGCTCACGTCGTTCGAGGAGACGTCGGAGTCAGCCCACAGCGTCGTCTTCGCCTTGGTGGTGATCCAGCTGTCCGCGGCGCTTCCGCTCGCGGTGCTGGCCGCGGCGGCGGTGTCCTTCTGGGCGTCCTTGGCCTCGGTTTGCGCCTTCTTTTCGGCCTTGTCCGCGCTGGCGGCATCCGTCGAGACCGGCTTCTGAGCTTCCTTCGCTTCGGGATGCCACAGATCCTGGTCACCCAGCGTGTCCGGGCTCTTGATCTCGCTCACCACTTTCCGGACGCCGGGCACGCTGCGAGCGACTCGGATCGCTTCCGCGTGGGCGCCCAGCGTCTTGGCGCTTCCGCCCAGGACGACCGAGCCGTTGGTCACGGATTTGATCGAGATGCTGCTGCCGATCAGGATCTGATCGTTCAACAGTCCGCGCGACACCTGATCCTGGATCGCGTCGTCCTTGGCTTCGATCACCGAGGCATGCCCGGGCGGAACGATCTCGAGTAGATCCCGCACCCCGCGCACGCCGTCGACGGACTTGGCCCTGGCGATCGTGCGATCCTTCTCCGCCTGATCGCTGACCGGTCCCTGAAGGGTGACCACGCCATCGGTGGTGTCCACGTTGACGTCGACCGCGCTCACGTCTTCGGTGGTGAGAAGCTGCATCTTCACCTTGGTGGTGATCCAGGAATCCGACGGTGTGGTCTTGGCCAACGCCGGACCCGCCATCGCCATCAACATCCCTGCGGCGCCCAACATCCGAGCTGCTCGTCCCCGTGGTGTCTTTCGCATGATGATCCCCATCGATGTCGCCCGAGGCGACGCTTGTTTGTGTTCGTGACGATGCGTTTCCGATTCGTGTAGATTCGCCTTCTGCAAAAAATCTAAAAATGCACGTTCGGTGCCGAGCGCCCGAACACCGCTTTCGGGAATCTCTTCCAGTCCGGAGATGGACCGCGGCGCCCGATCCGCAGTCGGGCGCTCGACTCGCAACTCACGCAACTTGCGTCGTTTTCGATCGCATCGGCCCGCGATCCACCACCGTCGGGCGGTGACTGCGCGGATGGTCCGCCAGAGCCGGCGCCCGGCCGGCTAGCTTCGTCGCGCTGCCGAAACCGACGAAATGTGGAGAGATCGGTAAATGCTGCGTGCAGAAGTTACACGGCGCATCGGCGACGGTTGGGCCGTCGGCGGGGGCTCCATTTCACCTGGAGCCAGTGCCGTCGGGGGGCACGCCGGTGGTCCGCCAAAGGCTCGGCAGCTCGCGCTTCAGCCGCGCGACGTCTCTCCGAGCGGCGAGTGCTTGCGCCCGAAACGCATCTCGCGCGTCGCGCAACGCAGACGCCGGTTCGTCGCGCACGCTGGCCATCACTTCGGCGATTCGGCGGGAGGTGCGGCGCACGCGAGCGCGGAGCGAGCCTGAGCGGTCTCGAGCGTCAGTCGCTCCACCTTGAGCGCAAGGCCGTAGGCATCGTTCCGCACCGCATGAAGCTCCGCGACCAGCTTCGCGTTCGCCGCGGTGAGCTTCTTGACGTGCTCATGGAGAGCAGCGTTGGCCGCATGCGCCGCCTCGAGCTGCTCGCGCAACTCGGTGGCGGATGGGGATCCAGTCATTCGTCGCGAGCGCGCGGCGGGCTTGGCGGGCATAGAGCGAAAATCGTACCACGGCGAAGACGGACAACGATTCAGTCGTCGATGGGCGCCGCGTCAGCAGCGATCTCGATGGTAGCGCCAGTCGTGGAAGCAGGTGCCGTCGACCGACACGGCCGAATACGAGAGGTAGGACGTGAGTGCCTCGACGTGGAGGATGGTGGGCTCGGCGTCGGCGACGCCCATCGGGTTCCGGTGGGTGAGGGCGAGCTCACGCGCGAGCAGGCGGTCGCGGGCGGTGGTGTCGCCTTTCAGGTAGCGATCGAAGAAGGCGAGCGAGTAGTAGGCCGCGATCTCGG
>CAZYWA010000124.1:0-17185 GCA_964650975.1 uncultured bacterium
CGCCAGCTCCACGCGCACACCGACGTCCACACGGACATCGACGTCCACGGCCAGTACCTGAGCCTCGAGCACCGGGTCGCCGCCAAGGACAATCCGATCGCCGACGGCTACGGCGACTTCACGATGGGCGGCTACGTGCTGGTGGGCGGCGCCACCGCGACGCTGCGTTTCTGATGGCCTCCCGCGAACCGCGCGAACGCACGAACCGCCGGGCGCCGCACGCTCGCCGGTACGCGCTGGTGTCGCTGGCGCTCGTCGTGGGGCTGGGCTGCGGGTTCCTGGCGCGCAAGGGCAAGGAGCCGACCGGCGGCGACAACCTGCCGTCGAGCGGCGTGGGACCGTTCATCAAGGAAGACTTCTACTGCAACACCCAGCTGGTCCAGCCGTTCATCCTGACGTCGCCGTCGGACGGCCAGCGCGGCGCGCCGTCGCTGTTGCGCGACGCGGACGGCACCTTCCGCATCTGGTCGGAGCTGCGCACCAGCGATCGCAGCGTGATCGAAGCGCACCGCATGTCGCTGTCGAAGAGCCAGAGCACCTGCCGCCGCTTCGACGTGAGCGTGTCCGAGGAGTCGCAGAGCTTCGCGCCGTCCGAGGCGTGGGAAGGAAACGCCGTCGGCAGTCCCGCGGTGGTCCTCGAGGATGGGCTCTATCGCATGTGGTACGAGGGCGCCGGCGCAGCCGGCACGGGATGGGGCGGGATCGGCTACGCCGAGTCGAACGACGGCGTCGCGTGGACGAGGCGTGGCAACGGCCCGGTGCTGGTGCCCGATCAGCAGTGGGAAAGCGGCACCATCGGCTCGCCGGCCGTGGTGTTTCGCGATGGGCTCTACCGCATGTGGTACGACGGCGACGAGCTGGGCGCGCGCGCGATCGGCTACGCCGACTCGCCCGACGCGGTGACCTGGACCAAGCGCGACGCCTCAGGCCGGGAGAGCAGCGGCTCGGCGCGCACCGATCTGGCGCCGGTGATCACGTCCGACCAGACCACCTGGGAGTTCTACAAACCCACCGATCCCACAGGCTCGGTGGGTGCCCCGTCGGTGGTGGTGCACGAGGACCCGCTGCGCACGCTCTATCTGCTCTATTACACGGGGAACCTGCGCGGCCGCCTCGACACCCGTTACGACGACGTGGACTCGTCGATCGGCATCGCCTGGTCCGAGGACGGCCTCACCTGGACCAAGGCGCCCTACAAGCGCGACTGCGACCAGTTCGACTGCCCGGCCAACGAGATCAACCCGAACATGGCCGAGAAGCTGCCGATCTCGCTGGGTCCGAAGGTCGACGGCAGCTTCAACTCGTTCTCGCCGCTCTCGATCGTCGACGAGGCCGAGCCCGCGGTGGTCGAGGTGCCCGAGGAAGAGACGTTCTTCATGCTCTGGCACCAGGTCGACCAGATCAACGCCAAGCTCGCCCCCAGCCTCCCGTCCGAGGATCCGAGCAAGCCGCCCGATCACTTTCCAGGCGCCACCGGCATCGGCTTCGCGTACGCCACCAACCTGCCCAAGTAGTCGTGGCCGACTGGGAGGGCGCGGCTTGGTCCGCGCCGGGATCGATCGCGCTCGGACGGGGACCCGCGGAAGCCGGTCCCTCGCGTGACTCATCGGGCGATTTCCACTGCTAGAATCCACGTTGCACATGAAGAACCTCCTCTCGACGACACGGCTGGCGGTGGCGGCGACGCTGCTGGCGGCCTGCGGTGGCGGGCCGATCACCAGCGGTCAGGGATCCGGCGGTCCAGACGAGGAAGCGCCCAAGGCCGAGATCACCTTCCCGCCGGCGGTGTCGCTCACCGACGCGAGCATCCTCTCGGTTCGAGGCACCACGACGCATCTGACACCGGTCGAATCGGTGCGCGTGAACGGCACCCGCGCCTCGACCGACGATCTCTTCGACCACTGGATCGCCACCATCGCGCTCGACCAGGGATCGAACGACATCACGGTGGCCACCCGCGACTTCCGCGGTTTCCAGAACGGCTCGGCGGCGACCGCCAAGATCCGCTCGATCGCGGTGCTGGCGCAGCCCGAGTTCCTGGCACTCGACCCGAGCCGCTCGCTGCTCTACGTGTCCGACGCCGGCCTCGCCGCGGTGGTGTCGATCGATCGCGCCAACGGTGCGATGAGCGTCGCGTCCGGCGCCACCGCCGGCTCGGGGACGCCACTCCGGTCGCCAGCGGGCATCGCGTTCGACCCGGATGGCCAGCGGCTGCTGCTCGTCGATCGCGCGCTGCCGGGTGTGCTCACCATCGACCCGTTCAACGGAGCCCGCGTCATCCTCTCCGACGTCGCCGTGGGCAGCGGCCCGGCATTCGGCAATCCCGGCGATCTCGAGCTCGATTCCGCGCACGGCCGCGCGCTGGTCGTGGACGCGAACCTCGACGCGCTGATCGCCGTCGACCTCGCGACCGGCGATCGCACGGTGATCTCCGACGCCACCACGGGCTCCGGAGCGCCCTTCACTTCCCCAGGCTCGGTGGCCCTCGACGCGGCCCGCGGCCGCGCACTGGTGGGCGACCAGGCGAGCGGCGACGCCGGCGGATCGATCGTCGCGGTCGATCTCGCGAGCGGTGCCCGCAGCACGCTGGTGAGCGGTCTGGGCGCCGTCAGCGGTCTGGTGGTCGATCCCGACCGCGACGTGGTCTACGTGAGCGACCCCAGCGAGCCGGGGATCTTGCGCGTGGCGCTCGGCACCGGCGCGCTCACTCCGGTGAGCTCGTCCGAGGTGGGCTCGGGCATCGGGCTCTTCCGGCCGGCCGGGCTCGATCTGGAGAAATCGACGGGGCTGGTGCTGGTCGCCGAGGAGCTCGCGGTGGTGCTGAGCGTCGATCGGGACACGGGCGAGCGCAAGGTCGCCTCCACGGACGCGACCGGCGGCGGCCCGATCCTGGGACTGGCCCTCTCCGTGGCGATCGACGCCACCGGCAACCGCGCGCTCGCCGCGAGCACCAATCCGGCGTCGGTGACGGCGATCGATCTCGCGAGCGGCGATCGCACCGACTTGACCGGGGCCAGCGCGCCGGCCGGACTCACGCTGGAAAAACCGGTGGCCGTGGCGATCGGCTCGAACGACCTGCGCGCGGTGGTCGCAGACGCGAACCTGGTGGCGCTGGTGTCCATCGATCTCACCTCGCTCGCGCGCACCATCGTCTCCGACGCCACGACCGGCGCTGGACAGGCGTTCGGCGTGCTCGCCGGTGTCGCCGTGGACGACCTGGCGAACCTCGCTTACGTCACCGACACCACGCTCAAGGGCGTCATCACCGTGGACCTCGCCACCGGCAACCGCACCGTGCTCTCGGCGGACGGTGTGGGCGCCGGCCCGAGCTTCGACACGCCCGATGCCGCCGTGCTCGATTCGGCCGGAAACCGCTTGCTGGTCACCGACGACGGCCTCGGCGCGATCGTGTCGGTGGATCTCTCGAGCGGCGAGCGCAAGACCATCGCCAGCGCCGACCTGGGCGGCGGTGGCCCGCTCGAGCCGCGGGCGCTGGCGCTCGATCCGGCGGACGCCACTCACGCCTTCGTGGTGAGCGCCTCGGGCCGCCAGGTGCTGTCGCTCGATCTCACCACCGGCGACCGCAGCGTGCTCTCCTCCTCCGCGGTGGGCACCGGGCCCGCGTTCGAGGTTCCCTCGAGCATCGCCGTCGACACCGCCCATGGAACCGTCGTGGTCGCCGACCCGAACGCGCACGCGGTCTTCGACATCGCTCCCGACGACGGCGAGCGCGTGATCCTCTCGCGATGACGGCCGCGCGCCGATCGACGCTCGCCTGTTACACGGTGGCACTGACCGTCGCGTGCGCGGCGCCCGCTTTCGCCGGGGACGGCGCCAGCGGCGCCGTGGCGCTCACCAGTGCCGCGTTCGCGGAGGCGCAGGCGATTCCGGCCGAGAGCTCGTGCCAGGGGAGCGATCGTTCGCCGGCGCTCGCGTGGACCACCGACGTGACGGGAATCGGCAGCTGGACGCTGATCGTCGACGATCCGGACGCGCCGGGCGGGACGTTCGTCCACTGGCTCGCGTACGACCTGCCTGCGCAGACGCGCTCGCTGGCGCCGGGCGTCGCGCCCGGCGACGTGATCACGTCAGGCGGCCGCCAGGGCGCGAACGACTTCGGCTCGCTCGGCTATCGCGGTCCCTGCCCGCCCAAGGGGCGCGCCCCGCACCACTACCGCTTCCGCCTCTACGCCCTCGACCAGCCGACGCTGGGCCTGCCGCCCGCCTCGAAGAAGGGCGAAGTCGAGAGGGCCCTCGAGAAGCACCACGTGCTCGCGAGCACGGTCCTCACGGGCACCTTCGAGCGGAAGTGATCGCCCGGAGGGCTGCGCTCCGTCGCAGCCGCAGCGTCACATCGCGACCGAGCGCTCCCTCAGCCGACCCAGAACAAGATTCGGCCGCAGTGGCCGCAAGTCTTCACGGCCAGGTTCTGGCGGATGTTCTGGATCCAGGCCGTGGGAATCATCATGAAGCAGCCGAGGCAGATGCCGCCGTCGATGGGCACGATCGCCTCGCCGTAGCGGTCCCGGAGGCCCTGGTAGTGGGCCAGCACCTCGGGCTCGAGCTGCGAGGCGCGCTTGGCGCGCAGGTCCACCAGCTGCTGGTGCTGCTCGGCGCTCCAGTGGAATCCGAGCTTCTCGAACTGCTGGACGCGCTCGGCGCTCTCGAGCTCGGTCAAGCGATGGTCGATGTGCTGGATCTCGAGCAGGATCTGTAGCGTTTCCTCCAAACCCGGTACCTCCTGGCTCGACCCACTCATCGGCGGCGACTCATCTCACGTCTCACGAAGTGGCGGTGAGCGCCTCCGCGAACTGGTCGAACGTCTGGATCTCCATGAGCTTGTCGCGATTCGGCTTGGCGCGCACGAACTCCACCAGCTTGCCGAGCGTCGGCAGGTACACGTTGCCGCGGTCCTGGAAGGGCGCCACCACCAGGAACACCAGGTGGACGGTCTCGCCGTCGCGGGCGCCGTAGTCGATGCCGGTCTTGGAGCGGCCGAACACCACGCGCAGCTGCCTCGTGAGCAGCGTCCGTCCGTGAGGAATCGCCACACCTCGCCCGATGCCCGTGGTGCCGAGCATTTCGCGGTGGTGGAGCATGCTCAGCAGCGTCTGCTTGTGCTGCTTGCCGATCGAGGCGCACAGCGCGTCGATCATCTCCTCGAAGACTTCGGCCTTGTTGTGAGCCACCAGCTCGGGCAGGAAGAGCGCCGGGTCGAAGTAGGCGGCGAGACCCGTGAGCGGCGGCTTGGAAACGGGCTTCGCGGGCGTGCTCTTGGCATTCTTCGACGGGGTCTTCTTGGCGTTGGGCATGCGGCCTCGTTGAGATGATCTGAGCGAGGTTAACGCGCTGCGTTGGGTGCATCAACCAAGCAAATGCCCCTGTTCCGCGGGATTTTCAATCCGCCGCCAGGAACCCGTCCACCGCATCCCAGAGCTCGAGGTGAGTGCGCTCCACCTCCACGTAATGGGTGCCCGCGGCGATCTCCACGTAACGCGTCGAGGTGCTTCCCAGCGAGTCGAGCAGCTGCTGCGAGCCGCGCGCGCTGGTTTCCGGATCGTCGGCGCCGCGCACCGCGAGCGCTCGCGCCGTGACGCCGGCCGCGTGGTAGGGAGGATGGCCGAGGATCAGGTCGTAGCTGTCCGCGAGCATGCCGTTCGGCACCCGCACCGACGCCGGATCGCGCTCCGCCGAGGTCGCGTCGGAGGCGAGGAAACCGTTCACCCACTCGTCGAAAACCGCCGCCTCGCGGTAGACGGTCTTGTCGTCGACCGGGATCATCTCGTCCCAGCGCTTGGCGACGTCGTCGCGCGAGGTGAGCCGGTAGGCACCGACGAAGTTGGTGATCGCGGTGTCGGGATCGACCGGCGGCAGACCGAGAGGCGAAAGCGTCCCGAAGGTGGCGGCGTAGAGCACCAGCGACTCGACCCGCTCGGGCCGGGTCGCCGCGAACGCCAGCGCGGGAGCGCAGCCGGCCGACCAGCAGATCACGTGCAAGGCGTCGTCGCCGGAACGCTGCGCGACGTCGTCGGCCACGATCTCGGCCTCGGGCTCGACCACCACGGTGCGAGTCGAGGGGTGGTTTCGGTTGGGCGGCTGATCGAGCTCGGGCGGATCGCTCGAGTCGCCGAAGCCGGTGGGGTCCCAGCGAAAGACGCGGTAGCCCTGCTGCGCGAGGTGCTCCATCCACGAATACCCGGGCACCGGGAGATCGAAGGCAACGGAGGAGGGCGTGGTGGCTCCCATGAAGAAGAGCACCGCGGCGCCTCGAGCCGCGTCGGCGCGGCGCTTCTCGGCGCCTGCGAGCTGACCGCCGCCGTCGGGCAGCGGCCAGGAGATCGCCTCGTCGACGAGCTGCGGGCCCGAGCGGCCGCCGCCGCATCCGGCGAGGACCGCGAGCCCGCAGGCGATCGCCGCGGCGAATCGCGGCTTTCCCGGACGAATCGAGAGCGGCACGGCGGCTCCGGAGCATAGCAGCGCGCCTGGTCGTGACCGCGCCTCGAGCCACTCGACCGCTTTGCTATGTTCGGGTCGTGGCGCTCAACCGTGCTCGACGCGAGAACCGGGGGCGGGGCTCGTCCGCCAGCGAGCCTGCGCTGCCCTACGATCCACCCGGCGACTGGTCGCCGCTCTCGCCCGGCGACGAGCGCCGCTTTCACCCCCTCTACGTCACGCCTCACGAGGGCGGGCTGCTGCTCAGCTTCGGCAGGAGCTTCGGCGATCGCGCCTGGGAACGGACCAAGGACGCGGTGAAGGAAGCCGGCGCTCGGTTCGCGCGCGGGCTCGAGGGATGGGTGCTCCCGGCTCGCGAGTTCGCCCTCGACCGGGTGAGCGGGCTCCGGGTGATGGTCGACGAAGAGGCGCGCGAAGCGATCGAGGGCGCACGCCGGACCTTGCGGCGGAGCTTCGAGGCCCTGCCGCCGGCCGCGCGCCACTTCCGCCCCTCGATCCGCGCGCTCGAGCCCGACGAGCTGCGCTCGCATCCCGCGCTCACCGAGCACGAGCGAGCGTTCGTGATCGACGTGCGGACCGCGCGCCTCGCCGATCTCTCGGCCAAGCAACGGGACTGGCTGAAGCGCATCGAGGAGCGCCACCGCGCGCGGCTCGACGAGGATCCGGCGCTGGTTCTCGAGCTGTTCCGAGCGCGTGCCATGGCCGCCGCCGACGCGTCCACGGGCGACGCGCCCAAGAGCGAGCGGGCTGCAGCACCAGCTCGGAAGCGCCCGAGCACCCGACCTGCCGCGACCCAGGAACCGAAGGAGCAAAAGGAGAAGCGCGGGACCGCCGGGCCCACGCGATCGACGGCACCTCCGCCCCAGCCGGAGTCTCCGCCGCCGGCGCCCGACGATGAGCCGGCGCCGGTCGAGGAGAGTAGCGAGCTCAAGCTCTTCCAGCCGCAGCTCGACGACCTGACCCGGGACTTCCTGCGCCGCCATCCGATCTTCCGCGCCGAGGACCGCGCCGAGCTGCGCCGGGTCATCCTGGGCCAGGGCTCGATCTGGATCGCCGAGCTCGAGGCGCGCCTCCACGCGTATCTCGCGGCACATCCCGAGGCTCGGCTCGATCTGTTCCGGACGCGCGCGGCACGGCTGGCTTCCCAGGCCACCGAAGCCGAGCGCCGCGACACTCTCGAGCGAGCCAAGGACGACGATCGCTTCCCCCTGCCGCGCGGCTTCCGCCGCGAGAGCCTCTCGAGCGGCGACCTGCACGCTTACCAGCGCAAAGGTGTGCGCTGGCTGCTCGCGGTGCGGCGCGGGATCCTCGCCCACGACGTGGGTCTGGGGAAAACCGTGCAAGCGATTGCCGCCGCGGCGGCGCTCATGGATTCGGGCGAGGCGACGCGCGCCCTGGTCGTGGTCCCCAAGCCGCGGCTGGTCGGCTGGGAGCGCGAGATCCAGCGCTTCACCGACCGCAGCGTGGTCGCGGTGTTCGGCGATCGCGACGAGCGGCTGCGCGCCTATCGCGCGGCGCGCAAGGCCGCGTTCGTGATCGTCGGCTACCACGCGCTGGTGCGCGAGGTGCCCGAGCTCACCGCGCTCGGCGCGCAGGTGCTGATCGTCGACGAGGCGCACCGGCTCAAGAGCTCGAAGACGCTCGCCTCGCAGGGCTTCCGCGAGCTCGCGACCGCGCCCTACGCGTTCTTCCTGACCGCCACGCCGATGCCCAACCGCCCCGAGGAGCTGCACGCGCTGCTCGGCCACCTCCATCCGAAGCTCTTGGGCACGCTGTGGGGGGACTTCGTGCCGCGCTACGCGATCGCCGAGCGGCTGCGCCTCAAGGGAAGGCGGCGGCCGGTGTTCCACATCAAGGGATACCGGAATCTCGACGAGCTGCGCGAGCGGATCTCGCCTTACGTGTTCCTCAAGACCGCCGCGGACCCGGACGTCTCGCTCGACCTGCCGCCGCTCCGCGAGATGGTGATCGAGCTGGGGCTGGCACCGGAGCAGGCGGAGCTCTACGCGGCGCTGCGCACCGACGCCGCCAAGACCCTGGCGGCGATCGATCCGCGCCGCTTCGGGCCGCGCGAGCGCGCCAGTTTGCTCACCCACGTGCTGCGCCTCGAGCAGGTGGTCATCTCGCCCTTGCTGATCGATCCGAGCTACCGGGGCGCCAGCCCCAAGCTCGACGAGACCGTCGAGCTGGTGCTCGAGCGCCTGGAGCGCAAGGCTCCGGGAACCATCGTGTTCTGCCGGTTCCTGGATGCGCTGCGCGGGCTGCGGCGCGCGCTCGAGCATCGCGGCGTCGAGCCGGCGCTGATCGCGTCGATCGAGGGCAGCGTGCCGGCGGCGACCATCGACAAGATCGAGCAAGGTTTCCGCGGCGGACGCTTCCGCGTGCTGCTCGCCAGCGACGCGGCGCGCGAGGGACTCAACCTGCAAGGCTGCGCGGACCTGCTGATCCACCTCGACGTCCCGTGGGTGCCGAACATCGTCCACCAGCGCAACGGGCGGATTCACCGCCAGGGACAGTCGCGTCCCGTCACGGTCATCCACTTCCGCATCCCGCGCACCATCGAGGAGCGCAAGGTGGCGACGCTCGAGCGCAAGCGCGGCTGGATCGCGCAGGTGCTGGGCGCGGGGACCGGCGAGATCGAGACCGCGCTCACGCTCGACGATCTGCGCGCGCTGCTGGAATGAGTTTCCTCGGGGGCCGTCGCGCCGCGCTCGGTGCCCTCGCTTTGCGTCGAGCGCCTCTCCCGAGGTACTGAGAACGCCTGATGCTCGAGACTTTCATGTACACGCTCGGCGACGGCTTCCTCACCGGATCGCACCCGGTTCTCGAAGCCTATGCGGTGGTCACCGCGATCGTGCCGATCCTCGGCACGCTGATCGTCACGGTGGTGTGCGCCGCGCTGTTCGTGGTGATGCTGGCGTTCGGCCTGAGCGTCACTGGGCGGATGGTCCACTCCGCGGTGCTGTTCACGGTGATCTTCGGGCTGGTGGTGGCGTTCCGCCGGCTGGGGCTCGCCCTTCGCCGCAAGCTGCGCCCGCCACCGGTGGTGAGCCTGGCGTCGGTCGGCGATGTGGGCTGGGCGGCGCGGGACGTCGGTCACAAGGCCGCGAACCTGGCCCGTTTCGCCGCCGCCGGCGCGCGCGTGGCGGCGGGCTGGGTGGTGACGGCGGACACCTTCGACCGCTTCCTGCTCGCCAACGGGCTCGACGCGAGCGGCCAGGACTCGACCGGGTTCGCCGAGCGCATCCGCGCCGCCAAGGTCCCCAGGAAGCTGCTCCGGGAGCTCGAGCGAACGCTGGTGGCCTCCGCCGGCCGGCAGTTCCTGCTGCGCTCGTCGTTCCTCGACGAGGATCGCGGCGACCGCGCGTTTCCCGGGGTCTACGAATCGGTGCCCTGGGACGTCGAGTCGGGTCGGCAGGGGCTCGCCACGGCGCTCAAGGACGTTTGGGCCTCCTACTGGTCGGAGCGCGCCGTCGAGTACCGGGGCACCGCCGGACCGGGGCCGGAGCCGCTCAAGCGGCTCGCGGTGCTGGTGAACGCGCGGCTTCCGCACGACGACCTGGGATTCGGCTCGTCCGCCGACGTGCGCACCGGCTTCACCGAGCGCCACCTGGTGGAGGTCGCGACCGAGGGCCGCGAATGCACCGGCATGCACTCGCTCCTCCCCAACGTGGTGAGCGAGCTCGCCAGCAGCCCCGGCGCGAGCCTCGACCCGGGCTTCGTGAAGGAGATCTCGGTCCTCGCCGGGCGAGCCGAGATCTTCCTCGGGCGGCACGTGGAGATCGAGTGGGGCACCAAGGACGGCCGCACCTACGTCTACCAGGTGCGGCCGCTCACCTCGCTGCCGCGCCGCCACACCTTCACGAACTCCTACCTCGCCGACACGCCGCGCTACCCGCTCACTCCGCTCGCGTGGTGGTTCGTGTTCGGGAACGAGCCGCCCGCTCGGGTGCTGAGCTCGGGCCTGGCGAGGCTCGGTCTCGGCTCGCTCTCCGAGAACGACGTGCTGATCCATCGCGGAGTGCTCTACCTGGGATGGGAGCGCTTCAAGCCGCTGTTCGTCGATCCTCAGCTGACCGACGTGCCGCTTCGCACGTCGCTCCGGGTGCTGGCCCGGCTCACGCGGACCTGGCTGCGCGGCGCGCGTACCATCCGGACGCCGCCCGTTCCGTCGCCGCCACCCCCGGGTCTCGACGCGCGGGCACTGCTGCTCCGCTTCGAGGCGATGCGCGCCGACCGGCTGGTGCCGCTCACCCGCGCGCAGGCGATCGAGGTGCAGGCGGCGGCCGTCGTCGATGGCTTGCTGCGCCAGATCGCCGGCCCCGGCCGGGTACCTCCCGCGCACGTCGAGACGCCGCTCGAGAAGCTGCGCGCGCACATCCGGGACCAGGCCCGGAAAGGCGTCGTCGAGAAAAACACCGAGGAGCTGATCCGCAGCGTCTGGTATCTATCGGACCGGGAGGCCGAGCTCTCGGCTCTGCGAGCGATCGATTTCCCGGAGGCGTTCCTGCTGCGTCTGGGCCTCGCCGCCGATTCGCCGCGATCGGGAATGGCGGCCGACGAGGCGGTCGCACCGCCGTCGGAGGCGCCCATGGTGCGCGGATTCCGCTGGCTGGTGGCGTTACGGGACCGGCTGCTCACCGAGCGCGAGCAGATCAACGTGCGCATCAATGCGCTCGACTACGAAGCGCGGCTGGTGGCCGAGGCGCTCTCGGCGCGCATCGCCGAGCAGTTCTCCGACTGGCGGCGGGACGACGTGTTCTTCCTCACGCCTCCCGAGCTTCGCGAGCTGATCGACTCCCGCATCGATCCGGTCTCGATCGACCACCGGCTGCGCCAGCGGCGCGCGGTGCACGCGCGCAACTCCTCGTTCGACCACCCCGACATCGTGCACGTCGACGACCGGCGCCAGGTGGTCGAGGAGCCGCCGCTGCTCCTCGGTCCCGACCTGCTGACGGTCGGGATTCCGCTGGGCGGCGGCGTGGTGCGGGGCACCGCGCGGGTGCTGCGCACCGGCGACTGGGTGCCGCCCGAGACCGCGGCCGGTCAGGTGGTGATACTGCCCGATCCGTCCGCGATCTGGACCGCCGTCGCCGCCAACGCGGCGGCGGTGCTGTTCGCGCGCGGAGGGCCGCTTTCGCACCTCGCGATCTGGTGCCGCGAGCGGCGCATTCCCACGATCGTGGCGCCGCGGCAGATTTACGACCTGGTGAAGGACGGCGACCCGCTGGTCATCGACGCGGATCGCGGCGAGGTGCGCCGTGCTTGATGCCGCGAGCCTGATGGTACTGCTGGCGGTGGTGCTGCCCGCATCGTGGCTTTCCGCCGCGTTCCACCACAAGACCGCCTGGCGTCGCATCCATCTCACGATCGTGCTGGTGGCCATCGGCGCGCTGCTGCGGCACGGCGCTCTCAGGGCGGACCGCGCGGACGTCCCGTTCGTCCTCGCGGCGGTGATCTCGACCTGCCTGTGGCTGATCGCCGAGGTCGCGTGGGGGTGGAACGAGAAACCTGGCTCGATGGTGACGAGTGTCGCGTGGGGCGGCGCGGCGCTGGCCTGGACCGTGCCGACCTTCACGACGGCCCCGCCGCGCGCGCACGACCATGCGGCCTTCTGGCTGGTCGACGTGTTCGACAAGCTCTTCTTCGGAGCGCTGGTGCCGGTGCTCCGCTGGCTGCACCTGGACGCGGGCGCCAGGCCGGCGCTCGTGCATTTCGCGGACGTCCTGGTGTTCCTGAGCCGCAACCTCGTGGGCATCGCGTTCGCCGGCAATCTGGTGCTGGTGGCACTGGTGTACGAGGTGCTGCGGGGGCGAATCGCCGGCTTTGCGCCGTGGCTCTCGCGAGTCGAGGGACGGGTGCCGGTTCCGTTCGCGCTCCTGTGGCCGATCGCGACCGCCTACGAGCTGTGGTTCGGCACCAATCCGCTGTGGAGCGCGTGCCAGCAGATCGGGCTGGCCGCGTGCGGCCTGTCGGGATTGTGGGTGCTCTACCTGCTGTCGAGCGGCAGCCGCATGCTGCGCGCGGCCTTCTGGGCGGTGGGGGCCGTGCACGTGCTGATTCCCGAGCTCTTCTGGGTGCCGTGCGCGATCGGCTGCGTCAACGCGTTCGCGCGCGTCACGGTCTTCGCGCAGAGCTATACCCGCGCTCACGAGCAGATCGGCGTGCGTGTCGAGCGCGGCCTCACCTGGCTCAGGAAGCGCACCCGGCCCGTTCCGATCCTGATCTGCTTGCTGCTGGTGCACGCGCCGCGCCTCTACTTCATGCGCGACAACTGGCGCGGCGGGCTGGCGGAGCCGCGCCCGTCCGTGGCCGCGGGCTCCGCGGTCGGACGGGGGATGGTGCGCGTCGAGTGGCCGGCCGGAGCCATCGACATCGACCAGTACGAGTTCCCCAATCGCAAAGGCCAGCTACCCTGGACCGGGCGTTCGCCACGGCAAGCGCAAGCGGCCTGCGCGGCGCGCGGCAAGCACTTGTGCACCCGCAACGAGTGGGCGTGGGCGTGCTCCGAGGAGGGCAAGAACCGCCACATCTTCGCCGGGCCCAGCGACCACGATTCGATGGATCGCGTCATCCACGAATGCAACACCTCGGGCGAGCACGACGTGCTCCCCTCGGGCGCGCTCTCGGGCTGCGTGACCCAGGACGGAGTTCACGACATGCCGGGCAACGTCTTCGAGTGGGTCGCGATGCCCGACCGGCCGTCGGTCTTCGGCCTGGCCGGGGGGTCCTGCGACCAGGGTGACGATCTGACCCTGTCCTGCCCGTTCGCGGTGATCGTGGACGAGTTGCAGGTGCCCATCCTCGACCTCGACGTGGTTGGTTTTCGCTGCTGTCGCTGAGCACCGATCGTGACGGAACACCAAGCCCCCGATTCCAGCGCCCCGCCGGCCCCGCCCAAGAAGCGGCGCCGCTGGCTTCGCGTGGTGCTGCCGGTCCTCTTCTTTCTGTGCGCCATCGAGATGCCCAACCCGTTCGAGGAGTTCTTCTGGGGCCTCTTCTCGCCCACGCGAATCGACCGGGTGGGTGCGCCGGTTCAGCCCCGAATCCACGAACCGTCGCGCATGGTGCTGTTGATCTCCTTCGACGGGCTGGCCCGGACCGTGCTGGCCAAGCACACGCCCTCCACCATCGCGGACCTGGCTCGCGACGGGACCGTCGCCACGTTCGCGACCGACATCGCGACCTCGACCCTCGAGTCGCACGGCGTGATGGTGTCGAGCCAGTCGATGGAGGAGAGCGGCTTCAGTGCCCACACCTACCGCCCCTGGAGCCACTTCCGCGGACCCACGATCTTCACGGTGTGCGCTCGCGAGGGATGGCGCTGCGGCCTCTTCACCGGAAAGATCAAGCTGGCGGCGCTGGTGGCGAAGGAGCCAGGGTGCGAGCGCTTCGAGTACCGGCGCGACAAAGGGAAGAGCGGCGACGGTCCGGAGGTGCTCGACACGGCGCTCGCCTACATCCACGAGCGCGACCCCGACTTCGTGATGATTCACCTCCCGGACGTGGATGTCGTGGGCCACCGCTCCGGTTGGGGCAGCGACGAGCAGCTCGAGGCGCTGACCCGACTCGACCAAGCGCTGAGCACGTTCCTGATCCAGGCGTCGATGGCGACGTCGCGCCACCTCGCGGTGGTGGTCACGGCGGACCACGGCGGCCGCGACAAGGCCCATCGCGACCAGTCACCCGAGGTGAGCCAGGTGCCGTGGATCCTGTGGGGACCCGGGATCCAGCACTCGCTCATCTCGAGCGACGTATCGGAGCTCGACACGGCACCGACGATCGCCGCCCTGCTGGGAGTCGACCCGCCGCCGGAATGGCGCGGCCACCCGCTGGTGCCGGTCGCCGGGCGGTAGCTTTTCGGGGGGCTGTTCCAGCCCCCCGCCCCGAACGCGTCGGTGGGGTCTTGCGAAGACCCCACACCCCAACGGGTGCGATTTTTTCGGGGCCCCACCCCCGAGTCGGCTCGCTGTGCTCGCCGCGCGCCTGCGGCGCGGTGCTTCTGCATCGACCCACTGCCGCAACGGGGCGGGAGGCCCTTCAGCGGATGTCAGGTGGCCTTGGGGTCCGCGAACGGGCCGACCGGGCCTTCCAGGAGGAACGGGTAGAGCCCGCCGCGCGAACGTGGGCCGCCGATGCGGCCGAGCCCGAGGTAGAGGCCCGGTTCCACGCGCCGCACCTCGTCGACCATGGCGCGCATCAGCCCGCGGTTGAACGCCGCGTACTCGAGGAAGTACGAGCGGCGGTCGTCGATCGCCGACGCCTTGACCGAGGTGCGCATGCGGTAGCGACGCACCGTTCGCACGCGCCCCTGGAACCAGTTGTACCCCTGACCGGTCGCGCCATCGACCGGATGGAACGCCTTGCCGAGCCACCGATACGGCACGTTGGTGGCGAGGAACGCGATCACGTTCATCGCGGTGTTGCCGTGATCGAGCAGGGTCGCCACGTACTCGCCGTCCATTTCCGCCAGATCCGGAGCCTCGAGCCGGCGGAATACCTCGAGCACGTCGCCGCGCGCCATCGCCTTGAGCTCGGCGGCCCGGTGCGTGTCGGCGGGCGACGCGGCATCGTTCGCCGCGGGTCCGCGGGGAAGGCGGTCCCGGCGAATCAGGACCACGTTTCGTCTGGACATGACAGCCTCCTTACAGCCTCTCGGCTCTCGCTCATCCTAGCTCTTGCCGGGGGCGGCCCGCGGTGCAAATTTCTGACACTCGGCCGGCGTCTAACGCCCGGCCTTCCTCAACCCTCCCGAATGGAGTCGACGTGATGAAGCGCCCCGTGGCGTCCTGGAACATCCCCATTCGCCGCACCTCGGTCTGTGCGAGCGTCCTGGCCGCGGCGGCTTTGGCCGGCTGCGGTGTCTCGAGCTCGACCAGCTCCGGCACGAATCCGCCGCCTCCGCCCGACACCCTGCAGGCGCATCTGGTCAGCCCGGGTGAGACCAACGCCAGCATCAGCGACTCGTTCGGCTCCCACCAGGCCATCGTCGACACCGGAGTGGGCTCGAACGGCAAGCTGCTGGTGTTCCTGCCCGGAACCGGCGCCGAGCCGCGCGCCTACCAGCGCCTGCTCACCGAGGCCGCCGAGCAGGGCTATCACGCGCTGGGAATCGCGTATCCCAACGCGGACTCGCTGGTCGATCTGTGCGGTGACGATTCGGGCTGCTACGAGCCGACCCGCCTCGAGATCTTCGACGGCACCGACAGCTCCGACAAGGTCTCGGTCGACGCCTCCAACTCGGTGCTCAACCGCCTGATCACCGCGCTGCAGTTCCTGAACTCGAGCTTCTCCGACGAAGGCTGGGGCGATTTCCTGCTCGCCGGCACTCCTCGCTGGGGCGTGATCACCATCAGCGGCCACTCGCAGGGCGGCGGCGAGGCGGGCATCATCGCCAAGGTCCGCGAGGTGGCGCGCGTGGCGCTCTTCTCGGCGCCGATCGATTCCGCCAACCGCACGCCGGCCGGCTGGGTGAACGGCGACCACGACACGCCCGCGGGCCGCTACTTCGGCTTCGCGCACCTGGCCGACCCCGCGTTCCAGGAGATCACCAACAACTGGGTGGCCCTCGGGATGGGCGACAGCTCGAGCCTCGTGCTGGTCGACCACGCGAGCCCGCCCTACGGCGGCTCGCAGGAGCTCGAGACCGGGCTCGGCGCGAGCCACCCGCACAACGCGACGGCGGTCGACGCGGACACCCCGATGGCGGGCGGGGTCCCCGTCTACAAGGACGTCTGGGACTACGTGCTCGGGCAGTGACCGCGGGCCTGGCGCATCAGGCCGACTTGCGGAAGCTCTCCATCAGCGTCACGAGGCGCTGCACGCCGGCGAGCGGCATCGCGTTGTAGATCGAGGCGCGCATGCCGCCCACCGAGCGGTGGCCCTTGAGGCCGATGAGCCCCGCGGCCTCGGCCTGCTTCGCGAACTTCTTCTCCAGGTCCTCGTTCGGCAGCAGGAAGGTCACGTTCATCCGCGAGCGGTGCGCGGGGTTGGTGACGCTGCCGCGATAGAACCCGCCCGAGCCGTCGATCGCGTCGTAGAGCAGCTTGGCCTTGGCCTCGTTCGCCTTCTCGATCGCCGGCATTCCGCCCTGCTCCTCGATCCACGCCAGCGTGAGCCCGACGAGATAAACGCCCAGCGTGGGCGGCGTGTTGTAGAGCGACTGGTTGTCGGCATGGGTCTGGTAGCGCCAGATCGTGGGAATGGTCTTGGGCGCGGACGCCATCCACGCCTTCTCCACGATCACGATCGTGACGCCCGACGGCCCGGCGTTCTTCTGCGCGCCGGCGTAGATGAGCGCGAACTTCGCCGCGTCGATGGGCCGCGAGAAGATGTCGGACGACATGTCGCACACGTGGCGGTGCCCGGCGAATTCGGGCAGCGCCGACCATTGCGTGCCGTAGATGGTGTTGTTCGAGGTGGTGTGGACATAGGCCGCGTCGGCGGGCACGGCCACGCCGTCGAGCGACGGCAGCTCGGAGAAATTCTTGTCCTCGCTGCTCGCGATCGAGACCGCGCGTCCCAGCCGCTTGGCCTCCTCCAGCGCCTTCTTCGACCACGCGCCGGAGAGCACGTACGCGGCGCTCTGGTCCTTGCCGAGGAAGTTGAGCGGCACCTGCGCGAACTGCCCGGACGCGCCACCTTGCAGGAACAGCACGTCGTGGGTCTCCGGCACGCGGAAGAGCCGCTTCACCCGCGCAACGGCGCCGGCGGAACTGACCCCCAAAGGCTT
>CAZYWA010000125.1:0-17108 GCA_964650975.1 uncultured bacterium
CTCGGAGGCCGCGAGCGACGTCAGGTTCGCGCCGGCGGCGGGATCGGGCACGGCGAGCGGCGGGATGGCGTACGTGACCTCGCCCGCGATGCGAAGCGGCTCGCGGCTGGTGGCGAGGAAGCGCGAGCGAGAGCTCGCGCGCAGCAACGCCGAGACCAGCTCCGCCGCCGCTCGCACCAGGTGCTCGCAGTTGTCGAGGACCACGAGCCGCTCCTCGTTCGCCATTCGCGCCGCCAGCGTCTCGACGACGGAGCGTCCAGCCGTCTCGGGAACGCCCAGCGCGGTGGCGACCGCCTGCGGCACCTGGTACTCGTCCGCGACCGGCGCCAGCTCCACGAACCACACCCCGTTCGGGAAACGCTCCAGCAGCTCGCCACCCACCTGCAACGCGAGCCGCGTCTTGCCGGAGCCGCCCGCGCCGGTGAGGGTCACCAGGCGCGCTCGCGCCAGCGCCTGTGCCACCTCCGTCATCGGCTGCTCGCGGCCGATGAAGTCGGTGACCTGGACGGGCAGGTTGTTGGGGAGCGCGTCGAGCGTCTTGAGGGCCGGGAATTCATGCGCGAGACCGGCCACCGCGAGCTGATGGATCCGCTCGGGTCGATTGAGATCGCGCAGCCGCCGCTCACCGAGGTCGCGCAGCTCGACGCCCGCCGGCAGTCGGTCGCGCGCCAGCTCGGCGGTGCTCTGCGAGAGCAGCACCTGGCCGCCGTGGCCGGCGCTCATGAGCCGCGCCACGCGGTTGAGCAGCGGTCCCACGTAGTCGTCACCGCGCTCCTCGGTCTCGCCGGTGTGGAGCGCCATGCGCACGCGGATGGCGCTGTCACCCCACGGTTCGGCGTGCAGCGCTCGCTGGGCGTCGATCGCCGCCGCGACCGCCGCGGGAGCGGATGCGAAGGCCACTTGGAACGCGTCGCCGATCATCTTGTACGGGTAGCCGCCGTGCGTCGCGAACGCCTCGCGGAGGATCGCTTCCTGGCGCGCGTGCGCCTTCTCCATCCACCGGCGCGGGTCTCCCAGAGCTGGGTGCTCCCTTCGATGTCCGTGAAGAGGAAGGTGACGGTGCCGGAAGGCCGATCCATGAGCGTGCCCGCGCGGCGGAGGCTCACGTCATAGGCCGAACGGGGGCATGTGGCCAGATCCGGCCGATTGTCAGCCGCCGGGCGACCGTCGCAGTCCCGCCACCCAGCGCCGCGCTTCGGCGAGCGCGTCTTCGTAGGCGAGGTTCCGCCCCTCGGCCTCGAGCGAGGCGAATACCGCTTCCCCGAGCGCCCCTCGAGCACGCGCGACCAGCGGCGCCAGGAAGGCGTCGTCCGTCGGGTCGAGCTGGAAGTTGGTGCGTGCGTGCTCGCTCGCGGATGCGCCGTAGAGCCGCGCGGCAACCGCCCACTCGGCCCGGGCCGCGGCCAGCCCCGCGCAGGTGTCGAGCGCCACCTGACACGCCATCTTGAGACCGGCCTTCACCGCGATCGTCACCGCTTCGTCGATCCGATCGATGGCACGGTCGGGTGTGCCGCGGGTCACGTGGAGCATGGCGAGGTTGAGGAGCTGGATGGATATGCTCGCCGGATCGCGGATCGCCCGGTTGAAGACCAGGACTTCCTCGTAGAGCGGCTCGGCGAGGTCGAGATCGCCGGCGTGCCGGTGAAGCTCGGCCATGCTCTGGAGGGCCGCGTAGAGCGGCATGCGATCGGTGAGGCCGCGCGCGATCGCGATCGCCTCCGCGCAATGGGCCACCGCGACCGCGGGGTTTCCGCGCAGCAACTCGAACCCGCCGAGGTAACGAAGCGCCAGGGAAGCGCTGTCGTCGGCGCCGATCTCGCGTGCGATCTCGAGGCTTCCCCGGGTCGCCTCCTCGGCTTCGGTGTAGCGCCCCATGGAGAAGGTGAGCCGCGCGAGCTCGTAGAGCGCCTTGCAGCGGAGTGGAGTGCGGCCCTCGGCGCCCGGGCGGGCGAGAGCCTGGAGCGTGAGATGCTGACCCTGATCGAGGAGTCCGCGGTGTCGCCAGTAGTGCCCCAGCGCCACCACCAAGCGCAGGCCTTGCTCGGCGTGGCCCGGTGCTTCGCACCACGTGTGCACCGCCATGAGGTTCTCGTAGTCGATGTCGACCGCGAGCCACGCCTCCTCGGTGTCCCCCCCGGCGCCGGCCGTGCCCGTCGCTCGCTCCGCGAGCGCCAGGTAACGAGCGAGGTGACGCTCACGGACCTCGGATTCTTCCCCCGCGGCTCGCAACCGCTCGAGCGCGTACTCGCGGATCGTTTCGAGGAGCCGGTAGCGCTCGCCGCCGGGCTCGAGCACGACCAGGGACTTCTCGACCAGGTTCGCGAGCAGATCGAGCACGTCGGCCTCGTCCACGTCGCCGCCCGCGCACACGGCCTCGGTGGAGTCGAGCGACCAGCCGCCCGCAAACGCCGCGAGCCGGCGCAGCAGCACGCGCTCCGGCTCGGTCAAGAGCTCGTGGCTCCAGTCGATGAGTGCCCGCAGGGTCTGCTGGCGCGGCAGAGCCAGGCGGTCGCCGCGCGCGAGCAACCGGAACCGGTCGCTCAGCCGCTCGGCGATCTTGTCCAGCGAGAGCGTGGCCACGCGCGCGGCGGCCAGCTCGATGGCGAGCGGAATGCCGTCGAGCCGCCGGCAGATCTCGGCGACGATCGGGACGTTCGTGTCGGTCAGCACGAACGACGACGAGACGCTCGCCGCGCGGTCGGCGAAGAGCCGCACGGCCTCGGATTGCGCGAGCGTCGCCGCGGTCGGTCCGTCGCGCGGCTCGGGAGTCTCGAGAGACGGCACCCGGTACGTGGACTCGCCGGCGATCCGGAGTGGCTCGCGGCTCGTCACCAGCACTTTCGAGCGGGGGCTCGCTCGCAACAGGCTCGAGACGGTCTCGGCCGACGCCCGCATCAGGTGCTCGCAATTGTCGAGGATGACGAGGCGCTCCTCGTCCGCGATGCGCGCCGTCACCGCTTCGAGAACGGGGCGCCCCGCGATCTCCTGGATGCCGAGAGCGGTCGCCACCGCTTGCGGCACGCCCCGCTCGTCGGCGATCGGCGCCAGGCCGACGAACCAGACCCCGTGGGCGAACGTGTCGAGCAGCTCGCCGCCGAGCTGCAGCGCCAGCCGTGTCTTTCCCGATCCGCCCGAGCCCGTGAGGGTCACGAGACGCGAGCGCGCCAGCAGTTGCGCGATCTCGGCCATTGGCCTTTCGCGGCCGATGAAGTGCGTGAGCTGGACGGGCAGGTTGTTGGGTAGCGCGTCGAGAGTCTTGAGCGGCGGGAAATCCTGCGGAAGCCCGGGCACGACGACCTGATGAACCCGCTCCGGTCGATTCAGGTCGCGCAGCCGGCGCTCGCCGAGGTCGCGCAGGCCGACGGCCGGCGAGAGCCGATCGCGCACCAGGTCGTAGGTGGTCTGCGAGAGCAGCACCTGTCCGCCGTGGCCGGCGCTCATCAACCGGGCGGCGCGATTGAGGAGCGGTCCGACGTAATCGTCGTCTCGCTCCTCGGTCTCGCCCGAGTGGAGCGCCATCCGCACACGGATCTCGGCGTCGCCCCAGGGTTCCGCGGCGAGCGCACGCTGAGCGTCGATGGCCGCGGCCACGGCGCTAGGTGCCGACGAGAACGCGACCTGGAACGCGTCGCCGATCATCTTGTAGGGGTAGCCGCCGTGCGCCGCGAACGCGTCGCGGAGGATCGACTCGTGGCGTGCGTGTGCCTTCGCCATCCAGTCGGAGCGGTTCTCCCAGAGCTGGGTGCTCCCCTCGATGTCGGTGAAGAGGAACGTGACGGTTCCGGACGGCCGATCCGTCATGAGCATTTTCCGCGGGGTTGCCGGGCCATCCGGGAGAGCGTCGCCCTGGCCGGCGCTTTTCATAGGCCGAATCGGCGCGGCTGGCCAGGGTTCCCCGGCCGCGTATGTCGTCAGCTTCCGCTGGCGATGGGACGGCGGCAGTAGCGCCGCACCTGAAGGGCCGGGTCGTCGTGGGATTCGAGCGGTCCCGGCTCCCAATCGCGCTCGTCGATGGGCGGGAAATGCACGGCGCGAGGGTCGGTCACGGAATCGGGAACGTAGGTGACGTCGATCAGGTTCGCGCGCTCGAGCGCATCGGCGTAGAGCCGCGCTCCACCGATGAACCACACCGGTCCGTCGACTTCGGCCAGTGCCGCGTCGAGGCTCGGATGACACTCGACTCCGGAGAGCGCGCGGCTCGTGACCACCACGCTGCGCCGTCCGGGCAGCGGCTTGGCACCGATCGACTCCCAGGTGAGGCGCCCCATGACGATCGTGGAGCCCATCGTGAGGCGCTTGAAGCGCTTCAGATCGGCCGAGTAGTGCCAGGGAAGACGCCCGTCGAGGCCGATCGCGCGCTCCGGCGACACGGCGACGATGATCGCGCGCAGGTCGGGGCGGCCGAGCAGCTCGTCGAACGCAGTCACGGTCCCGCGCTCACACCGCGACCTTGAACTTGATGGGCGGGTGCGGGTCGTAGCCGGTGAGCTCGAAGTGGGAGAGGATCGTCCCGGTGTCCTCGTTCAGGAGCGCCTCGACGTCGCCCAGCGAGCGGATCGACGGCGAGATCGTGAGTCTGGGCAGCGCGCGCGGCGCGCGGGCGAGCTGCTCCTCGAGGCCGGGCACGTGGTCGTAGTCCGCCATCGAGCCGTCGGGCTTCCTCGTGTAGACGTGCGCGTCGACCAGGGTGTGCGCGAAGATTCCCGGGCGAATGCCCGTGAAATGCGCGATGAGCTGCAGCAGGAACGCATAGCCGGCGATGTTGTAAGGAACGCCGAGCGCCACGTCGCAGCTGCGCTGGGTCAGGTGCAGGCACAGCAACGGCTCGCCGCGCTCGTCGAGCTGCACGTTGAGGATCCACAGGCAGTGGCAGGGCGGCAGCGCGCTGGTGTGCGCGTTTCCCGGCGCCCACGCGGTCACCACCAGCCGGCGGCTCATGGGGTTGCGCGCGATCTCGGCCAGCACCCACGCGATCTGGTCGCGGAACGTCGCGCGCGGTCCGTCGGGCCCGCTCTCGTGGATCGGGAAGTGGCGCCAGAAATTTCCGTACGCGCTCGGCACCAGACCTTCGTCGTCGGCCCACGGATCCCAGAACTTGCAGCCGTGCTTCTTGAGCAGCGAGATGCGGGTGTCACCCGAGAGAAACCACAGGTTCTCGACGACGATGTTCTTCCAGGAGATTTCCTTGGTGGTGAGCAGCGGAAAGCCGCGCGCCAGGTCGATCTCGTAGTTCACGTTGAACGTGGAGATCGTGTCGACGCCGGTGCGGTTCTCCTTGCGCGTGCCGCGCGCCAGCACCTCGCGAACCAGATCCAGGTATTGCTGCATCGAGCGTCCTCACTTGCTCCAGCTCTGGCTGTGGCAGCGCTCGCAGAGGGCCTTGGTGTCGGCGATGGCACCGGTGGTCCCGGCCGCCGAGCCCGCCGCCATGGCCTTTTCCAGCACGCCGAGCTCGTCGATGGTCTGGCCGTTCAGGTCGCGGTAAGCCTCGTTGGTCTTGTACATCTCGGAGCCGGTGATGGCGTCGCTGGTGAGCAGCTGGCCGATCTGCGCGGCGTAGCCGACGCCACCCGCGGGGCCTTTCTTGTCGACGAGCTTCTGCAGCGTGTCCCACGCGGTGCCCGCCTCGTGCATCGTCTGACGGAGCGGCGACGGCTTCGAGCACGCGCCGGCCGCGAGTCCCACGACGAGAGCGCACCACGAACCGCACGACAAGACGCGCCGGTACCGGGAAGATAGGTTCATGAGCCGTTCCTTTCGGGGCTCCACTACTTGGCCCGCGTGCGGGCGTCAATCACCCGTGCCGAAACGATCGTCGCTGGGACTTGGCCGGCTCGTTGGCTGGCTCGCGCTGCCGGCGGCGTGCGCCGGCTGCTCGTCCGGGGTGCTCGCGACGCGCCTTGACCGGCTGGTCGTGTGTCACGACGTGACCGCCGATGCGCTGTCGAGCCCGGTCCAGATCGGCAGCACGTTCACCACCCACGATGCGCGCGCGGTGGTGTGGCTCAAGCTCGACGATCTCGCACACCCGCACACCGTTCGCTTCCGCTGGTACGACCCGGAGGGGAACCTCTACCTCGACAGCGGCCCGGTGGCGCTCGATCCAGACGGAGCATTCCGTCCGCATGCGACGGTGTCCGCGGGCATGCCGATCGCCGGCGCGCCCGCCGCGTGGCTGCCAGGTGAGTGGAAGGTCAGCGTCGACTACGATGGCGAGAACCTCACCACCCAGAAGTTCGACGTGGAGGAGCGGTGACGCGAGGCCGTCGCGTGACGCTCGCGCTGGCGGCCGCGCTGGTCTGCGCGGGGCTGGCGTCGCCCGCGCGAGCCGAGCTCGACGATCCCGACTACCACCGCGGCATGATGCTGCTCACGGGCGGCGACGCCGGCGGCGCGGTGGAGGCCTTCACCGAGCCGCTCGCGAAACGAGCCGGCGAGCTCTACGTGCTCGAGAAAGATCCGGACGCGGATCGAGATCGTGTCCGCACGCTGCGCGGCGAGATCGCGACCCTGCACCGCTATCTCGCGATCGCCGAGCAGCAAGCCGGACACGGCGAGAAGGCGATCGCGCACCTGGAGCAGCTTCTGGCGCTCGATCCCGACGCACGGCTCGATCCGCTCGAGGCGCCGCGCCCGCTGATGCTCAAGCTCGAGGAGCTTCGCCACGCCCGCGGCGCGGCGCCGGAAGTGGCGCGCATCGAGCTGCCGTCCGGAGCGACGTCGGGGATCGAGCACGTGCCGCCGCTGGTGATCGTGAAGGGCGGAGAGGTGACGCTCTACGTGCGGGTCGCGGGCGATCGCGACGGGCGGGTGACGGTGGACCATTGCGGCGCCGCGGACGACCGGGCCACCTGCGAGACGCCGCGTCGGACCGCGCTCGCGCGTGTGAGCGGCGACGTGTTCGCGGGCGCGCTCAGCGCGGCGACGGCCGAGGGCGCGGGGCGGATCCGCTACCGCGTGGGTGTCGTGGACGGCTCGGGGAGATCGCGCTCGACACCCTGGTACACGCTCGCGGTGGTCGACGACGTCGCCAGCTACCTCGAGCGCGACGGAAACCGCTACGGACCTCGCGCCCAGGCTCTGATCCGCGACGGCAACGTCGACGTGCGGCTCGCGCCGCAGGCCCCACTGCCCGAGGGCATCCACGAGGTCGATTCGCGCCGCAGCAACCTCGAAGTGCGGCAGCGCGCGTACTGAGGACGTGACGGCGACCCCGGCGGCTCCTGGCAGCTCGGAGAACGCCGCGCCGATGTCCGGCCCGCGCGCGGTGCACGCTCCTCGTATTCGCCTGGTCCGTGCGCTGGCGCTGGTCGTCCTCCTCACGGCCGCTCTGGGCGCCACCGAGTGGGCCTTGCGCCGTGCGCCGCGGCCCATCGCGACCCGCATGGACGTGGCGCTGGACTTTCACGAGGCGCTCCACGATCCGGTTCCGGACGTGCGCGCGTACATCCCGAGGCCCGGCGCCTTTCGCGCGCCCTTCTACCGGATCAATTCACTCGGCTTGCGCGGCGACGAGCTGCCTCTCGCGAAGGCGGCCGGAGAGCTACGGATCGCGGCACTCGGCGACTCGGTCGCTTTCGGGTTCGGAGTACCCAACGAGCAGACGTTCGAGACACAGCTCGAGACGGTGCTCGCTCCCTACCTGCCCGAGGGGCGGCGGCTTCGCGTGATGAACGCCGGTGTCGGTGGCTACAACACGGCGCAGGAGGCCGCGTTCCTCTCGACGGTGGTGGCGCCGTTCGAGCCGGACCTGGTGGTGCTGATGGTGACGGCGAACGACCGCGACTCCCCCATGCGACTGATCCGGAAGAGCGATGGCGGATACGACGCGGTGAGCTGGAAGCCGTCGCTGGTGGTCGTTCCGGACGGAATCGTGGGATCGCTGCTCGAAGAGCTAGGCACTCGATCGCTGGTGATGCGCAGGCTGCTTGCGAGCGTGGTGCCCCGGCTGCACTCCGCGGGCTGGATCGATCGGGTGCGGACCATCGATCCCGAGTCCGATTTCGATCGCGCGATTCGCGACATCGCGCATTCCTCGCGGAAGCTCCACGCGGGCGTGATCGCGTTGCTGCTGCCGCGATTGGTCCAGGAGGAGAGCGAGCTGCAGCGTGCCGAGCGCGAATCGATGCGCTCCGCGATCGAGAAGGAAGGGATGGCCGTTCTCGATCCGCGCCCCATCTTGAGCTCGCTTCCGATCGACATGGTGAAGGTCGGGCCGGGCGACGACATCCATCCCAACTCGCTGGGATTCAACCTGCTGGCGCGGTTCGTCGCGCACGAGCTCGCCGTGCGCGGTCTGGTGCCGACCACGACACCACCCGGGCCGGTCCCCACCTGGGCCGAGGCGGATGGCCGCCAGCGGATCGCGCTGCTGTGCGGGATGGCCTTGGCGCCACCCGCCGTCCTCGATCGAATCCAGCAGCAGACCTCGGCGGTGAGCCCGGGGGCGAGCGCGGTCGATCTCGCTGCGCTGCCGGTCGCGTGCGACGCGCAGTACCCGCCGCCCGCAGCGGCCGTGCAACCGGCGGCGGCGGGCGAGATCGCGGCTCCCCCGTTCACCCGGCTCGTCTACTGGCTCGACGGCCGGTTCAGGTCGCTCAGGCTCACGCCCCGAGTGGGAGCCGTCACGGCGGACCCGGGCGACGGCGGCGCGCCCCCCACCGTGCAGTTCCGCATGCTCTCCGATCTGCGCGAGGTGGGCGCGGCGTCGATCGGCGCGGGCGCCACATCCGCGCCGTTCACCGCGGACGTGAGCGGCGCCACCACGCTCATCCTCGAAACGAATCCGAGCGACGAGTCGGCGTTCGGCTGGTCGGCCGCATGGATCGACGCGTGGCTCCAGCCGTGAGCGCGTCCGCGCGGCACTCTCGCTGGCTGGTGGTCGCGGCCGCCGCCGGTGTGTTCGCCTTGACCTTGGCCCGCACGGGCCTCCGCGACGACCGGCTGCTGCTCACGTTCGACGGGGCGTCGTGGGTCGAGCGGGTGCTCGACATCGCCGAAGGCCGTGAGCAGCCGCTGGTCGGAAACGTGGTGGCGAACCAGGGCATCCATCTCGGTCCGCTGGCGGCGGATCTCGCCGTTCCCGCGGTGTGGACGGGCCGGTCGATCGGCGCGATCGGGGTGTGGTTCGGTTTTCTCACCGCGGTTGCGGGCGCGGTGCTGGTGCTCTTCGGCGCGGCGCGCTTCGGCCCCGTCGCCGGGGTGCTCGCGGGGCTCTTCTTCGCGCTCAATCCGGCGATTCTCGAATCCGCGGTACAGATCCGCCACGACGGAGCGCTGCCGGCGTTGTGTGTGCTGGCGTTCCTGGTGAGCGTACGCGCCGTGGAGCGCCGCTCGCGGTTCCCGCTGGGAGCAGGTCTCGCGGTGGGTTTCGCGACCCAGTCGCACGCGATCGCGGTCGCGTACCTGCCGGTGCTGCCGCTCGGCGCGTGGCTTGCGCGCCGCCCGCTGCGCTGGACCGGCTGGCTCGGCTATGCGTTGGGAATCGGCGTCACGTACGTCACTTGGCTCGCGGTGGATGCGTCGCACGGTTTCCGCGAGCTGCGCGCCATCGTGGGACTCGCGGGAGGCGGAACGTTCGCCGGCACCGAGGGCGAGGCCGGCCGGAGCCTGCTCGCCGGGCTCGCCATGGAGACGCATCCGGCGCTTGTGCTGCGCGTCGGGCTCGCGCTGGGAGTCTCGATCGGGATCTGCGCGCTGGCGCGGCGGCACGACGTCGACCGGGAAGCCGATGAGAGCCTCGCGATCATGGCCTGTTGCCTGGTGTCGCTCGCCTTCTGGGCTCTTTTCACGGGTTTGGTCGTGGTTCGCAGCCCGGGCTTCCAGGAAGCCGAGCTGGGTCGATTCTTCGTTCCGGCGCTGATCCCCGCGTTCTTGCTTGCGGGCTTGGGATGGGGCTGGCCGGCCTGCTCGTGGCGGCCACTGCTGCCGCGGTTGGCGCCGCGAGCTAGCGGAGTCGCTGCGGTGGCGCTCGCCGCGATCGCGATGGCCGGCGCGACGGGCGCCATCGGCGAAGGGGCGCCGCCCTACTGGGAGTGGCCGGGAGCAAAGCACGATCCGGCCGCCGACGGCGGTAACCCGTGGGCTCGGCTGGTGTGGTGCCGCCGCGTGAACGCGATCTTGCTGCGCGCTCTCGGCGATCGGCGCGCCGGTCACGTGATCTGGGTGGGGACGCAAGGTGGACGAGCGGAAGCCGACCCGGAGAACGTCGACCGGATCCACCCGCTGCTCCGGGTCGCCGCTGGCCGCGCCACGAGCTCGAAAGAGGGCGGCGGCGCCGCCGCGGCGATCGGGGTGATTCACGACGGTCCCCGCGCATGTGGCCATGGAATGGCTCCTGCCGCTGCGGACGCCCCGGCGATCGGCGCGGAGGCGTTCGACGACTGTGCCGCGCTCAGGTCGTGGGTGATCCAGGCCGACGATGCGTGCGCGGAAGCCGGCCTGCAGCTGCGGGCCCAGGTCCGCAGCGTTTCGCCTTCCGTGCCCGATCGGCCGTGCGATGACGACCGAGACTGGACCGAGTGGCTCGCGGCTCGCGGCGGCGCCGGTCAGCGCGAAGGAACCCTCGCCGACAGCCTCGCGACCGACGTGTTGCTCCGCGATCTCGAGAGCGGCACCCCGCGCGCACGGACCGAAGCCGCCTGGAGCCTGGGCCGCCGGACCGACGACGCCACGAGCGCGGTCGCGCTGGAAAGGGCCTTCGATGACGCCGACCCGCGAGTCCGGATCGCGGCCATCTGGTCGCTCTCGCGGCTCACCGCCCCGGGCGTGATCCCGGCTCGGATGCGCGCCGCCCTCGACGATCCCGCCGACAGCGTTCGCACCGCGGCCCGCAACGCCCTCGAAGCATTCCAGAGACGCGTCGCCAAGCCGGCGCCTGCGAACACCTGACGACGAGCTTCGCCGAGCGGGGTGTCACTCCATCGGCAGAGCGTCGACGAAGCAGTCTTCGGGCTTCGGCACCTTGGTGCCTTCGACGAGACCGAGCTCGACGAGCTGTGCCACGACGGTCTTCCAGCGATCGAGGCTCATGCGGCCCAGCCCCGAGGGCCCCTCGCCGCCGATCACCAGCGGGGCTTGCGCCTTCGCCGAGTCGGCGAACGTCTGGGGATCCATCGCGGTGTTGAGCGCGTGCATCGCCTCGTTGGCGGGCGCCGGATCGGCCAGGTAGGCCTTCCAGCCGTCGCGCACCGCGCCCACCAACGAGCGCACTTCCTTCGGCGCGGCGCGCCAGCGTTTGCCGTTGGTGATGACCACCGTCATGTACGGGTTGAAGCCGACGTCGGAGAGCATCAGCACTTGCGGGTCGGCGCCGCGGTGCCGCGCCAGGATCGGCTCGGAGGTGGCGAACGCCTGCATCGCGAAATCCTTTTCGGTGAGGAAGCGCTCCATCGCGCCCGCCATCGGCACGACCGAGATCTTGCCGCCGCCGAAGCGCTGCTGCAGGTATTTCGCGAAGACGCTGCCCGGCTCCACGGCCAGGCTCGCGGTCTTGCCGAAGAGATCGGCGAGGCTCGAGGCGCCGATTTCCTTCCGCGCCATGATCGCGCGCGGCGAGGTCTGGTAGACGGCGAAGATGCCCACGATGTCGAGACCCGCGGCGCGGCCCAGCACCACCTCGGTGGCTTCGGCGATGCCGTACTCGAGCCGTCCCAGCCCAACCTCCTGCACCGTCGGCACGCCGGGCCCGCCCGGCCTCAGTTGCACCGCGAGACCGCGCTTGGCGTAGAGATCCTTGAGCTGCGCGGCGTAAAAGCCCCCGAACTCGGGCTCGGGCACCCAGTCGAGGCCGAGCGTCACGGGCGCGGGATCGGCGGCCGCCGCACGCGTCGATGCCGGCCCCAGCCCGAGCGCCAGACCCGCCGCGGCGAACGCGGCCGCCACCACGAGTCCGGTTGCGCGGCGATGGGTTGCGCTCTTCATGGCAGTGCCTTCCATTTCATGCGGAAAGGCGAAGGCTACTACATGTTGGTCTGGGAAGCGTGCCAGCGCCGCAACAGCAGCCAGCCCACCCCGTTCACCAGACCGAACATCGCCAGGCCGAGCAGGCACGCGAGCAAGACCGAGGCGTAGACCCGCGCGGTCTTGAAGAGCCGCAGGCCTTCCGCCATCGAGAGCCCGAGGCCGCCTCCCGTCCAGTGCGTGGCGCCCGCCACGAAATCGCCGACGATGGCGCCGATCACCGCGAGCCCGGCGGCCACGCGCAGCCCCGTGATGATGTCCGGCAGTGCCGCCGGAAGCCGCAGCCGCAGGAAGGTGAAGCTGCGGCTCGCTCCGTAGAGCCGGAAGAGGTCGAGCAGCGCGGGCTCGGTGGAGAGCAGTCCGTTGAGCGTGTTGGCGATGACCGGAAACACCGAGACGATGCACGCCGACGCCGCCACCGGCTTGAGCCCGGCGCCCAGGAGCACCACCAGGATCGGCGCCAGCGCGACGATTGGCACGGTCTGGAAGAAGATCATGTACGGGTAGAACGCGCGCCGCGCCCACGGCAGAGCCGCGAGCGCGATCGCCGCGGAAATGCCGATCGAGACGCTCGCCGCGAACCCCAGGAACGCCGCCGCGCCGGTCATCAGGGTGCGCATCGCGAGCTCGCCGCGCGCATCCCAGCATTCCTGCAGCACGCTGCTCGGCAGAGGCAACAGCATGCGGTGCGCGGGGTCGAGGTCGAGCTCGCGAAGAGCGAATTCGAGTGCCCCGATGGTGACCACGAAGAGCGCCGCCGGCGGCCCGAACGCACGTAGCGAGAAGCGTTTCATCGAGAGTCAGCCTGGCCGCAGCTGGTCCGAAAGTGCGGCTTGAACACGTCCGACCTCGCGCGCGTAGCGCGGCTCGGAGCGGACGGCGGGCCGTCGCAGGCGCGACAGATCCATCTCGAGGTCCGCCGCCAGGCGCGCGGGCCTGGCGCTGAGCACCAGCACCCGCCCGGCCAGGTACACCGCCTCGGCCACCGAGTGAGTCACGAAGAGCAGTGTCATCGGCGTGCGCTCCCACAGCTCGCGAAGCTGCTGGTCGAGCGCTTGCCGGGTGATCTCGTCGACCGCTGCGAATGGCTCGTCCATGAGCAGGATGCGCGGATGCGCGACCAGCGCGCGGGCGATCGACACCCGCATGCGCATACCGCCCGAGAGCTGATTGGGATACTGCGATCCTTCGCCCCGCAAACCGACGGCCGCGAGCGCCTCCTCGGCCGCCGCCAGCCGCTCGGAGCGGGCGATCCCCGCGATCTCGAGCGGCAGCGCCACGTTGTCGCTCACCGAGCGCCACGGCATGAGCGTCGGGTCCTGGAACACGTAGCCGATCGCGGCGTTGCGATCGCGCTCCTCGCGCAGCACCGCGGCGGTGTGATCGGTGCCCAGCACCACGCGCCCGGTGGTGGGCTGGTCGAGCCCAGCCACCATCCGGAGCAGTGTCGACTTGCCGCAGCCCGACGGTCCGACCAGCGCCACGAGCTCGCCGGCCTCGATGGTCACGTCGACGTGATCGATCGCGACTCGCGGCTCGCCGCCCGGACCCTCCGGATACACGCGCCTCACTCCTTCGAGCGCGACGCGCACTCCGCTTGCGGTCATGGCCGGGAAAGCTATCGCTCGCTCCGGCCGAAAGATAGAATGCCGCGCCGATGGACGACGAGCGCGCTCGCCGCGCCTTTCAGGAGTTTCTCGAGGCTCTCGAGCTTCCGGCGGGCGAGGTCGATGCGGTGGCGAGCGCCGGCGCGGTGGTGTCCGCGTATCGCGACGACCTGCTGCGCGGCTATGCGAGCGACCCGCGCGATTTCCTGAAGGTCGAGCTCGAGTCGGCCGCTGGCGAGCTGGTGATGCTGCGCGACGTACCGTTCGTGTCGCTGTGCGCGCACCACATGGTGCCGTTCCACGGCGTGGCGCACGTCGGGTACCTGCCGCTGGGTCAGCTCACCGGACTTTCCTCCATCGCTCGCCTGGTGGACGGATACGCCTGCCGCCTGCAGAGCCAGGAACGGCTGGCACGTTCGATCGCGAACGCGCTGACCGAGCGCCTGCACGCGCGCGGCGCCGCTTGCCGCATCGAAGCGACGCAGCTCTGTGTCGAGGGACGCGCGACCCGCAAGCCGGGAATCCGCGCGGTGAGCGAGTTCCTGACCGGCGCTTTCCACGATGAGCCCGCGGAGCGAGCGCGCTGGAACGCGCTGCTCGGATCGGCGCCCCAGAGCCGAGACCAGCCGTGACGCGCACCTGGAAGAAGACCCTCGACGGCGACGTGGCGCTGGTCACCGGCGCCGGGCGGGGCATCGGCCGCGCCACCGCGGAGGAGCTGGCGATGCGCGGGGCGCGGGTCGCGTGCGCGGCGCGCAGCGCGGACCAGCTCGAGGCCGCCGTCTCGGCGATCGCCGAGCTGGGTGGCGACGCGCGGGCTTACGTGCTCGACGTGCGCAGCGAGGAGCAGGTCGAGGCGGTGGTGGGACGCATCGCGAGCGATCTCGGCGGGCTCGACATCGTGGTCAACAACGCCGGCGTCAACGCGCTGGAGCGGGTCGAGAAGCTGGCGCTCGCGCAGTGGAGCGACGTGCTCGCGACCAACCTCACGGGCGCGTTCCTGGTGTCGCGGGCGGCGCTGCCGCATCTGGCGCGGCGCTCCGGAGTGATCGTGAACGTGTCGAGCGTAGGCGGGCGGCCCGGCTTCGAGAAGTTCGAGGGAATGGCGGCTTACGTGGCGTCCAAGTCGGGCCTGCTCGGTTTCACCGAGGTGCTGGCGCTCGAGGCACGCCGTCTGGACGTGCGCGTGTATGGCGTGTGCCCGGGCTCGGTCGCGACGCGGATGCTCGCGGAGAGCATTCCGGACGCGGTCGACGTGATGGTGCCCGACGACGTGGCGCGGGCCATCGCGTGGCTGGTCACGGGCAGCCCGCTGGTCGCGAGCGGCAGCGTGATCGAGCTGACGCCGTCGCGCGGCGAGCGGCGGTGAGTTTCCCGGGGGGCTGTTCCAGCCCCCCACCCCGAACGTATCTACGGGGTCTTGCGAAGACCCCGCACCCCAACGGGTGAATTTTTTTCAGGGGCCCACTCCCAAGTCGGCTCGCTGCGCTCGCCGCGCGCCTGTGGCGCGGTGCTTCTGCATCGACCCACAGCCGCAACGGGCACGGGCGCAGATCGATTCACAAACTCTGCGACGAGCGCGGACGCCGGCGCTCGATCACGCGAAGTCGAGCAGCGCCGGAATTTCGCGAAGGTCGCGGACCACCGTCTCGGTTCGAGGGCGCGCACCGTGCTTCTCGGGCGCGCGGTCGATCAGGATCGTGCCGCCGTAGCCGGCGGCGCGTGCGGGGCCGGTGTCGCGGCTGGTGCTGTCGCCGATCATCACCAGCCGCTCGGCGGGAACCCCGAGCTCGCGGGCCGGGATGGCGAAGAACGCTGGATCGGGCTTCGCGAGGCCGTGCTCGCAGGACAGCACCTTGAGCTCGAACCGGTCGAAGACGCCGAGGGCCTGGATTCGCTCCAGCCCGAACGACTGGGTGTTGCTGAGCAGCGCGGTCCGAAACCGTGCCGTGAGAGCGTCGAGCGCGGGCAGGGCGTCGTCGTAGAGCTGCGCGGTCCGATCCGCCTCTTCCCAGCGCCGTTCGAAGGCCGCCCGGCCCGCGAACGGCCGGGACAGCACCTGCTCCAGGTGATCGAGCGCTTCATGGATGCCCGTGAAGCGTTGCGTCGAGAACGGCACCTCGACCTGGACCCGCGCCGCAGGGTCGGACGGGTCGAGCCCGAAGCCCATCACCAGCTCGTCGAACGGCCGGGGGCGTTGGTCGTTGTAGACGAGAGTGTCCCACAGGTCGAAGACCAGCACGGGATCGCGTGGGAGCGAGGTTGCTCGAGCCATGCAAATTGTCTCGCTCGCGACAAACCGTTGACGGTTCCTGACGAAGGATTGGCGCCGGACGCCGAGGGTCCGGGCCGCGGATTGGACGCGGAAACTGCGCGGTTAGAGCCGCGCGCCGACCAGGACGCCGTCGCGGAAGAAGAGCCGCTGGCGCACGCCGTCACCGTGCTCGTCGAGCTTGGTGTAGAGCCACTTCGAGACGGTCGCGCCGCTGCGCCTGCGCGTCAGCACCTTCTCGGGGTCGCCCCACTTCAGCACCGCCTCGACCTCGCTCACGCCGCGCTGCACGTGCTCCGCGGTGATGGCCTTGCGGTGGCGCGTCGCGAGCCGCTTGGCGCGGCGTTGCAGCTGGCCCAGGAAATCGAGATGCGGCTCGCTGCGCCGCTCGTGGAACAGCTCGATGCGGCGGCGCAGGAAATGGATCGGATGGAGCTTGGTGTTGGCCGAAAGCCGGTTGAGCTCGGTGAACACCGGGAAGCGCCGCATGAGCTGTCCCGGCGAGAGCCGATGCTGGCGGTGGATCGGCTCGAGCAGCGGATCGGGCGCGATGCCGATCAGCGCCACGTCGTTCGCCTGTTGCTCGATTTCCACGTAGGGAAAGAAGATGTCCTTCAGGTAGTTCTTGTTCAGATTCGGGTGCAGGAAGTGGTGCCCGAGCTCGTGCAGCAGCGCGAACACCCGCTGGTTCGGCGTGAGCGTCTCGTCGATGAAGATGGTCGGGACGTCGTGCACCCGCACGTACAATCCGTGCACGTTGAGCTTGCGGTAGCTCAGCGTGATCGATTCACGCTCGCAGATGTACTCGAGGTCCTCGATGTCGAGGGGCCGCTTGTTGAAGAACGGGTAGCGCTCTTCGAACTGGAAGTGGGGCTGCGCGGCGGGCAAGGGTGATCTCGCTTTTCTCTTCGCTCGCTCTCGTTCGGCGGCTCGCTCTCTCAGCTTCCCCGGAGCTGCCGGCGCTTTGCTTCCGCAATCAGAATCGCATCCGCGATCGCGTTCCGCCACAGTTCTTTTTCCGCTTCGTCCTCGGCTTCTCGATACCCCAGAGCAAGCGCGGTGAGCTGCGGCACGTTCTCGTAGTCGAAGTCGCGCGGCAGCGGGCTGTGCGACAAGCCCAGCAGGTAATCGACACTGGTATTCAAGAACCGAGCCATCTGCTGGAGATGGTGGGTCCCCGGATCTCGCTTCTGCTTGGTCCACTGAGAGACCGTGGTCTCGGACACGTCGAGGAACGTGGCCAAGCGCTTCTGGTCGAGGCTCCTGCG
>CAZYWA010000126.1:0-17104 GCA_964650975.1 uncultured bacterium
CATCGCCGCGTCGACGACCCGGCGCGCGCGGCGGCGGCGCTGATCGCGGACGGCCGGGTGGTGGGCTGGTTCCAGGGACGGATGGAGTTCGGCCCGCGCGCGCTCGGAGCGCGCTCCATCCTCGCCGACCCGCGCCGCACCGATCTGGCCGAGCAGCTGCGCGCGACCGTGAAGCCGCGCGAGGCGTTTCAGCCCTTCGCCCCGGCCGTCCCCGAGGAGCGCGCGGCCGAGCTCTTCGAGGGCGATCTGCCGGCGCCTTTCATGGAGCGCACGGTGCGGGTGCGCGACTCGGCGCGCGCGCGCCTGGCCGCGGTGACCCACGTCGACGGCTCGGCGCGCGTGCAGACGGTGTGCGCCGAGGCCGATCCGCTCTTCCACCGCCTGCTGATGGCGCTCGAAGAGCCAGTGGGATTCCCGGCCGTGCTCAACACCAGCTTCAACGTGTCGGGAGAGCCGATCGTGTGCTCGCCCGCCGACGCCGTGCGCACCTTCTACGGCTCGGGGCTCGACGCACTGGTGATCGGCTCGTTCCTGCTCGCCAAGTGAGGCGATCCGGCTCGAGCGGGTGGGCTCTTTTCCCACCCGAGCTCCACCAGCCGGCGAGCGGTCTCGCTGCCTGCAACGCGTTCGCCTTCCGAGTTCCAGTGTCCGTCGAAGCGGCGGTAGAGCTCCGCTCCACCCTCGATGGCTCGCGCGAAGGACGGCGTGAGATCGAGCGTCGCGACGCCCAGCTCTTCGCCGCTCGCGGTGAGCCAGCGCCCTGGCGCCTCCCAGTCGATGGTCCCGTGAAGCCCGAGGATGTCGAGCGTTCGCTTGCGCCACACCGGATCGACTTGAGCGACCTGCGGGATTCCGACGACCAGTAACCGCACTCCGGCAGCGCTGGCCTTCGCAACCAAATCGGCAAGCCGCTCACGTCCCTCGGACCAGAAGCGCGCGCTGGTCTCGGGCGAGGTGAGCAGATCCTCGATGAAGTTCTGGTCCGGCCCGAACCAGGCCCGGTCGCGGATCGGAGGCTCGAACCGGAGCTCGCGAACCAACGGACACACGTCGCGTGCTAGTCGCTCCTCGGTGACGGGGCCGCTCTGGTCCTGCAGCACGACCCGGATCCGATTCCGGAGGCGCTCCCGCCGGCCGGGGAGACCGGTGCCGAGGGCGAACGGGTCGACGTCGTCCGAGGGGGGCCGCCGATGATGCGCCTCGTCCTCCAAGAGCCCCGCCAGCTTCTCGACGACCGAATCGTCCACGGCCCGCGCGGCACGCGCGGTCGTGAGCAGCGCGCCGATCGCGGCGGAGTTGCCCGAGCTGTAGCAGCTGCTCCATCCACCCTCGCGTACCGCCAGTGAAAGACGCAGCATCTCGACGCCATTCGCGATCAGCCGCAGGACGGCGCTCCGCTCCCACGCTCGCTGCCACCCGCTCCGCCCGGTGACGACCGCGTCGGGCGCGACGAGGTCGCCTTCGATCACCCGCGGGTCGGGAGATTCGATTCCATCGAGGTCGTTTCCGTAGAAAACCCCCAGGACCACCACGTCGGGCGCGAGCGGCAGAACGTCCCTCCCGAGCCGCACCGGATAATGGCGAAGCGAGTATCCCGGGACGCCTGCGTTCACCACTTCGATCGATGCGGATGTCGACGGTTGCAGCGCTCTGGCGGTCTGCACCGGAAACGTGCTCTCCCAGGTCTCGCCGCCGTAGACGAACGAATCGCCGATGAACGCGAGCCGCAGGCTGCCGTCCGCACGCGCGGGCGACGGGTCGGGCCCACGCATCCCCAGGCGGTTGATCCGCGTATCGAGATCCGCGTGGTAGTTCGGTGCCAGCACGTATCCGAGCTCGGGGTCCGCGCGATAGCTGGCGTGACCGAGGAACGGGTTCGGCTGCGGCCACCAGAGTCGCAGGACGACCTCGCCGATGCCGAGCGCCACGCCCAGCGCGGCCACCAGCACGAGTAGTCCCGCGACGAGCCTGCGCGCGCGATCTCGCCGCTCCGGGTGCATCGAGATCGTCATGTCGCTCGGCTCGCGGCCCGATCGACGGAAGACTTTCGTGGAGACACCTTCCGGCTCGGTCGCGGGCCCCGCCAGTGTGCAACGTGAGCGCGGCGAGGTGTAGATTGCGGCCCCCTCGAGCACCGCCGATCGTGCCCGCCCCATCGCCCGTCGCCGGCCTCGAACGCCCCGACACCATTCCGGTGCGCTCGCCGCTCTCGGCACGCATCGCACTGGCCGTGGTGTTGGCGTTCGGGCTGTGGGTGCGCTTGATGCACCCCGGGGTCGTCGACTTCTCGGCCGACGCAGCGGGGCGCTATCGGCTCTCGCGTGCGATCGTCACCGGCCGCAGCGCGCCGCTCGTGGGTCGCGAGCTTTCCGGGCTCGCCGACCGCGGGACCCACGGACCCACGATGTACTACGTGGATGCGTTGCCGTTCCTCGTGAGCCGGAACCCGCTGTCCCTCGCGACGTTCCTGGCACTGCTTCACGCGGTGGGAATCGCCGTGACGTACCGGCTCGGCCTCGAGCTGGCCGGGCCCACCCCCGGGCTCGTCGCGGCGCTGCTCACGGCTGGTTCCTCGGTGCTGAGCTACTGGACGCGCGACCTCATGAACCCCTCGTATCTCGCGCTGGGCACGCCGCTCGTCCACTGGCTCCTGTGGCGTGCGGTGCGAGCCGATCGATCGCGGGCGGTGTTCGGTTTCGTGCTCGCGGTCGTCTTCTTCTCGGAGTTTCATCTGCTGGTGATCGCGGCGCTGCCGATGGCGGCGGTCCTGTGGGCGGTGCTGAGGCCCAGGCTGGCCTGGCGATGGCTCGGGGCCGGAATCCTCGCGAGCGCGGTCTTCTTCCTACCGCTCGTGATTCATGGAGTGCGCTCCGGCGATTGGAACCCGATCGCCGGTTGGGTGGACGTGCTGTTCCGCGCCAGCGTCGGTCACGGCGGTCCCGTATGGTCGAATGCGCTCGCCCCGGTGAGGGTCCTTCTCGAGCCGTGTGCCCTCGAAGCATGGCTGCCGGCGCCGCTCGGCGGATCGGCGGCCGAGTGGCACCATCGCGCGGGGGCCGCCGTCGCGGGATGGATCGGCATCTCGCTGGCGCTGCTCGCCTTCCACGCGGCGGCGAGCGTGGCGAGCGAGCGTGGGCGAGGTCGGAGGATCTCGGGCGCCGGACGAGCCGACGTGTTCTTGCTCGTCGCGATCGTGCTCGACTCGCTGGCGCTCGCCTCGATCCGCACCGAGTTCTATTCGAGGTACGTGCTGACCGTGCTGCCCATCCCATTCGTCGCGGCTGGGGTCGCGGTGGATCGGGTCGCGAGCTGGTGCGGGGGTAGCCGCACCCTGCGACGTGCCGTCCAGTTGCTGGGGTTGAGTGGCGCAGTCGGGATCGTGGTCGCCACCAACGTCGAAGTGATCGAGGTCGTGCATCGGCTGGAGGCGACGCGCCTCATGCAGAACCAGCGCCCGACCTATGCCGCTCAGCTGGAACTGGCCGAGGCGCTCGTGAGTGAACTGGGTCTCGTCGGACGCGCCGACGTGGAACGGCGACTTCACTCGGAGAGCGGCCCCACGTACGGCATCGCCGACCTCGTCGAACATCTGGTCGTCGATCTGCACCGGGCTCCAGGTCGATCGATGCCCGACACCTGGGCGGTGCGAATGGCACGAGCGGACGATCCATATCTCGCGACCGCCGAATCCGCGGCACTCGCGCACGCGCTCGTGGTGCCCGCGCCTCCGTTCACGCTGGTGGGCGATCGCGCGCGGGTGCAGAGCGCATCCACGCGGCTCGAGGTCCAGCCGCCCGACGAGAGCTGGATCGCTCCGTCGTTCGACGATCGCGCTTGGAGGTCCTGGAACCAGAAGTTCTACGGCCGAGCCTCCGACGGGACGGTCGCCATCCGGGTTCCGGTGCGCTTCGAGCCCGACGAGGCAGGCAGGCGGATCACGCTGTGGTCGAGGGCGTGCGTCGAGAAGGCCTGGTTCGACGGGATCCTGGTGCGCGACACGCCGTGTCCTCGCGCACGGCGCCAGGAGGAGGTCGACCGCGACCGCACGGACGTGATCCTCGGCCCAACCGCGACCCGCGCTGGCGATCACGTGCTGGCGCTCTTCACCGTGATCCGCGACAAGTGGTACGACCTCGAGATCTTCGATGCGCCCCTGGGACCGAGCGACTTACAGGCGAGCGTCGAGCCCGGGACCTCGAGACCCTGAGCGACGCAGGTGTTGCCGAGCTGACTCGCCCCCAGGGTCACGGCACCGAGTGTGGTTGGTTTCGAGCGGCTTCGTCGCCGGGGCTCGGCGCGGTCGCGATGATCGCGTCGGCCAAGAGGCTCGCGATGCGTGCGTGGCCGGCGGCGTTCGGGTGGATCGGGTCGTGAAAGTAAAGCGGGTGCTCACCGTCGAAGTCGGCGACCGTATCGACCAGAAGTGTCCGGGTCTCGCTCGCGACGGTGCGGATCATCGCGACGTACTCGCGATTGGGGGGCTCGCGTGCGGGCGCCGGCGATTTCGGATCCGGACCCGCGGCGGGCGTGATGAGAATGGGTGTGGCCTTCCGCGCCCGGATCCGTTCGATCAGCTCGAGCAGGTTCTCGCGGAACTCGGCCACGGACACCCGCGGAGCGCCCCGCCAGTGGTCGAAGAGCAGGAGCCGGGCTCGCTTGAATGCCTGGGACCGGTAGAGGATGCGCAGAACCGAGCCGGTGAAGCTCGGCTCCATGAGGCGGTTCTTGGAGTCGGGGCACATCTCCCAGGCGTCGTTCCAGCCGAAATAGAGCGTCACGACGTCGGGCGCGAGCTCGGCGCCGTAACGGGAGAAGAAGCGTCGCCCTTGCAACGACGAGTAACTCGGCACGCCTGCGTTCACGCTGCTCCAGCGCGCGTGGGTGCGTTCGGTGAGCAGAGGACCCAGACGCTCCGAGTAGGTCTCGTCCTCGTGGACGCCCAGCCCCCAGGTACAGGAGTCGCCTAGATTCAGCACCCGCAGCTCGCCGCGCTGTTTGGCGCCGACTTCGGGCCCGCGCCACCCGTTCCCGTTGAGACGACCGCTGCTGTCGGTCACCACTCCGTCGTACGGCGACGCCGACGTCCACGTCACTCGAAAGTGCGGCTTCATCCGCCACAAGAGCTCGGGGTCTCCGAGCCACGCACTGTCGGTCTGGTCGAAGCGCAGGACCTCGCCGATCACCCAGACCTGCTGGCCGAACTGCGCACCCCTCGGAACGGGCGCCGCCCAGCGTGCCAGCAGCTCGACCGCGCCGAGCACGACCCCGGCGGTCGTGATCGCGAATGCCAGGCGCTTGGCGATGCGCATGGACCTCGGACGGCGGCGTCAGGATCACACGCGCGGAAGGCGGGTTCGGGACGGTAGCACAACGGACCGAGCGTCCCACCCGTTTCGACGCGATTCCCGCAGGGGCGCTTGACTCCCAGGAGACCGCATCGCTAGCGTGAGCTTCTCCCGCCTTCTCGACACTGCGGAACCGCATCACGCGACTGCGCCAATCGCGTCGAATCCGACCGGCGCACTCCAACGAGTCGGGACCTCCGTGACCGCTGTCCGTTTCAGCGTTCTGATCCCGGTGTTCAACGCCGAAGGCTTCGTCGGCGAGCTCCTCGATTCGTTTCCCAGGCCGCTCCCGACGGCGTTCGAGCTGATCGTCGTGGACGATGGGTCGACCGATCGGACCGCGAAGATCCTCGAGACCCATCCGTTGCGACCGTGGATCCGGGTGGTGAGAAGCCTAGTCAACGAAGGCCCCGCGGCAGCTCGCAATCGGGCCGCCGCAAGCAGCAGCGGTGAGTTCCTCCTGTTCTTCGACTCGGACGTCGTGCTCCTGCCCGGCACCCTGACGAACGTCGAACGTTACGTCGAGGCTCATCCGGGAGTGCGCTGCGCCAGCGGCGTCGACGCTCCAGAGAGCGCCACGCCCGGATGGGTGCCTCGCTTCCTCGCGCTCTACTCTCGGTTCGCGCTCGAGCTCATGCCCGAGGACTCGGTCGCCTCGGCGTGGAACCCACGCGCCGGACTGCTGGAGCGAGCACTCTTCCAGGAAGTCGGTGGATTCGACTCGCGCTACCGGCGCGCGGACGTCGAGGACTACGCGCTCTCCCGCAAGGTCTCCGAGATCACTCCGATCCGGTTCACGCGCTCCATCGAGGTGATGCACCGTTTCGGTGGGCTCGTGCCGACCACCGCGAGCTTCTTCCGCCGCTCGCGCTACTGGGTCGAGCTCGCCTGGCGAACACGCCGGCTCGATCGCACGGGCCACACCCGGACCTCGCACCTGCCGGCCGTGCTGCTCTCGTTCGCGGTCGGCGGTTGCGCCCTGGCCTCACCGTGGTTGCCGCTCCGATGGCCATGGACGGCGATGCTGGCTCTCTTCCTCGGAGTCAACGGCGCGTTGCTCCGGTTCTTCGTTCGCCACGCGGGCGTGATGCGCGGCATCTCGTTCCTCGGGTTGCTGATGTATTTCCACTGGCTGGCCGGGCTGGGAGCTCTGGTTGGCGCGCTGCGTGTGGCGGCCGGGCTGGTGGTTCCAGCGAAGGACGTGCGCGAGCCGCGTAGGGCGCTCACGTCGACCGTCGGGCTCCTGCCGTGAATCCGCTCGCGGCCGCGGACCGCTACGCACACCTGGCACGCAGCTATCTCGCGCGCTCGTCCGTCTCGTATCTGATCCTCTACGTGACCTCGCGGTGCAACCTGCGCTGCAACATGTGCTTCTACGCCGACTCTCTCAATGCGCCGAGCGGCGATGGGTTGACGCTCGCCGAGATCGAGAAGGTGAGCCTGAGCCTCCCGAGGCTCATGCAGCTCACCCTCACGGGTGGAGAGCCATTCCTGCGCAGGGATTTGCCGCAGATCATCCAGACCTTCTATCGGCACTCGGGTGCCCGAAGCTTCACGATTCCGACCAACGGTGCCTATTCGAACGACACCCGGCGGACGCTGATCGAGGTCCTCGAATCGTGCCCGGCTGCAACCGTCAAGATCGGCCTGTCGCTCGACGGGCCGCGTGACCTCCACAACGAGATTCGCGGCTCCAAGCACTCCTACGACCAGGTGTGCGAGACCCACGCGATGTTGCGCGAGCTGCAAGCTCGGTATTCCAACCTGATCCTCACCATCGCGGGGGTGATCTCGAGCTTCAATGTGGCTCGCGCTCGCGAGTTGGTGGATCTGTTCCTGGAGCGATTCCCCGCCGACGACCACACGCTGCAGCTCACCCGAGGCATTCCCAAGAAATCCGCGGCGAAGGACGTAGCGGCCGCGGATTTCGAGGCGTGCGTGGCGTACCTCGACGCACGGCGCACGATCCGGCCGAGGCTCACGCCGACCGGCGCCATGGCACGGAAGCTCACGACGCGTACCCGCCGCGTCGTGTCGCACACCGCCAGCTCCCAGGACTTCCAGGTGCCGTGCGTCGCGGGCACGCGCCTGGCGGTGCTCTACGACACGGGGGTGCTGGCGCCTTGCGAGATCCTCGAGACGATGGAGGTCCCCCCCGCAGTGCGAAGCCGATACCACGACTTCAGCTACGGCAACGTCCGGGACTTCGGGTGCGACGTGCAACGGGCGGTCTCGAGCCCACGGGGACGGGAGATCGCCGCGTACATTCGCGACACCCAGTGCCGCTGCACGTTCGAGTGCGCCATCGTGGCGAGCATCTTCTACGAGCCCTCCGAGCTTGCAAAGACACTCGCCACACCGCTGGCGACCCGTCCTTCGAGGGCTCCAGCGACGGCCGCCATGCCGAGGGAGAAGCTCGAGTGATTCCCTTGCGGCTGGCGGGCGAATGGCCCAAGCGGCCGCCCGCGCTCGATGCCGAGCAACAGCGCGCGCGCGAGGACTTCATTCACTTCTGGCACCGGGCCATGCCGGAGCGGCTGGGCTTCATCGAGCACTTCAACCAGGGGTTCGTGACCGGGCTTCCGGCACGTCCGGGTGCCCGCACCCTCGAGATCGGCCCAGGTCTCGGTGCTCAGGCGCGCTGGCGGGGAGCCGTGAGCGACGGCTATTACTGCCTCGAGCTGCGCGAGATCTTCTGCGCTCGAATGCGGGAGCTTCTGGCTCCCGACCACGTGTTCCAGGGCGACATCCAGAGCCGTCAGCCGTGGCCAGACGGATGGTTCGAGCGAATCATCGCGGTGCACCTGCTCGAGCACCTCGTCGACCTGCCGGCAGCGCTGGCGGAAGTGGACCGCCTACTGGCTCCGGGAGGTTGCTTCGACGTGGTGATCCCGTGCGAAGGAGGGCTCGCTTACGGGATCGCGCGCAAGGTTTCGGCGGAGCGGTTGTTTCGCCGACGGTACCGGATGGATTACACGCCGATCCGGCTCAACGAGCACGTGAGCACGTACCGAGACGTCGTGGGTGAGCTGGTCCGGCGCTTCGAGATCTCGAAGCGCGCGTTCTACCCGCTTCGGGTCCCGGCCATGTCGATCAACCTGTTCGTCGGCATGCGGCTCGCGAAGCGCGCTTGAGGACGTCGTGGCGGCATCGAGCTGCTGCGCGATCTTCACGAAGGAGGTGCGGTCGTCGCCGCGTCCAACGCCAGCGCCGCGGCATGAGCGACATCCAGGTCGCTGTCGCGAAGGGCGCTGCCGACCGCAGCGAGCACTCGCGCATCGCCTGGGTCGATCTTGGTGAGGGCCCAGATCGCGTCGATCCGCACGTCGACGTCGAGATCCGGCACGCGTGCCGCCAACGCGTCGATCGCCGCCCGCGCCGCGCCGTGGCGCTCACCCAGGGCCCAGGCGGCGTCACGGCGCGCCGTCGGATCGGGCGATCCGAGCGCCGCGCTCAGCTCTCCGATGCTCGCTCCCCAGCCCGGGTTCCATCCATCTTCGTGGTCCGCCATGCAAGGAGTCGAGGAGATGGCCCGGCGCTGGACACCCCAGACACGCGGTCGCCCCAGGATCCGCAGGCGCTTTCCGTAGACCTCGCACGCTCGGCGCCGCTCGGAGTACCAGTCGAGAAAGCTCGGGCAGCTCTCGAAGGTCCGCACTTCGAGTCGCTCGGATGGGGTCGTGCCTTCGGTCACCTCATCCCACAACTCGTCGCAGGAAATTCCGTGGAGGACCGTCACCAGGGCAGGCGACAGGCTCGATGGCTCCGGCCCGGACGCCCGGGCCTGCACCGCCTCGAGCCTGAGCAGGGGTACGAGTGTGTCCAGGATGAGGGGATCCTCCTCGGGCCGTCGGTTGTCGCCGTCGCCGACCGCGGTCAGCGCACCGATGGGCCTTCCGCCAAGCAGCCGCTCGATCTGGCGCTGCACCGACTCGGCCATCGCGAGCGAGCCCCGCGCCCGAAGCGGATCCCATGAGCCCTTCGGCCCAACCCAGTAAGGCTGCGCCGCCCTTCCGACGAGGCCCGCCGCGGAGCCGAGCGCAAGGGCGCCGAGGACGCAGCCGGCCACGCTCCACCCCCCAGCCCACCCGTATCCGGCGCGCAACCTAGCGCGTGCCGCGCTCGAGCTCAGGACCAACCACGGAGCGCCCCAACCGGTCGCGGCTGCGATGCAGGCGGCCGGGACCACCGGAACGACGAAGCGAGTGACCTCGCCTGCTCCGAATCCCGGAGTGTGCCGGGACACAGTCCACGTGAAGGTGACCCAGCTCAGCACCGTCGCGGCGCAGGTGGCGCTGACGACGCGGAAGCCAGGAAAGAGGGCCAAGCACCCTGCAAGAAGCACCAGCGCGCCCGCTACCCCACCCAGCTGAAAAACCAACGCGGGTTGAGCGGTCCTCAGCACGACCTCCACCAGGGGCGGATGCGTGATCATCGTGACGTCGCCGAAACCCGGCTGCGCGAGGAATCTCGCGAGAAAGCGAAGCTGAGGAAAACCCATTGCCCACTCGTAGTGGATCCACGACGGGTACGTGGCCAAGAAACCGCCCGCATGGGCAAGCCACATCCACCCGCCCATTCGCCGGCGAGCGAACCATGCGGCCAAAGGCAAGACCGGAAGGAACACGAATCCGGCCGCGTGGCATTGGGTCGCCAGGCCCAACACGATGCCGGAGAGCGGCAGAAAGACGCCGCGCCGTTCCAGCGCCAGCACGGTCGCGACCAGACAGAGGGCTGACGTACACGGCAAGAGACCTGGGTGGGCCGGGAATCGCACCCATTCGTAGACCGTGACGTCGAGGGCGTAGAAAAGGCCCGCGAGAACGCCGACCCCTGGGCACAGATAGCGCCACCCGAGCCACACCAGCCCAGCACTCCCCAGGCCGGCGAGCATCGCTTGCCAGGTCACGAGCGCCTCGGGTCCGCGCCCGAAAACCACGGCCGGCACCATGAGGTAAGCCGGGGCCGGCCCCAGAAAAACTTCTTGGGCGGCCATCGATAGACCCACCTGCGGGTATTCGCTCCCTTCGATCACGTTGAGCGTGTCGTCGAGCTGGTTGCCGACGTCCGCTCCGAACCACCTGAGGTCGGCGCCCAACGCCCCGCGCGCAGCCGTCGCAGCGAAGCTCGCGATCATCGCCACGGCGAGCCACGGGCGCGACCGGAGTCGACTCGGAGCCGGCTCCGCCATGCCATCCATGGTTGTCACACGCGCGTGGAAGCCGCCTCGTGGGGACGTACGACGCCTACGATCGGGACGCCTCGGGGCCGGATGCGCCCACGCGATGATAGAGCAAGCCATGCGGCACGGGCTGATCCGCCAGGACACCGCCCGGGTCGATCACGGCGCCCACCGTGCCGCGGGCCGCCCAGCGCGCCAGCGACACTTTCCCGAACGCCGGATCGGGGCTCAGGATCGCGATCGAATCGGATCCGTGGAGCGCCTCATCGAGACTCTCGCACAGGGTCACGTGCCGGCCGAGGTCGCCCGCCAGCATGCGCACCAGGGGATCGAAGGCTCGGACCTGGGCACCGTGTTGAACCAACCATTCACACGTCTCGATGGCGCTCGAACGACGGGTGGCGCTGGTGCCCGGCTTGTAGGCCAGCCCCAGGACGGCAATTCGTCTTCCCTCGAGAGGGGCGAGCGTCTCGGCGATCTTGTCCCGCGCCCATCGAGCATGGTCGGTGTTGCTCGCGAGAATCGCCGTCCACAGCAGATTTCGAACACCGACCTCGCCCGCGCGCTCGCGCAGAAAGGTCACGTCGCGCGCCAGCGTCCCGCCGCCGAACGCAACCCCCGGCTGGACGTAGGCGTGCGGACCGATGCGCGATTCGGTGGTCAGACCACGCGCCACCTCGCGCGCGTCGGCGCCGACTTTTTCGCACAACACGGACAGGTCGTTCGCGAACACCACCGACATCGCGAGGAACGCGTTCACTCCGTGCTTGGTCATCTCCGCCGAGGCGATCGACATCCATTCGATGCGGCCGGCGATCGGTGCCAAGAGCTCGGCAATGCGCGCTCGCGGCTCGAGCCCGGGCGTGCCCACCACCACGCGACCGGGTTCGGAGAAGTCACGGACGGCCGAGCCGAGCCTCAGGTTCTCGGGCACGCAACAGAAACACACGGAAGACTCGGGACGGAGCTCGGCAAAGCGGCAGGCCAGCCGGGCCGTACTGCCGACCGGAAGCTGCGAGGACACCAGGACCACGGTGCCCTCGGCGATGAGTGGGAAGGCTCGTTCGACGACCTGGATGAGGTTGGAGGGGTCGGCATGGTCCGAGTCGTCGACGGGTGTGTCGAACGTCACCCACAGAATCTCACCGTCCGCGAGCGCCTGGTCGAGGCAGACGGTGAACGCGAGCGCGCCCGACGCGAGCCCGGCCCGCAGCAGCTCGTCGAGCCGCGGCTCGACGATGAGTGCCTCGCCGCGAGCCAGGCGCGCGACGACGGCGGGATCCGGGTCGACACCCGTCACCCGATGGCCGGCGGCGGCCAGGCAGGCAGCAGCCACCGAGCCCGTGTGACCGAGGCCATAGACCGTGATCCTCATGCCGACTTTCGCCGCTCGCGTCCTTCTGACGTGAAGGTCTACGCGGGCCGTGCACCGAGCGTGCGAAGGCTAGCATCGAGAGGCAGATCCGACAGCGGCTCCCCGCAGTCGACTTCGATCCCACGCGAGGATCCGCCGCCGTCCGAGGCCATGCGCCCGCGCGTCCCGACGGTGCGTCTTGCGGCGGGCAAGTGCACACTCGCCCCGGGGCTGGGCTACTCTCGGCGCCCTGTTTCTGCCCGGCGCTCCATCTCGCACCTGTCCGGGAGAAGGGCGGTACGTGGAACACGCACTCCTCCACTCCGTTCCCCGCACGCAGCTGGCTCCAGGTGCTCTGAATCGTGTGCGTCGATTTCTTGGAGCGCGACCTGAGCGATGACGAGCGAGCCGTTGCGCATCCCACGCCGTCGCAAGGCTCCGGCACGCGTGCCCGCACCGGGAGCGACCAGCCGGACCGACCCGCGAAGCGCCACCCTGGCCGTCGCCGTGGCCGTCACGAGCGCGTTCCTCGCGATTCACGCGCAGATCTGGCTCTTTCCGGACTCGTTCTTCAGCGTCCTCCACGCCGACGAGATCCGCGACGTGGTGTTACCCCGCGACCTGCTGCGCGCCGGCCACTGGCCGGTCTTGAGCCTGCCACCGGGACACATCGACGGAGGAGGAATCGTCCTCGGCTATCTCCTCGCGGCGCTGCCCGTCGACTCCCCGCACGGCATCGTGGTCGCGGCACGCGTGCTGGCCGTGCTGCAGGCAGGTGCCGCGTTGATGCTCTGGACGCGCTGCTGGATGCGTGCGTTCGGCGCCCGGGCCGGAGCGCTGGCGGCGGTGCTGATGCTCTTCCCGCAGAAGGGCTGGATCACCAACACGGTCCAGGCCTTCGGTACCTATGGCCCCGGGTCCCTCGCCGCCGTGGGCGCGGTGACCGTCGGGATGCTCCGCGACGCAGGCCCATCCTCGTCGCGGTCGCAGGCACTGCTCGGCGCGGCCCTCGGCCTGCTGGCCCTCGTCGCTCCCGCTGCGGCACCGACCGTCGCGGCCGTGCTCCTCGTGAGCGTCTACGAGATCGAACGACACCACGGTGCGTCGCGCGCCGCCGTCGCGCTGGCGCGTCTCACGCTGGGCGGCGCCACGGCATGCGCCGTCTTGCTGATGCTCGACGCCTGGAGCGCGGAGGTGAACCCGCTCGCGCAGCTGGTCGGGTTCGTGTCGAGGGCCCCGGCCGCCGACGGATCCTCGCACCTCGCGGTTCGGATCGGGACCGGTTTCGCGAACCTCTTCTCGCCGGAGCGCGTGTGGCTCATGCCGTGGCCGCTCTTCTACGGATTGCTCGGCCTGGCCGCGGTCGGGAGCGTGCTCGGGATCCGCGAAGCCGAGGGACGTGACACCGCACAGGCGTCCCCGGCCATCGCGCTGACGGCCCGGCGCCGCCTGGCGCTGGTGTGCGCGACCGCGGCGGTCGTGACGCTCGGCGTTCACCTCGTGACCCGCTTCGCGGAGAGCGCCACGTGGAACGTGACCCCGATCCTCCCGCACCTGGTCGGGCTCGCCGCCATCGCACTGGCGCGCGGAACAACCAGCGGCTGGATTACGCGCTTGCCAGCGGTCGCGTACCTCGCGGCCTGGATCGCCAGCGGCTTCCTCGCCTACGAGGAACGGTTCGTCGTGCGCGAAGCCGACCTTCGTTATCCGGGCGTCGCGGTCATGCGCTCGGTCGCGCCGCTCCTCGAGAGCCGCGGCGTGTCGCGGATCGCATCCACCTACCATTGGGCGCTGCCCCTCGACCTGGCGCTACGAGCGGATCGGCACGCGGCGTGGCGTGTGTGCTGTACGCCTCGATCGAATTGCCCGGTCGAATGCGAAAGCGGCTTCTTCGCCGACGATCCCGAGGTCTTCGTGTTCCCGGGCCCGGCCGCGCATCTGCACGGCGAGCCTGAAACGGCCACGCTGGCACCGCGGCTTCTCGTGGCGGCCTACGAACGCGGCATCCCCCTCAAAACGGAAGCCCTGAGCCGCGATGGAACGTGGCGCACCCTCGAGCTGACGGGCGAGGGCCTCCCTCTGCTGGCTCCGAACGACGTGGTCTTGCTCGCCACCGCGCCTCCTCACGCGCGGGCACTGGAGGCGGTGCTTCTCACCTCCCCGCCGCACGTTGATCCCAGCTAGCGCTGGCAGCGGCGAGCTTCGAGCTTCACGGCCGCGCGGCCATCGCGTTCGTCAACGATGCGATGCCGGGTCGCGACGCGTATGGGGAGTGGCTACGATAGCCCGTGGTCACGCTCGGACGGACCAAGAAGCTCGCGTTCACGGGCCTCGTCATCGTGGCGGCGCTCTTCGCCGTGGTCGTCGCGGCGCGCGTCGTGAGTCTGTGGAATCAGCCGAAGGCGGTCGCGAACGGCGGCGTCGACGACCGCAAGTGGCTGGCCGGCGCCCAGTACCTGCGGCCGAGCGAGTGCCAGCGCGCCTACGGCTACTCGCCGGACGATCGACTGTTGGGCTGCCTCCGGCCGGGCTACCGCAATCCCGATCGTCCCGACCTGCGCGTGAACCGGCGCGGCTTCTACGGTGACGAGCTCGCGGTGCCGAAACCGCCCGGCGTGTTCCGCATCGTGTGCCTGGGAGGCTCGACCACGGAAGCGGGCTACTGCGAGGCCCTGGGTGACCTCGTCCGCGACGCCAATCACGGTCCGCGCACCTTCGAGATCGTGAACGGCGGCATCGTCGCGTACGACAGCCACGCGGAATCGGTGCGCTGGTTCCACGACGTGCTGGGCATCGACCCCACGACCGGGGCCGACCGCGGAACCGGGAGCCTCGAGCCCGACCTGCTGATCCTCTACTCGGGATGGAACGACTTCCTGGGCTGCGGGCTCTTCGGCGACGACGAGCGTGAGGCGCTCGACCGGTTCGTGAGCACCGGCGACGAGCGAATCGTGCAGCGCATGAAGAACCCGTGGTTCGCCGAGAACCTGAGCTGGCTGCGCAGCGAGCGCGAGGCGGTCCTCGCCCGTCGCGACGCCTCCGCCGTGCGGCGCTGGCGCGCGACACTCGGCCGGACCGACCTCGCGCGCGGCATTGCCGGCCAGCTCGGGCGCGTCGACGATCTCGAGCGCATCCGCCTCCGGGCGCAGCGCGACGACGTGACCTTCGCCGACGCCGATCAGCGCGTTGGCGAGCCGTCGCCGTTCGACCATGGAATCGTCCCGGCGCGCTTCGAGGAGAACGCCGCGCGCGTGCTCCACGATGCGCGCTCGCGGGGAGTCGCGACCGCGATTGGGACCCTCGCCAACGCCTACGGCTGCCGGCCCTTCAAGACCACCGACTGCGGGCCGACCCTGCTCGGCGTGAACGACCGCAGCGCCATCGTGCGCAACGTGATGGACCCAGCGATCCGCGAGCTGGCGAGCCGCGAAGGCGCGACGCTCGTCGATTTCCGGGGCGCCATCGACGCGCGCCCTGACCGGTGCTCGCTCTTCCACGAGGACGACGAGCTTCATTACGACGAGCCGGGCCGGCGCGTCTTCGCTCAGATCGCCTTCGACGCCCTGCGCGCGCAGCTCCCGCTCGAATGAATGCCGCCCTCTTCGCCGGGAAGCCCTCGCGCCATCACGTGACCGTGGTCGTGCGGTCCGGTGTAGAATCGCTCGAGCTCGGCGCGCATCTGGCCCGCGGGGCGACCGCGAGCTGGTGAGCGGTCCCGAGGCTCAGCCGACTCGATCGCGCGTCCCGGGTGGAACGAACATGCGTGTGCTTCTCGTGCTGGCGCCGGAGTGGACGGTCGAGACGCCGCCGCTCGCGATTGCGTCGCTCGCCGCGTGGCTCGAGCAGCACGGCCACACCACGCGCTGCCTCGACCTCAACCTGCGCGCGTACCGGGAGTCGCCCGACCACCAGGCGCGCCGCCTCTGGGACCTCCACAGCCAGTCGCAGTGGCTGGACGAGCAAGGCAAGAAAACCTGCTCGCTCCTCTGGCCGATCCTGAGCCGCGGGCTCGAGGAGGCCGTCGAGGATTTCGCCCCCGAGATCGTGGGCTTCTCGCTCTTCGCGACCAACCTCGCCACCAGCATGGCGCTCGCCGAGCACGCGAAGAAGCTGAGACCCGAGCTGCCGGTCGTGTTCGGCGGCCCACCTTGCCACAGTGATGCAGAGGACGGCGGACAGTCGTACTTCCTGTGCTTCGACCCGATCGACGCGGTCGTGAAGGTCGAAGGCGAGATGGCGCTCACGGCGCTGGTGGAGGATCTGGCGGCGAACGGACGCCTGACGCGCGCCGTGCCGGGATCGATCGTGCGTCTCGGCGGCGCCCACGTGCACGGCGGCGAGGGCGACAAGGTGGCGCGCCTCGACGCGCTTCCGCTACCGCTCTTCCGCGACCTACCGCCCGGCAACTACCTGCGCAAGGCACTTCCCATCCAGGGATCGCGCGGCTGCGTCGCGCGCTGCACGTACTGCGCGGAGGCCGGCTGGTGGGGCCAGTACCGGTACAAGACCCCGGCGCGCGTGGTCGACGAGATGCGCGACGGCATGGAGCGCTACGGAGTGCGGAGCTTCGTGTTCGTCGACTCGCTCATCAACGGTAGCTTGCCCAAGCTCCGCGAGATGGCGAGCGAGATCGTGCGCCAGGGACTCGACGTCGAATTCGAGGGCAACGCACGGGTGCATCCGCAGATGGACGCGGAGATGTTCGCGCTCCTCAAGCGAGCGGGCTGCCGGCAGCTCAAGCTCGGGATCGAGAGCGGCTCCGACGAGGTGCTGCGCGCCATGAAGAAGGGCACCCGCACCGCCGACGCGATGCAGGTGCTCAGGCACGCCAAGCACGTGGGGATCGAAGCCAGCACCGACTGGCTGGTCGGCTATCCGACCGAGACCTGGCGCAACTACCTCGAGACGCTGTGGTTCATCGCCAAGCACCGCGACTATCTGGGAGTCGTGAACGCCAATCCCGACGGCGCGGCGGTGCTGCCCGGCGCGCGGCTCCACTCGAACCCCGAGAAGTGGAGCGTCGACGACCTGCGCTCGCACAGCGATTGGTCCGGGCCCGGCGGCATGAACTCACGCCGGGTGCGCCGCCTCAAGGGGCACTTCTTCAAGCGCTGGGTCCGGTGGATGGGGATTCACCAGGCCAACTGAGTCTCCCGGGGGGCTGTTCCAGCCCCCCGCCCCGAAAAAAGTGCGACCTGACTATCCGGTTAGCTCCACGGCATA
>CAZYWA010000127.1:0-17039 GCA_964650975.1 uncultured bacterium
CGAAGCACCGGCAGCGTGACCAAGACGCCCAGCGGCTTCGGTGCACTGGCGATGCTGACCTGCTTCGTCGCCGCCATCGGCGGTGCTGGGACCGCGGTCGGGCTGATGCTCTACGCCAGACCTCCGGTGGTCACCTGGCTCCCCGTGCCCTACGCCGTGCACCTGCTGTTCTCGCTGCTCGCGGCGGTACTGGTGGCGGCGCACATTCGCTCCTCGCGAAGACGGAGCAGTCGGCTGCCGGGGCCACCCCGCCGTACCTATCCCTGGTCGACGCCGCTCCGGCGGCGGGCGTTGCCAGCGCTGATCGTGGCCTGCGTGTGCACGACGGCCCTGGTGATCGTGGGGACCCGGCACGTCGAGAGCTTCCAGCGCGACGAAAAGGCGCTCGTGCCGACCGATATCGGCTTCAGCGACGTGCTCCCGGAAACCTGCGAGAGCTGTCACCCCGACGTGGTCGAGGGTTGGTCTCATTCCTCGCATGCGCGAGCTGCGACCAACCCGCTCTTCACATCGTTGCTGCGAACGCTTCGCGAGGAGCGGGGAGCGAAGGAGCTGCGCATCTGCTTGCGCTGTCACGCACCCGCCGCGCGCGACCCGGCCGACGCGAATCTCGATTCCGTGCTCGCGAGCGAGGGTTATCGAGCCGGTGTGCACTGTGTGTCCTGCCACCGCGCGCGGCCCAGCGGCGACGGTGACGGATCGCTCGCGTTCACCCCCCTCGGGGAGGGCGATTTCGCTCTCTTGGTCGACCACCCGGGGGCGGCGCGGCTCTTCGATCGACTGCCGGGCGGCAGCCGGCTGATTCCCAACACGCTCATTCTCAGCCGCCTGGAACGCCATCGAGAGCGTTATCGCTTCGCGATCCACGAAGCGAGCTCGTGCATGCCGTGCCACGTGCAAACCCTGGCGCCTTCCACCCAGGGACGCGTCACGGACGTGCTGCAGGATCAGTACACGTCGTGGCGCAGCTCGCCCGCGGCCGCCGCCGGCCTGACCTGTACCTCGTGTCACATGGCGTTCTACAAAAGGGACTACGGCACTCCCGTTCACGACCACCGCTTCCTCGCCGCGAGCACATACGTCGCTGCCGTGCAGAACGGACCCAGTGGAGTGAGCGACGTGGTGGCGGCCCTCGAAGGGCACGTGCCCATCCCGACGCCGACCGAGGGGCACCCGTTCGACGAGCACGCGCTGGCCGCTGAAGCGGCGCCGCAGGCGGCGCCGGCGCGGCTACTCGTGATGGAGCTCGAGCTCGTCGATGACGCGCTCGTCGTCCGGACCAGGAACTCGGGTCAGATCGGCCACGCCTTCCCGACCGGGCCGACCGACCTCTTCGAGGTGTGGCTATCGGTCCACGCCACCGACGAGCACGGCCGCGTGGTGCTGGAGATCGGCGACCACGGTCCGGAGGGCGCCCCACAGCTCGGACACCGGCTCTTCGACGCGCAGGGTGAGATGATCCACGATCATCGGCTGTGGGCCACCCAGGAGGTGAGGGATCTCGGGCGGATTCCTGTCGTGGGCACGAACGAAACTCGGATGGACGGCTCGATGTTCGACTGCGAGGAAGTCGATTCGGGCTGCCGGTTCCGGGTGCAGGCCGCGTGGAATTACCGCCGGCTGAATCCGGCCATGGTCGAGCAGGTCACGGGCGAAGCCGCTCCGGAGCTACCGATCGTGCAAGTGGGCAAGGTCATCGCCGACATTCCGGGGCGGCGCGTTCTCACCCCTCTCCACGGACCTCCGGTTGCGAGTTTCTAGAGCACGCGCGGGACATGACTCAGCCCTGGCGCACCCTCGACCGCATCGAGCTCCCCGACGGGCCGATCGAGCTGCGCCAGCGCGGCGAGCGAGACCTGGTGATCCTTCGCTCGGGGCGCGTGCTGATGACGAGCGCGCAGCAGCGCTCGGAGCTGGCGCTCGGCACCCTCGCCTGTCAGGCGATCGGTGCACGCGCGGCACCGCGCGTGCTCGTGGCGGGGCTCGGCATGGGGTACACACTGCGTGCGGCACTCGACGCGTTGCCGCGGCTCGCGTCGGTGGTGGTGGTGGAGCTTCACGAAGAAATCGTGCGCTGGGTCCGGGGCCCGCTCGCGGCGCTCACCGCGAAGGTGCTCGACGATCCGCGGGTTACCGTCGAGATCGGAGACGTCGCGGACGTGATCGCCGCGGCGGCCCGTCGGGACGAGCGCTTCGACGCGATCGTCCTCGATCTCTACGAAGGACCGCGCGACAGGACCGGTGACCCCGCCGACGATCGCCTCTTCGGCCCCGCCGCCTTGAGCCAGGTGCGCTCGGCGCTGGCGCGAGGTGGCCTGCTGGCGGTGTGGTCGGAGCGCGTGGCTCCCTCGTTCGAGCGGCGCCTGCGTACGGCTGGATTCGGGGTCGAAACGGCGCATCCCGCGCGTGGCGCGCGGCGCTACGTCGTGTACCTCGCCCGGGTGCCGGGATGACTGCCGCTCTGGATTCGGCATTCGTGGTGCAACCCGCCAGGTTGGTCGACCATTCCCGCGGTGCTACCGTTGGTCGCGAGCGTCGTTCGAGCGCCGGGCCGCTCCGCGGACGGGAAGAAGGAGGTGCAACGTGGCATTTCAAGTCGTTTGTATCTCGAGAACCGCAGCCGCCGGCGGGGAGCCGCTGGGTCAGGCCCTCGCGGAACGGCTCGGCTTTCGTTACGTCGACGAGGAAGTCATCGAGCGGGGCGCCGAGCGAGCGCGGATCACCGCGGAGGAGCTGGCGTCGATCGAGCGCAAACCCCCCGTGATCAAGCGAGTCATGGACGCCATCGGGCTGGCGCCGGTGGACAAGAACAGCATGGGCGGTCTGGTCCGGCGACCGATGGACTTCGACTACTACGCGGTGCGCGGCCTGCCCCCGCAGATTCCGTCCGACCATCGGATGCTGATCCGGCAGGCGATCCACGACATCGCCGCGGAGGGGCGCGTCGTGATCGTCGCTCATGCGGCGTCGATGGCGCTGGCGGCTCGAACCGATGCCCTCCGGATCCTGGTCACCGCGTCACCCGAGGTCCGCGCAGCGCGGCTCGACCTGAAGTCGAGCGATGAAGCGAAGGCCGTGATCGCGCGCGACGACGAAGGCCGCCGCGACTATCTGCAGCGCTTCTACGAAGTGCCGCGCGAGCTCCCCACGCATTACGACCTGGTCCTCAACACCGACAAGCTGACTCCGGACCAAGTGCTGGCGATCGTGATGAGCGTCGCTGGCGCAACCTAGCCTTCCGCCGCGAGATCGACGGCGCGTCGCGGACCGCATCGAGTCCGCACTCCGCCAATCATCCCCTCGCCACTCGAACGAGGCGGCATCCGCCTTGCATTTCCATCGGCGACCGAGGCTGAAACGATTTCAGGCTCGCGCGGGAGGTTGCGATGAGCGTTCTCATTCTGGTCCTATGCGTTCTGCTGGTCGTCGGAGCGTTTCCCACCTGGCCGCACAGCCGAAACTGGGGCTATGGCCCCTCCGGCGGGCTCGGCGTCGTATTGCTCGTGTTTCTCGTCCTGGTCTTGACCGGCAACCTTCACATCTGAGCGTCCAAAGAATCCAAAGGAACTCCATGCCCCTGACCGCCCCCAAACCGCGACCGACCGTACGGGGTGTGCTGCGGTCGAGCCATCCACGATCGATGCGGATCGACTCCACCGGGGACGCAGCTCCCGAGCAACCACCCCCCGTCATCGCGGAGCTGGCGACGATCCCAACAGTCGCCTCGGCAGACTCCGGCGGCTCGCCTGAAGCCCAGGCTCAGGACCTGGCCAGGTGGGAGTCGGAAGGCGGCTCACGATCGGTCCCTGGCTCACGGACCTAGGACCGCTCTTCAGGCGTCGCCACGGAAGGCCATCGCCAGCCGCGCGCGGCTCCGCGCGGCTGGGTCCACGCCGCGAAATGAGCCGTCCCAGACGTGCCGGCAGATCGATCCGGTGGCCCAGCAAGAGCTGCCCTGTTTTCGCGCTCCGCTCGACGGGTGAGCTTCAACCGCGCTCACCCGATCGCGAGGCACGAACACTCGCGTCCGACCGACCGCTCTGCACCCTGGTTGCAATGGACGTGTAAGCGTTACGCGGGCTGCGCCCCATCCATCCGAGTACCACTGGCCTGGCCGCTCGACCATCGATCCGAGTCATCGCCGGATGCCGTCGATGCGACCGACGGATGCGGCTCTTTCGCCGCTCCAAATGCGTCCGGCGCGCTCGGGGCACCGCTCTTGCACCCCATCCCGGCGAGCTGCCGCCAAGCGGCGCAGCTCCCGAGGAGCGCGGTCGCTCAGATCGAGCGAGCGCAGCCCTTCGAAGGGAAAACCGACATGTTTCACATTCGACGTTTCGCACTGCTACTCACATCCGCGTCCATGCTCGCGAGCGGCTGCGGCAGTAACAGCACCGTCAACCCGTTTCGCAACTTTCAGATCACCGACGAGCTGAACGGCCACAAATACATTTACGATTTCAGCGTTTCCACCGGCGAGGTCTGGTACGACCCGACGGTGAACCTCGTCTACGGCATCAACAAATCGACCGACCAGACGATCGGGGTCGGCTATTTCGGACCGCCGGCGACCGACAAGACCTTCACGATCACCACTGCCACCATGGATTCCAACGGTGACGGCGACTTCTTCACCAACGAGGCGTCGGTGGCGCTCACCGGAGACTCGGTCGGGACCTTCTCCGACACCGGCGACAAGCTCGAGCTGGCACTCTTCCTCCAGCCTGGTCTGTTCAGCGTCGACTTCAGCGGTACCGGCGACCTCAAGGACATTCAACCGGTCGGCTGACGGCTCCACCGATTGGCTTCGCGAGCGACGTCGCAGCACCCGGCGAGCGACGGGGACCCGGTCTTTCGGCTGGACCGGGTCCAGATGGAGTTCGAGGGTCGGGTCATCATCCGGGATCTCTCGTGCGAGATGGCGCGCGGGAAAATCTCGGTGGTGCTGGGAGGCAGCGGTTCCGGCAAGACCACGCTGCTTCGGCTGATGGCAGGCCTGCTCGAGCCCACGGCCGGGCGAATCCTGGTCGACGGCGAGGACATCACCCGCCTCTCCGAGACCCGCAGGGCGGCCGTGCGCCGCAAGATCGGAATGATGTTTCAGGCAGGCGCGCTGCTCGACTCGATGACGGTCTTCGAAAACGTTGCATTGCCGCTACGCGAACATTCTTCGATGAGTCGCCTGCACGTCACCGAAGTGGTGGACGATCGCTTGCGAGAGGTCGATTTGCTGGACATCGAGGATCTGGGCCCGAAGCAGATTTCCGGCGGCATGGTGAAACGGGCGGCGCTGGCGCGCGCGATCATCGAGGGCCCGCCCATCCTGCTGTGTGACGAACCGTTCTCCGGTCTGGATCCGGTCTCGACTCGGCGAATCGAGGCGCTGCTGATCGCGCTCAACCAGCGTCACGGGATGACGATGGTGATCGTTTCGCATCACGTCCGCTCGACCCTCCGGATGGCCGACCGGATCCTGCTGCTGCTTCCCGACGCGATCGTGGTGGGTACGCCTCGCGAGCTGCTGCAGAGCACCGACCCGCGCGTGGTGAGCTTCCTCGACGAAGACCGGCCGTTCGAGGGTCGAGCGCCGGAGGTCGAGCGATTGCCGGTCCTGGCCCCCCGGTCGAAGGCGAGACGTCGATGAGATTCGCGGCTCTCGAGGAGCTCGGCCGCGCGGCGATTCTGCTGACCGCCGAGTTCGGGCGGCTGGCGTCGTTCGCGGCCAGGGTCGTGCGGAGCACCGTGACGCGACCGCTGCGCATCGGAAGCTTCATCGACGAGCTCTACAAGCTCGGCGTGCTTTCGGTGCTCTTGATCTGCGTCAGCGGTCTGGCCGTCGGCATGGTCCTCGCGCTGCAGGGCTACAAGAGCCTGGTGCGCTTCGGTGCCGAGCAATCGCTCGGAGCGCTGGTGGGCTTGAGCCTGGTGCGGGAGCTCGGCCCGGTCCTCACCGCATTGCTGGTCACCGGCCGAGCGGGTTCGAGTGTGGCCGCGGAAATCGGCTCGATGGTCGCCACCGAGCAGCTCGACGGGCTCCGCATGATGTCGATCGAGCCGATCGGCTTCGTGGTGAGGCCGAAGGCGCTCGCGATGCTCGTCGTGATGCCGATGCTCACCGCTCTCTTCATCGTGAGCGGCCTGGCGGGTGCCTACTTCGTGGGCGTGAAGCGGATGGGAGTCGATGGCGGCTGGTTCGTCTCGGGCTTTCGCTCGGCAGTCGATTTTCACGACGACGTGCTGCAAGCGCTGGTGAAATCGCTCGCGTTCGGCGCGCTCGCCGGGCTCATCGCCACGTACCGCGGCTTCACCAGCGCCCCCACCTCCGAAGGTGTCAGCGCGGCCACGACGTCCACGGTCGTGGTCGGATCGGTGTCGCTGCTGGTCCTCGACTACGCGCTGACCGCGCTGTGGGGCGTCGGCCGATGACTCGCTCTCCGCTGCGCGACGCGCTCGTGGGTCTCTTCGTGCTGGCCGGCGTTGCGGCCGGAATCTACCTCTCGCTCGCGGTCGGCGGTCTATCCTACGCCGGCCCCCACGGGCTGCGGTTGATCGCCCGCTTCGACGAGACCGGCGGGCTCAAGGTCGGCGCCCCGGCCGCGATCGCCGGCGTCAAGGTCGGACAAATCACGGCGATCTCGCTCGACCCCGAGTTCCGCGCCCGGATCGACCTGGACCTCGATTCACGCCTGTCGCTTCCGATCGACACCTCGGCCTCGATCATGACGGCCGGACTCCTCGGAGATCGTTACCTCGACATTCAGGTCGGCGGCGACTCCAAGCTGTTGCGGTCCGGCGACGAGATCACGTTCACACAGTCGGCCGTGATCCTGGAGCGACTCATCGGAAAGCTGATCCACGGGGCCGACCTCGGGGACGGGAGCGCCAAGACCGCGACCCCGGCGCCAACCGACGGTAAAGCGGCGGTACCCGATCGCACGCGGGCACCATGAAACGCGTTGGGCGGCGTCGGCTCGCGACCATCGCCCTCTTGGCCGTGCTCGGGCTCGCGGGATGCGCCACCGCGGCGGAGCCATCGCCGCCTCCCGACCCAGATCCGACCGCCCCTCCGGCGCCGATCGATGCCGAGTCCGACCCTCTCGAGGGTTTCAACCGCGGGATCTTCTGGTTCGACGACCACCTCGATCGATACCTTCTCGAGCCGGTCGCGATCGGATGGAACTGGGCGGTCCCGGACGCGGTCCAGCACGCGATCTCCAACTTCTTCGCCAACCTCCGCACACCCATCGTCACGGCAAACGACTTGCTACAAGGAAAGGGTGAGGCGGCGGCCATCGAGCTCGGGCGATTCGCCGTCAACTCGACCGCCGGGATCGCCGGGTTCCTGGATCCTGCCGAGCCCTGGTTCTGCTGGGAGAAGCAGGACGAGGATTTCGGCCAGACGCTCGGGCGGTGGGGCGTCGGGCCGGGTCCCTACCTCGTCCTCCCCTTCCTGGGACCTTCCAACCCGCGCGACGTCGCGGGGCTGCTCGTCGATTATCCGGCCAGCATCCTGCCGTTCTTCGTCAACTCGTTCGTCCTGATCGGCACCGGCGCAACCGAGCTGGTCAACCAGCGCTCGCTCGATCTCGAACCGGTGCGGACCGCGAGAGCCGCGGCCCTCGACTACTACGTACTCGTCCGAAACGCCTACTCACAGCGCCGTCAGGCGCTCATCGAGGATAGCCATGAGATCCACGCCGACGATTCGAGCGGCCTCTATTTTCCGGCGATCGAGTCCCCTGCCGCTCCTTCGTCCGACGCCACGCCCTGAGCGCCCGCGACCGAGCTGCCGCCGTGTGGCAAGAGTCACGACGCTCGCGCTCGCCATCCTCCTCGGTCACGTGCCCGCGCAAGCGTCACCGGACGGGGCCGCGCCGCGGGAGCTGGTGAAGCGGATGACCGATGCCGTGGTCACCCTGCTCGACGACGCCGCCAAGACGACCGACGAACGGCGTCGTGGAATCGAGCAGATCGCCAGGGACAACATCGATTTTTCGACGCTCTCGCGGCTGGTGCTCACGCAGTGGTGGGCGCGTCTCTCGGCGCCCGACCAGAAAGATTTCGTCGAGCAATTCGAGAAGCACCTGGCGGTCACCTACGGCCGCAATTTCGAGCACTCTCACGGGGAAACGGTGGAGGTGACGGGAGACCGGCCCGAAGCGGGGGGCGACTGGACCGTGGCGACACGGATCCTGAGGCCGGGCGCGGAGAGTGTCGCGATCGACTATCGCCTGAGAAAGACCGGCGCGGACTGGCGAGTCATCGACGTGCTCATCGAAGGTGTGAGCCTGGTCTCCAACTTCCGATCGCAGTTCCACGAGATTCTCTCCCAGGGCGGAACCGCGCGGCTCTTGCAGGTGTTGCGAGAAAAGAATGCGGCGGGCGAGCCTTGAAACCCGAGATCAGGGAGAAGCTGGCGCAGCGGGCGCGTTCCCGACCAGCGGAAGCCTGCTCAGCATCCCGATCTTGAGGGCCGAGGTGACGAAGTCGTCGATCTGGTAGAAGCGGGCACCCACACGTCCGGAAATTCGCCTGCTGATGATCTCGAAGTAACGGTCCCGAAGAGCCTCGCCGCTGCGTTCCAGATCGCTGGCCTTGCGGGTGAGCGCCAGCGCGTCCTGGTCGCCCAGGGCCTCGTTCTCGCCGACGAAGTCCTGCAGCACCTGCATCATCACCTTGTCGAGCCTGTTGCGCTCGGTTTCGAACTGGCCGTATAGGCCCCAGAACGCCTCTTTCTGGCTCTCCGGGAGGAGCATGCCGCTCTCGAAGACCTTGCGCCGCTCCGCGGTGATCGCGAACCGGATCATCTCGGTGTTCACGGTGGGCTGGATCACCGACGTGCCGGTGGGGCTTTCCGCCGCGGCCGCGGGCACGACGACCAGTCCGAGGCAGGTCGAGAAGGCGCACAAAAGCGAGATCGGACGCTTCATGACGTGCTCCGCGGTGGTGACGCGAGGACGACTCTCGGGTGTGATCATGGGGCGAGCGGTTTCTCGAAGATCTTGGGATTCACACGGGGCTTCAGGTTCACGTCGACGAAGGACAGATCGTAGGCCTGGACCTTGGTGGGGCGTCCGGTGACCACGTGAAGCCGTTTCGGGAGTGTGAGATCGCCGATCTGCTGCCACTCGAGGTACGTGGCGTCGCCGGCGAGCCCGACATCGTCCTGGCCGACGTCGAACGACACGTGCACCAGATTGCCCGTCTCCGGATCGAAATAGGCGAGCGAGCGCCGGTGCATGCCCGTCGCGCGCGGGGGCGGATTGACCAGCACCGTCGCTCGCTCGTGACCGTCGAACGGCTTGAGGCCTGCGTACGCGAGATCGATTCCCGGGTCGAGCATCCGGAACGGCATCGAGAAGAGTTGCGCCTCGATCGGCACGCGCAGTGACTCGGGGTCGGGCGGGCGGTCGCCGAGCTTGCCCTTCTGGAGGAAGAACACCTGGTCGCCGTTTCGGACCCACGCGGATCCCGGCTCGGCCGGAAAGTCCATTCGCCCGCGATCGTGCTTGAAGTTGAACGTGAAGCGGATCTCACGTTCGGTCTGGGCGGGTTCCACCTCGCCGGCCTTGGCCGCCGGGGCGGGCTCGAAGAGCGCCGTGAAGGTGATGTCCTCCAGGCGGTCCCAGGCGGCGCGGCCACCGTGGGCGGACACGGCGCGTTGCACCAGCGCACGCCCCCGGTCGCCGGCTTCGGGTGAGGTGATGTCCTCGCGATGAGGGAGGAGCGTGTCGCAGCCGCCCGCGAGCGTTGCGCCGAAGCACAACGCGGCGACGAGCCGCACTCCGCGTTTCATCGAGGTCGATCCTTTCCCTCGGCTGCTCACAGTTCTTTCGACCACATCAGCAACACCTGACTGCCGCCGGTCCCGCCTCGCACCAGCCGGGTGTCGTAGTCGTACTCGAGCTCGACGGACGAATCCCAGGGGAACCCGCTGATCACGGCGGCCGACGGAATTTCTCCCCCGAGCGTGCGGAAGCGCGTGCTCTCGGTCGTATCGTCGAGGGAGACGATGCGGCCATGAAAGAACGTCACGCTGGCTCGCAGGTACATGAAGAAGAAGAGCTCGTAGCGGTACGAAAGCGTCGCCAGCAGGTACTGGTCCGACATGAACTGGTCGAAAAGCGCGCCGGGATAGTCGAGCCGGGTGAGATCGTCCGACTCTCTCGGCAGCGGTCCGCCGCCGATCCGGAACGCGGAGAAGCGGTCGAGGGTGCCCTCCGGAGCCCAGCCTACGTGGAGCTGGCCGCTGACTCCGTTCCGGTCCGACAGGTAAGGCAGCCCTCCAGCCAAGAGCCCGTAGCCGGAGATCTTCAGGAAGTCCCTGTCACCGAGATCGGTCAGCGGACCGCGATGCCCGGGTGACTGTGCGGGCTCGGGATCCCAGCGGTCGCGGCGTAGACCCTCGGCGTCCAGACCGAACGCATATCCATATTGAGGGATCTCGAGCAGATTCCTTTGCAGTCCGTCGACGCGCACGCGCAGCGAGGGGCCGTGCACCCAGGTATCGTGGGGCACGGGCAGGTCCGGATCGGTCTTGCTGGTGCTGGCGAAGTGCTCGTACTGGGCGCGATAGAAGAGCTGGATGCGGAGCTGGTTGTCGACGTTGAAGGGAGCCAGATCGAGCGCCCACCCCGGGCCGAGCCACAACGATTCCTGCCCCCATTCGAGCTCGGTGTCCTTGAGCTTCTCGCCACTCACCGTTTCGGCTTCGCCGAAGAGCCGCCGGTCGTCGTTTTCGACCCGGGCGATGGCTTCGAAGCCGTGGAAGCGCTCCGCGAACTCGACGTCGTTCACGAGCCCGCTGATCTGGGCCCGGAGGCGGCGATCTTCCCAGTCGCCCAGATAGTAGAACGAGCCGATCGGCGAGAACTCGCTGTTGCCGATCTTCGGAGTGTAGAGCGTCGCGCCGAGATCGATCGCCATGGTGTCACCACGGTCCCGCGCCGGGACGTTGACCGGATGGCCCAGGACATCGGTCGCGTAAGCCTCGCCGGCGCGGCCGGACTCGTGCTCCGCCGGCGCAGGCTCGGAAGCGGTGACGGCTGGGACGGCAGCGTCGTCACCGGACGCCAACTGGGCATGGGTGACGCCCCGGGCCGCGACGACCAGAAGCAGGCAAGCGAGGCCCGCCTTGTGGCTGAATCCAGGCTGCTCGAGGCTCATGTTCCGCTCGTGGCCCGCTCCGTGCGCATCGGCCGCAGCGCTCGTCACCGCGGGCCCGAGCGAGCGGCCAACCCACGAGACTCCGCCAGGGTCTGCTCCGCGAAATCCCAGTGGACCAGGCGCTCGAGAAACAGGTGGACGTAGCGAGCCGACTGCTCCCGGTGGTCCAGGTAGTAAGCGTGCTCCCACAGATCGGCCACCAGGATCGGCACGCCGCCCTCCGTGATCGGGGTGCACGCATTCGGCAAGGCGGCCAGCTCGATCCGGTCGGTCTCGTCGACGCGGTAGAGCCAGAGCCAGCCCGAGCCGAAGAGCCCGGCCGCCAGCTCCTTGAAGCGCTGCGCGAATGCCTCGTAGGAACCGAACGAGGTCTGGATCGCCTTGGCGACGCGCCCGGCCCGGGGCGGCCCACCCCCGTGTGGGGTCATGCTGTTCCAGTAAAACGAGTGGTTCCACACCTGCGCCGCGTAGTTGAACACCTCTCCGGTCGCGAGCCGCACGATGCCGTCGAGCGACTGGTTCGAGAGCGACGATCCCTCGAGCGCTGCCTCGAGCTTCTCGAGGTAGTGCCGGTGGTGCTTTTCGTAGTGGGTATCGAGGGTCTCGCCGCTCAAGCAGGGCGCCAGCGCGTCCTTCGGGTACGGCAATGGCGGCAGCGGGATCCGGACCCGCGGCGTCTGCCGCGGGTCCGGATCCCCCATTCTCTTGCGTGGGCTGGTGGAAGTCTCGGGTGGTGTCATCGTCTTGCCTTCTTTCGCGAGCCAGGAGTCAGATGCGCTCGAGGTGCATCTCGTCGATGACCGAGCGCACTCCCGTCGCCGAACGGGCCAGATAAACGGCGGTGAGCCGCTGCTCCTGGCTCGGGATGGTGCCGCCGAGCTGCACCACGCCCTTCGCTACCGAGACCTCGATCTTCCCGGACTTGAGATCGTCGCGACCGTCGAGGCGTGCCTTGACGGAGTCCTTGATCGAATCGTCACTCTGCTCGACCGCCTTCTCGATCGTCTTCGATACGACCTGCAACTGGTTCTTGACGTCGCGCACGCCGTCGAGCCCGCGCACCTTCTGAACCGCGAGCCCGCGGACCGCTTCGGTCGGAACCGTGCCGAACAGGGTGACGACGCCATCCCGGGTGTCCACGTTCACGTCGCTCGACGACACGTCGGCCGAGGTCCAAAGCGCCATCTTGGCCTTGGTCGTGATCCAGCCGTCCGCCACCTGACCGGTCGCGCCCTTGGCCGCGACCGTCGCGTCCTTCTGGGCTTCCTTCACCTCCGGATGCCAGAGATCGTCGTCTCCCAGCATGTCGGGGCTCGCGATCTGGCTCTCGACCTTGCGCACGCCGGGGATGCGGCGCGCATCCACCAGCGCCTGCGCGTGGGCGCCGAGCGTCTTCGCCGTTCCACCCAGCACCACGGCGCCGTTGGTCACCGACTTGATGGCGATCGCGCTGCCCTGGAGGCGCGGATCGTTGTCCAGCGAGCGCGACAGCTGGTCGTGAATGACGTCGTCCTTGGCCTCGATGACCGACGCGTGGCTCTGCGGCACGATCTCGAGCAGGTCGCGAACGTCGCGGACGCCGTCGATCGACCGGGCCATCTTCACGGTCCGGTCCTTTTCCGCCTGGGTGCTGACCGGTCCCTGCAGGGTGACCAGGCCGTCGGTCGTATCCACGTTGACGTCGGTTCCGCTGACGTCGTCGGTGGTGAGCAGCTTCATCTTGACCTTGGTCGTGATCCAGGAGTCGGACGGCGCGGTCTTCGCCAAGGCCGGTCGATCGGCCAGCAGCAGACCGGCAATGCTCAGCGCTAGAATTCCTTGCTTCCACGTGGTTCTCATCATTTCACCTTGGTGCTTCCGTTTTCGATGAAGCTTGTTGGTGTACCGGCGCTTCATGCGGTGGCCGGGAGTGGTTCTGAGCTGCTCAGCTCAGGTGCAACTCGTCGATCTTTTGCTGGATGACGTCCTTCGTATCTCCGCAGCGTTCTTCGATGATTCCGTAGAGCTTTTCCTGCGAGCCCTCCGCCGCCTTGAAATCGTCGTTGGTGAGCTCGCCCCTGGTTCATCTGCGCTCCGTCCGATGGTGTCGTGTGAACGATCGAGGGCTGGCTTCGATCGATCGCCGGCTTACCGCGCCGCGTCGGCCGAGGTCCGGTTCGGGTTGAGCACCACGACCTCGACGCGGCGGTTCTGCTCGCGCCCGGCGCTCGAATCGTTCGACGCGACCGGGGACTCCGCGCCGTAACCCGTCGCCACGACGTGATCGGCTGCCACGCCTTCTCCGATGAAGAGCGTGCGGACCGCGTCCGCGCGCGACCGCGACAGGGTCATGTTGGTGCTGGCTCCGCCGGTGCTGTCGGTGTAGCCGTCGACGCGCACGTAACGCTCGCGGTACGAGTTGAGGAATCCGGCGAGCCGGTCCAGACGCTGCCTCGAGCCCGACTTGATGTCGGAGCGGCCCACGTCGAACAGCACGTCGTTGCTGAACGTGAAGAGCAGCCCGCGCTCGGTCTCCCGGGCATCGAGCTCGTGGCGTAGCCGGGCGAGGTCGAGCTCGAGGGCCGCCCGATGCTGGTCGGCGACGCGAGCGTCGGCGTTCTGCTCGTCGACCGTGCGCTCCGAGGCCGCGAGATTGAGCCGCGCGGTCGCCGCCTGATCCTCCGCGTCGTGGGCTCGCGCGTCGAGCGCCACGTTGTTCCGCTCCCCGGCGCGGGTCTGGGCGCTCTGCTCGTCGAGCGCGCGCTGCGTCGCCCGCAGCTCTCCCTGCGCGACGGCGGTGCGCTGCTCGGCGCCGTTCGCCCGAGCATCGGACACGTCGCGCTCGCGCTGCGCTCCGATCCGGGCGATCTCTTCCTCGGACGCCTTCTCGGTCGACTGCGCCTCGGCGATCTCGAGGCGGCGGCGTGCGACGTAGATGGTGTGATCCACCTCGGCCTGCTCGAGGCCGTCGTGCTGCGCGGAGTCGGCGCGCGCCAGCGCCTGGACCGCGTCGTCGAGCGCCGCGGGCGCGCGCCGCACGAGCGCGGGATCGGCCTTGGCGTGAACGATGTCGGCGCGCAAGGTTTCGAGACTGGGATTTTGCTTCGGGCCGCAACCGGCCGACAGACCGAAGACTCCGATCGTGAGGGCGAGGGTGCCGGCGAGATGGGGATGACGTTGGACATGCATGGTGGAAACTCCCTTGGGGCGATTCGGTGAGTGGATCAATGGGTGGCTTCCCGGCGAAGCGCGTCTTGACTGCGACGCATCTCGTCGAGGCTCAAGCGAGCTCGCTCCGCCTGCGCGGTGGCCGTGGCGAGCTTTGCGTCGACGATGGCTTCCTCGGCCAGGCGGGAGGCCAGCAGGTACTGCTGGCCTCGCTCGGCTTCTTCAGCCCTGGAATAGGCGTCGCGGGCCGTTCGCATCGGCACCGGCGCCATCGAAACGGCTTCCGCTTGCTCGGCGTCTCGGATGGCCACGACCGCCTGGCCCATCTGGTCGGTCGAAGGTTTACTGGCCGCACAGCCGCCCAGGGCAAGCAATGCGATGATTGGAACGATGTTTCTCTTTCGCGGCATGAGCACCTCACTTCGAGCACGCTCGGGGATGCCGAGCATCGCGTCGAGTCGAAGTGCACGATCGATGCCGTGCGATTTTCTCCCTAATTGGATGTGGATTGCGCGCCGCGGCCGATGAAATTGAACGCCGCTTCCATGTTCTTGTAAGTGCCACACGACTGCGCTCGCGATGGGCGAGCGCGGCGCGACCCGTGTGTTACGCTCTCCTTCCCCCTTGCCCACCGCCCGGCGGAAGAGATGAGCTTCGAGGTGAGGTGCCGTCAGGCGGGCGTCCTCTCCGGCGGAAGTCGGTGAAGCTCGCGCCGATGCCCGGTCCCGCCGCGCCCTTCGATTTTCAGCAACGCACCCGGATCGTGTTCGGTGCCGGGCGGCTCGACGAGCTCGGCCGGCTCGCCGCGGAGTGGTCGGCGCGACGCGCGCTGCTGGTCACCGATCCGCAGCTCGTGAGGATCGGCCACGCCGGGCGCGCGTGCGCGGCGCTCGAGGGAGCGGGAATCACGGTCGCGACGTTCGACGCGGTACGCGAGAATCCCGATACCGACGACGTCCGCGCGTGCCTCGAGGTGGCGCGCGCCGCGTCCGCCGACACCATCGTCGGCCTGGGCGGCGGCAGCAGCCTCGACACGGCCAAGGGATGCAACTTCCTGCTCACCAACGGCGGCCGCATGGCCGACTACTGGGGCCGAGGGAAGGCGGCCAAGCCGATGCTACCGATGATCGCCGTGCCCACGACGGCCGGCACCGGCAGCGAGTGTCAGTCGTTCGCGCTGATCGCCGACGCCGAGACCCACGCCAAGATGGCGTGCGGCGATCCGAAGGCCGCGCCGCGCATCGCGCTCCTCGATCCCGAGCTGACGGTTTCCCAGCCTCGCGGCGTGACCGCGAACACCGGCGTCGACACGCTCACCCACGCGCTCGAGTCCGCGGTCACCAGGGCCAGGACCGAGGTGTCGAGCCTGTTCGCGCGGCGGGCTTTCACTCTCACGATGGCCAACCTGCAGCGCGTCCTCGATCGACCTGGGGACCTCGAGGCGCGAGGGCACATGCAGCTCGCGGCGGCCTACGCCGGCCTCGCGATCGAGAACTCGATGCTGGGTGCAGCTCACTCGGCGGCCAATCCGCTCACCGCGCATCACGACGTCGTTCACGGTCAGGCGGTGGGTCTCATGATCTCGGCCGTGATCCGCCACAACGCCGCCGACCCGGCCATCGCGGGGCTCTATGCGGAGCTCGCGGTCGACGCTCGGGTCGCTTCCTCCGACGACGCGGCGACGGAGGCCGTCGACGCCCTGCTCCGGGCAATCGACCACCTGCTCGAATACGCTGGCATGCCGCGACGTCTCTCCGATGTGCGCATCGGCGAGAACAGCATCCCCGCCCTGTCGGACGAGGCCGCCCAGCAATGGACCGCGCAATTCAATCCCAGACCGGTGAGCCAGCAGGACTTCGCCTCGCTCTACCGTTCGGTGCTCGGCGAGACGGGCGCTTGAGCGCGCCCCGTGCTGGAGACCCGAGATGAGTGAGCCGACGGTACGGCCATTGCCCGGGGCCGCGGCACCGGCGCAGTCCGGCAATTACTTCATCGCCAACTACCCGCCGTTCTCGTTCTGGTCGACCGAGAACGTCGATGCGGCGTTGCGCGCCCTCGACGGCCCGGCCGTGGACGGCACACCGCTCGGCCTCTACCTGCACATTCCGTTTTGCCGGAAGCGCTGTCACTTCTGCTATTTCAAGGTCTACACCGACAAGAACGCCGAAGCGATCCAGCGCTACCTCGACGCGCTCGTCGCCGAGGCCCACCGTTACGCGGAGCAGGCCTTCGTGAGCGGCCGGCGCCTCCGCTACGTCTATTTCGGCGGCGGGACGCCGTCCTACCTCTCGACGCAGCAGCTCGCCTCTCTCACGGAAGGGCTCAAGTCGGCGCTGCCCTGGGACGAGGTGGAGGAGATCGCGTTCGAGGCCGAGCCGGGAACGCTGAGCGAGCGCAAGGTCCACGCCATCCGGGACATGGGTGTCACGCGGCTCAGCTTCGGGATCGAGAGCTTCGACGACCACGTCCTCGAGACCAACGGCCGCGCGCACCTCTCGCCGCAGATCTACGCCGCGTACCGGTGGGCGAAAGCGGCCGGTTTCCCGCAGATCAACATCGATCTGATCGCCGGGATGCTCGAGCACACCGAGGAGAGCTGGTCCGCCGACATCGACCGCACGATCCAGCTCGACCCGGACTGCGTCACGATCTACCAGATGGAGATCCCGCTCAACACGACCCTCTACCGGCAGATGCTCGGCGACGGAAAGCTCGCGGCTCCCGTG
>CAZYWA010000128.1:0-16886 GCA_964650975.1 uncultured bacterium
ATGCTGCAGGTGATACCGGCGGTAAGGGCCGAGATCGCTCCACACCGGATAAGCGCAGAGCCAGTTGCCGACCCAGTCGTTGACCGCGCGATCGCTGAAGAGCGTGCGGTGCGCGGCTTCGTGCATCAGGATCGCGAACCCGAGCTGGCGGGTGCCGATCACCGCCAGCGCAACCACCACCGAAAGCGGATCGGGAAATCGCGCCACCAGTGCCAGCGCCGCGAACACCAGGACCCAGTCGACCGCGAGCGACGCCCACGAGCGCCAGTCCTGCATGCGCCTCAGATCGCGGATCTCGGGAGGAGTCAGGTAATCGAGCCAGCGCCGCGCGTCGCCCGCCGCGAGCTCGCCGGGTTCGGGGGTGGTCGGCTCGGTCTCGCTCATCGCTCGTGCTCCCGGTCTCTCGATTCTATCTCGCCGTCCGTCTCTACGCCGCCGCGACCCGAGAGTCGACGACGATCTCGCCGCCTCGCCCCGGCACCAGCGTCACGTGCTTGAGCCGCTGTCGCTCGTCGGGAGCGACGCTGGCGCGCAATCGCACGCGCTGGAAAACCGTGCGCAGCACCGCGCGCATCTCGGTGCTCGCGAAGCTGGCGCCCAGGCAGCGGCGAGTGCCACCGCCGAACGGGATCCACGCGTACGGATCGCGATCGACGCCGCCCAGAAAGCGCTCCGGCCGGAACGCTTTCGGCTCGGGATAGAGATCGGCGCGGAGCTGCACGCTCACGATCGGCAGGACGAGCATGACCCCAGCGGGCAGGTCCCAACCGCCGACCGAGAACGGTGCCTTCGCGACGCGGCCCACGTCGACCACCACGGGCCTCACCCGCAGCGTCTCCTGGATGACGGCGTCGAGGTAGGTACCGCTCGACGCGCCGGACGTACCGGCGGTCACCTCGTCCACGAGCCGCGCCATCGCGTCGGGATGGCGGATCAGGCGCTCGAAAGCCCACGCGAGGCCGGTCGCGGTGGTCTCGTGTCCGGCCGCGATCAGCGTCACGAGCTCGTCGCGCAGCTCCACGTCGGTCATGCCGCGGCCGTCCTCGTGGCGCGCCGCGAGCAACAGCGAGAGGATGTCGTCGCGCTGCTCGCCGCTCGCGCGACGCGCACGGATCTCGGCGTAGATCTGCTCGTCGAGCGCCGCGCGCAGGCGCAGGAAGCGTCCCCATGGGCTCCACGGGCCGAGGTCGCGCTGGAGCACCGACGGCCAGCCGACGATCGTGGCGACGCTGGCGACGCGCGGCGCGATGTCCCTGAGTGCCGCGAGGCGAGCGGGGTCGGTCACGCCGAACACCACGCGCAGGATCACCTCGAGCGTGATCGCCTGCATCGAGTCGCGCACCGGAAACGGGCGCCCCACCGGCCAGCGCTCGATCGCGCGCTCGGTGATCTCGACCATGCGCTGCTCGTAGCGGCGCACGCTCTCGCCGTGAAAGGACGGCATCAGGAGCCGCCGCTCCTTCAGGTGCGCCTTCCCGTCGAGCAGCAGCAGCGAGTGCGCGCCGAGCAGCGGGCCGAGCACCGCGTTGGCCTCGCCGGCGCGCATGTTCTCGGGATCGGCCTGGAAGACGGCGCGGATCGACGCCAGATCCCCGACCACCACCGAGGTCGGGAACCCCGGCACGCGAACGGTGAAGAAGTCGCCGTAGCGCCGGTGGCCGCGCTCGAAGAAGCCCACCGGATCGAGCGCGAAATCGATCAGATTCCAGAGCTTCGGCGCACGTGAACCAGGCGGCAGCGGCATGAGCGGAACGCTAGCGGCGCCCACCCGGCGCGGCAACGTCGGGGCGCCACCTCCGGCCTTTCGAGGCTGGAAACCGGCCTAGAGGGCGGGGGATCGCAGCCTTGCTCGTGCAGGTCGAGTACACTCTTCCTCGGTCGAGGACGTGATCGGCCCAGGAAAAGGAACGAGGTAAAACTTGCGCAATCCGGGTGCAATCAAAAGGCAGAAGGAGCTGGCTCGCCAGCAGCGACGCCAGGACAAGCTGGCCGACCGCGCGCGCCGGAATCAGGAAAAGAAGCTCAGGCCGCCCGGAACGCCGATCGAAGAGATGGCGACCGACGAAGTGGCCGGTGCCGATTCCGCCGAAGCCACGCCACCCGACGACACCCCTTCGGAGGGCTGAGGGCGAGCGGCGTTCGTCGGGCCGAGACGCTGGCGCTTCCTCGTGTCGCTGGTCGTAGCGCGTAGACGCCTGGTCTCGGTCCTTTCCGTGGCAGCTGCTCTGAGCGCAAGCCTCGTCTGGGCGGCACCTTCTCCGGAGCCGGTCGCAGGCATCAGCGAAAATCTGGCGCCATCCCGCGCGGCCCGGATCAGCAACGTCCGGTACGAGCTGTCGTTCGAGCTCGCTCGCGGCCTCAGCCAGGTCGAGGGTCGGCTCGACCTCAGCTTCGACCTCGCCGATCCCTCGGACAAGCCGGTGGTGCTCGACTTCGACGGCGCGGCGCTCACCGCCGTCGAGCTCAACGGCCGCCCCCTCCCGGGCGGGCTCACGCGCGCCGCCGATCACTGGCTCTTGGGCCGCGAGGCGACGCGCGTCGGCGAGAACCGGCTGCGCGCGCGATTCCGCGCTCCGGTGGCCGCGGCCGGTGCGCCTCTCACGGTGTACCGAGATCCCGCGAACGGCGATGAGTACCTCTACACGCTGCTGGTTCCGGCCGACGCGCACCGGCTCTTTCCCTGCTTCGATCAGCCCGACATCAAGGCGCGCTTCACGCTGGAGGTGACGGCGCCCGCCGCGTGGTCGGTCGTGGCGAACGGCGCCGAGATCTCCGCGAGCCCCACGCCGCCGAAGACCGCGGGAGCGGGAACCACGTCGAGCGAGCGGGTGGTGCACCGCTTCGCCGAGACGCCGCCGCTCTCGACCTACCTGTTCGCGTTCGCGGCCGGACCGTTCGCGGTGATCGAGGCGCTGCCCGGATCCGCGGGCGTTCCGCGCCGGATCTTCGTTCGACCGGGCCGCCGCCAGGCGCTCGACACCGCGAAGCTCTTCGACCTCGAGCAGCGCGCCGTGGCGTGGCTCGAGGACTACTTCGCCACGCCCTATCCGTTCTCGAAGCTCGACCAGGTGCTGATCCCGAGCTTTCCCTACGGCGGCATGGAGCACGCGGGCGCGATCTTCTATCGCGAGGACTCGCTCGCCTTCGACCACCGGCCCACCGACATCGAGGAAACCAACCGCTCGACGCTCGTCTATCACGAGGTCACCCACCAGTGGTTCGGCAACCTGGTGACGATGCGCTGGTTCGACGACCTGTGGCTGAAGGAGGGCTTCGCGAACCTGATGGCCTACGAGCTGCTCGATCACCTCGAGCCCTCGAAGCAGGCGTGGCTGCGCTTTCACCAGCGCCTCAAGCAGAGCGCCTACCGCATCGACGTGACCCGCGGCACCACGCCGGTCTGGCAGCAGCTCGCGAACCTGGCCGATGCGAAAGGTGCTTACGGCGAGATCGTGTACGACAAGGCACCCGCGGTGCTGCGCGAGCTCGAAGCGCATCTCGGGGCCGACGTGTTCCGCGACGGGCTGCGTCGCTACCTCGCGGCGCATGCCTGGGGCAACGCGCGCTGGAGTGACCTGGTGCAGGCGTGGAAGGACGCCGGCGCCGACGGGCTCGACCGCTGGTCGAAATCGTGGGTGCTCACGCCTGGGATGCCGGTGTGCCGCGCCGAGTGGACCACGGGAGAAGACGGCAAGGTCGCGTCGTTCACGGTGCGGCAGCACGCCGCGCAGGGCGGCGCCGAGACCTGGCCGCTCGACCTCGAGATCCTGGCGGTCGGCGAGAGCGGTCACCGCCTCACGGTGACGGTGCGCACCGACCAGCTCCACACCGAGGTGCCGGAGCTGATCGGCACCGAGGCGCCGGCCTGGGTGCTGCTCGATCCCGGCGACAAGAGCTACGGGCGTTTCCTCCTCGATCCGCGCTCCGCCGTGCGGCTGCTCGAGGCGTGGCCCGCAATCGACGAGCCGATGCTGAGCGCCGTCGCGTTTTCGGCGCTGTGGGAGACCACCCGCGAGGCCGAGCTCGACCCGCTGCGTTTCGGCGAGGCGGCCCTGGCTCTCTTGCAGCACGACACCAACCCCGCGGTCGCTCACCCCGAGAACCACGCTCGCGTGCTCGCGGCGCTCACCACCACCGTCGAGCGCTACCTGGAGGACGGCCCGGCGACGGATCTTCGCCGCCGCACCGCCGCGTTGCTCCGCCAGCAGCTCGACCGCGGTCTCGCGCCCTCGCTGGTGCTCGACACGTTCCGCGGCCTGGTGCGCCTGGCGCGCGACCCGGAGGACCTCGCGTGGCTGCGCGCGGTGCTCGACGGCGAGCGCAAGGTACCGGGTCTCGAGCTCGGCACCCGCGACCGCTTCGAGGCGCTGGCGCCGCTTTTCGCCGCGGAGGATGCGAGCGCCGCCGATCGTCTCGCGAAGCTGGCGGCGGAGCATGCGGCCGAGGACGTCGCTCGCTACCAGTACGCGGTCGCCGCCGCGGCACCGTCCGCCGCCGTCAAAGCCCGTTATTTCGCCAGCTACCTGCACGACGCCGATCCCCCCGAGTCGTGGGTGGAGCAAAGCCTCGACTTCTTCCACTGGCCGGGGCAGGAATCGCTCACCGCGCCGTTCCTGCAGCGCGCGCTGGAATGGCTGCCGTGGGTGAAGCAGCATCGCAAGATCTTCTTCCTGCCCGCATGGATCGACGCATTCGTGAACGGCTCTAGCTCGAAGGAAAGCTTGCAACGCGTGGACGCGTTCCTGCACGCGCAACCGCACCTCGACGCCGACGTGCGGCGGAAGATCCTCCAGTCGCTCGATCCGCTGGAGCGCGCGGTGCGCATCCGGGCGAAGGCTCGAATCACTGCTCCGGCCGCCGGTTCTCCCGAGAGACCCTGATACCCTTCGCAACATGCCCTTCGCTCATTTCGACCTTCATCCGGAGCTGGTCCGCGCCACGCGCGAGCTCGGGTTCACGCGACCCACGCCGATCCAGTCGGCGGCCATCCCGCCCGCGCTCGAAGGGCGCGACGTGATGGCCTGCGCCATGACCGGCAGCGGCAAGACCGCCGCCTATCTGTTGCCGATCCTCCACCGGCTGCTCGCCAAGCCACGGGGACGCACCCGCGTGCTGGTGCTGGCACCCACCCGCGAGCTGGCGGCGCAGATCCACGCGCATCTCGAGGAACTGGCGGTGCACACCGGCCTCACCGGTGCGGCGGTGTTCGGCGGCGTCGGCATGGCGCCGCAGGAGCACGCGTTCCGGAGCGGCGTGGATGTCATTGCCGCGACGCCCGGCCGGCTGCTCGACCACTTCCGCCAGCCCTACGCGCGCCTCGAGCATCTCGAGGTGGTGGTGCTCGACGAAGCGGATCGCATGCTCGACATGGGCTTCCTCCCCGACATCCGCCGGGTGCTCAAGCACCTGCCGGCGCGCCGCCAGACACTGCTCTTCAGCGCCACCATGCCGCAGCCGATCGTCGAGCTCGCGGGCGAGATGCTCGATCGGCCCGTCGCGGTGAACCTCGAGCGCAAGGCGGCACCGGCGGTCGGCATCACCCAGGCCATCTATCCGGTGCCGGGCGATCTCAAGGCCGCGCTCTTCCTGGAGCTCTTGAAGCGGAACGAGATCCGCGAGGTGATCGCGTTCACCCGCACCAAGCACCGCGCCAACCGCGTCGCCGACTACCTCACCCGGCAAGGGATCCCGAACGCCCGCATCCACGGCAACCGCAGCCAGGCCCAGCGCACCGAGGCGCTCGAAGGCTTCAAGGCGGGGCGCTACCGGGTGCTGGTGGCGACCGACATCGTGGCGCGGGGGATCGACATCGAGTCGCTCGGCCACGTGCTCAACTTCGACGTGCCGCACGTGCCGGAGGATTACATCCACCGGGTGGGCCGCACTGCGCGCGCCGAAGCCACCGGCGAGGCGTTCACGCTGGTCTCGCCGGAGGAAAACGAGGACCTGCGCCGGATCGAGCGCGCCATCGGCAAGCGGCTGCCCGAGGTCAGGCTCCCGGGCTTCGACTACACCAAGAAGCAATCGGAGAAGCTCGAGGTGACGATCGCGGAGCGGGTCGCCGCGATCCGCGCGCAGAAGGCGCTGGAGCGCGAACGCGCCCGCGCCAAGGCCGCGCGCCGCGCCGGGCATCCCGCTGGCGGTGGGGGACACTCGACCGCACATCCGTCCCGAGGGCCCACGCCGCAGAGCCCGTCGGTCGCTCCTCGGCCGAGACCGCCGGCGTCCAGCACCACCGGCCCGAGCGGCGCGCGACCTGCCGGCGTGGCGGGCGGACCAGCAGCTCCCGGCGCAGGACCGCGACGCAGACGGCGTCGCCGTGGCGGCGGTGGGCGCGGCGGCCCGCCGAGCGGCGCCCGCTGAGTTTCCCGGGGGCTGTTCCAGCCCCCGACCAGCAAAGAGCGCGGTCTTTGCTGGCTCCAAGTCCCAAGGGGCTGGCTGCGCTCGCCGGGCGCCTCTCGGCGCCGGCAGGTCTCCACGCGAGCATTCAGTTCGGGGAGGACAGTGTTGGGCGCCTTTTTGCCATCAAACAGGGCAAAATCGGTACGCCTTCGGGCGAACTGAAAGCGAGTTGTTTCTTTTCTCGCTATCGGCTTGGACCATCTTTCGATAGCGATGAGTATCCAACGATGATATTCATTAGTTACATCGGCTGACCTCGACGGATGAGGTCTCGAGCCCGTCAGGTCAGCACTTCGAGGGCGTAGCGGACGGCGTCGCGCAGCTCCATCGAGCGGCCGTCGGCCAGCAAGCGTTCCGCCTCGGCGTCGCCGATCGCCTCTCGCTGCGCGGCGATGCGCCGGTCGACGATCGCTTGTTCGGGCGGCGCCAGGATCGCGTTGATCGACTGGCGCAAGGCACTGGCGGCGCCCCACAGGCGCAGCGCGCGGGCCGCGGAGCCTTGCGTGCCGGCCACGGCCGCGAGACCGTCGAGGACGTAGGCGAGGCCGTCCTTGTCGCCTTCGTCGCGCAGGATGTCGAGGGCCTCGCGGAGCAACGCGAGCGGCGCGCTGGGGTCGCCGCGGTCGCAGAGGGCGCTCGCGAGCAGGTGGCTCGAGTAGGCGACGATGCGCTTGGCGTCGATGGAGCGCGCCACCGCGATGCTCTCCTCGAGCAGCACGATGGCGCGCTCGACGTCGCCGCGACGCAAGAGCGTCTCTCCCAGGTTGTGGAGCTGAACGCCGGTATTGGGCTTGTCGTCGATGCGGCGCGCGATCGCGAGCCCCTCGGCGAAGGAGTGCTCCGCCTCGGCGTAGTCGCCGCGGTAGAGCGCGCGCAGGGCGAGGTTGTTGATGGCGCCCAGGATCGCGCGCGGATCGCCGAGCCGGCGCACCAGCTCGAGGCCCTCGCGCTTGAGCTCCTCGGCGCGCGCGTAGTCGCCGACCCGCTCGTACATGTGCGCCAGCACCTGAAGGGTGAGCGCCAGGCCGCGCTCGTCGTGCGCCTCGCGGCGCAGCTCGAGGCAGGTCTCGAGCTTCTCGATCGCGGTGCGGAAATCGCCCTGTTCTCCGGCCAGGACGCCGGCCCAGTGAAGTGCCCGGCCGCGCAAGACCGGGCCCAGGTGGCGGCTGCTGTCGAGCGCCGCGTCGAGCCAGCGGCGTCCCTCGGCCCAGTGCCCGCGCAGCTGCCAGAAGGCCCCGAGCGCGATGCACAGCCGGAGCGTCAGCTCGGCGTCGGCCTCCCGCTTCACGCTCCACTGCAAGGCCCCGCGCACGTTGTCGTAGTCGGCGGCGAGCTTCGAGAACTCGTGATCGCTCTCGCGGCGGCCCTGGCGGTCCACCAGCTGCTCGGCCAAGGCCAGGAACCAGTCGCGATGGCGCTCGCGCACCCGCTCCGACTCGGCCGACTCGTCGAGCTTCTCGAGCGCGTAGCTGCGGGTGGTCTCGAGCATCCGGTAGCGCGCCTCGGCGCCCTCCGGGTCCACCAGCAGCAGCGACTTGTCGGCGAGCTGCGAGAGGCCGTCGAGCACCTCGAGCCCGGCCGGCGCTCCCTCGGCCGTGGGGCCGCAGATCGTCTCCGCCGCCGCCAGGGTGAAGCCGCCGGCAAAGACCGCGAGCGCACCGAAGAGCCGCTGCTCGTCCGGCGACAAGAGCTGATGGCTCCAGTCGAGTGCCGCGCGCAGCGTGTGCTGGCGGCGCAGCGTCGAGCGCACGCCGCCGCCCAGCAGCCGGAACCGGTCCTCGAGCTTGGAGCGGATCTGCTCCAGAGAGAGGAGCTTCACCCGCGCCGCCGCGAGCTCGATGGCGAGCGGGATGCCGTCGAGACGCGCGCAGATCTCGGCCACCAGCGGCGCCGCTTCGTCGGTGAGCTTGAAGCTGGGGCGCGACTGCCTGGCGCGGTCGACGAAGAGCCGCACCGCCTCGAAGCCGGCAGCCTGCTCGGGCGAGAGCGGTGTGCTCCCTGCGGCACCAGCCGCGTCGGGGAGCGACAGCGTGGGAACCGGCCACACCGTCTCGCCCGCGAAGCCGAGCGGCGCCCGGCTGGTGGCGAGGATCTTGAGCCCCGAAGCGGCGCGCAGCAGCGCTTCCGAGAGCATCGCGCAGGCGGTGACCAGGTGCTCGCAGTTGTCGAGCACCAACAGCAGCTGCTTTCCCTGCAGGAAATCGCACATCGCCTCGTAGTGAGGAGGCGCCGCGTGACCGGGCATGCCGAGGGCGCGAGCGACCGCGTCGGGGACCAGCGCCGGATCGTCGAGCGCGGCGAGCTCCACCAGCCACACGCCGTCGCGATGGCGGCCGAGCAGCGTGCTGCCGAGCCGGAGCGCGAGACGCGTCTTGCCGATCCCGCCGATCCCGGTGAGCGTCAGCGCGCGCGTGCTCGAGAGCGACGCGGCGAGCTCCGCGATCTCGCGGCCTCGTCCGACGAAGCTGGTGAGCTGCTGCGGCAGGTTGGTGGGCGCGGGGGCGCGCGCGTGGGTGGGCGCAATCGCCACGGTCTCCACCGGCCGGGCGAGCGGAGTGGGAGCGTCGGCTTCGGGAGCGAGCTCGGTCTCGGCCGGACCGGCGTCGATTCCGGCGAGCGCCGCGCCGAAGGCCTCGGCCGTGTCGAACCGGTCGCGTGGCTCCTTGGCGAGCGCGCACAGCACCACCGCGTCGAGGCCCGCGGGCAAGCTAGGAACCAGCATGGTCGGCGGAGGCGGCGTGTCGCGCAAATGCATGGCGAGCACCGACGCCGTCGAGCCACCCAGGAACGGCGGGCGCCCGGTGAGCGCTTCGTAGAGCACGCAGCCCAGCGAGTAGACGTCGGTGCGCGCGTCGAGGACTCGTCCCTCGCACTGCTCCGGCGACATGTAGGTGGGAGTACCGAGAATGCCGCCGCCCACCGTGATGGCCGGATCGGAGTTTCCCGCGACGATCTTGGCGAGCCCGAAGTCGAGCACCCGCGGCATCACGCCGTGCGAGGTCGCCTCGAGAAAGATGTTGTCCGGTTTGAGGTCGCGGTGGACGACGTTGGCTTCGTGCGCCACCTGCACTCCGGTGCACACCCGCCGCAGGAGCTCGACGGCGAAGCCCGGGCGCAGGCGCGATCGCACGCGGATCTCGTCGCGCAGCGAGCGGCCCTCGAGCAGCTCCATCACCAGGTAAGCGCCGAGACTGGGATCGACGCCGAAGTCGTAGACCGTGACCAGATACGGATGACGCAGCCGAGCGACGGTCTGTGCCTCGCGACGGAAGCGCTCCACGATGACTGGGTCGCCCAGGTAGTCGCCGCGCAACAGCTTGATCGCGACCGAGCGGCCGAGCTCCTCGTGGGTGGCCCGGTAGACGGTTCCCATCCCACCGCTGCCGATGGCGCTCCCCAGGCGGTACTTCCCGCCGAGCGATGCGCCAGGGAACGTCTCCACGGGTCGAGAGCGGCTCCGGGATTCCGCGATCGCGAAGCGGCCGAGCCGCCCACGAGGAACTCCGGACCCCGCGCAATCAGATTAGCAGGCTGCGATTTTTTCGGGGGCCCACCCCCGAGTCGGCGCGCGTTGCTCGCCGGGGGCCCGCGGCGCGGTGCTTGTTTCAACGGGATATTCACTTCCCCCGGAAAAATCGGAACTGGCGGTCGATGAAACGGCGTGCACGCTACGTCTAACGTGGTTCGATCGAGCGGCTTCGCGACGACCGGCCGGAATCCCGATGGCGAGATCCCACCCGCAAACCCCGAGGGCGCTGCTCGTGTGCCTGTCGCTGATGTGGGCCGGCGGATGCGCCACGGCTACTCCTCGGCCGGTTGCCGTCCCGGCATCTCCACCGCCCCCAGCCGGGACGTTCCACGCGGAGTCGTTCCACTTCGGCCGGTTCGACGCCATCACCTTCCTGGCTCCCGACCAGCGGCCGCGGCAGATCGTGCTGTTTCTCTCGGGACGCGAAGGGTTTCACGGCGAGGCGCGCCAGCTCGGCGAGGCGCTCGCGGCCCACGGCGCCGCGGTGGCCGTGATCGACCTCAAACCGTACGACGCCCGCAATCACAGCCAGCGCACCCGGCGCGACTGCATCTACCCGGCGATCGACTTCCAGACCCTGGCGAAGCGCATCGAGAAGGAGCTCGATTTCCCCGATTACGTGAAGCCGGTCTTGGTGGGCTATCGCGAGAGCGGCTCGATGGTGGTGACGGCGCTCGCCGAGACCCCGCCCGACACGTTCGCCGGCGCGGTCACGGTGGGGTTCTGCTCACAGATCGACCTGCCGGTGGCGCCCTGCCCCGGCCCGGGCGAGCTCGCCTGGCAGCCAGGCGACGGCGGACGTCCAGGCTCGATCCTTCCACCGCAGAAGCTACCCGCGCCGTGGATCACGCTCGCCGCGGCACCGCCCGTCGCGTGCCCGGGCTTCGATCTCGACGCATTCGTGGCGCAAACTCCGCTCGCCGAGATCGAGCGCACCGGCGACGCGAGCAGCAAGCTGCAAGCGGCGGTCGCGCGGCTCGCGCCCGCCGTGAGCGATGCGCCGGATGCGCCGAACGCCGCGGATCCGAGCCTCGCGGCGCTGCCGCTCCTCGAGCTGCCCGCCACTGCCGGCACCAGCGACTCGATGGCGGTGATGGCGTCGGGCGACGGCGGCTGGGCCGATCTCGATCAGGAAATCTCGGACCACCTGAACAAGAACGGCATCCCGGTGGTGGGCTGGAACTCGCTCCGCTACTTCTGGTCCAAGCGCACGCCCGAGGAGACCGCGCGCGCGCTGCAAGCCATCGTCGAGCACTACTCGCGCGCGTGGCACAAGCGCCGGGTGATCCTGATCGGCTACTCGCTCGGCGCCGAGGTGCTGGCCGATCTCACCGACCGCCTCCCGCAGCCGCTGCTCGAACGGGTGCGCGCGATCGCGCTGATCGGCCCGGGACAGCGCGTCGATCTCGAGTTCCACCTGAGCGACTGGCTCTCGGAGGGCCGCGAGACGCGGGGCGACTACGTGCTGCCCGAGCTTCGCAAGCTGCGCGGATTGCGCATTCTGTGCTTCGAGGGCGACGCCGAGAAATCGTCGCTCTGTCCGGCGCTCGATCCAGGGCTGGCACAGGTGGTCGAGCTTCCCGGAGGCCATCATTTCGGCGGCGATTATCCGGGAATCGCGCGGGCGATCCTGGAGGCGGCACCGTGACCCACTCGACCACGCGATTCCCTCGGGCGCGACTACGCGACGCCGTGGCGGCCGCGGTGCTTGCCGTGTGGAGCGGCGCCGGGATGCTCGCATGCCCCGCGGCCGAGGTTCCCGCGACGATTTCGGCGACCCTTCCCTCGACGCCTTCGACGGCACCCTCGACCGCGTCCTCGACGACCCCCTCGCCCGCGCCGCCGCCCCTGCCGGTGCACGAGATCCGCGTCGATCGCGCGGGACGCTTCGGCCTCGTCACCGCACTCACCTCGAGCGCGCTGCCCGACACCGTGGTCCTCTACCTCTCGGGACGCGACGGCTTCCACGGGCTCGCGGCCGACCAGGCGCACGCGCTCGCGAGCACCGGAGCCGCCGTGGTCGAGGCTCCCTATCCGCAATACGCAGGGCACTACCGGGCGAAGAGCCGCACCGGTTGCGCGTGGCCGAGCATCGATTTCCAGGTTCTGGGCAAACGGGTCGACCACATGGTCTCGTTACCGTCGTACCTCCCGCCGGTGCTGGTGGCGGAGGGCGCGGGCACGGCGATCGCGCTCACCGCGTTCACACAGGCGCCTCCCGGTACGTTCGCCGGGCTCGTGACCGTCGATTTCTCGCCGTCGATGGAGAGCGGCGACCCACCGTGCTCGGCGCAGGGACGGATCGGCTGGGAGCCCGGCGCGCCGAAGCAGCCGGGGCGGATCACTCCGCCGGCGCGGCTTTACGCACCGTGGATCACCATCGAGACCAAGAGCGCCGACGGCACGATCGACGCCGATGTAACGGCGTTCGTGAACCGAGCTCCGGGCGCAGCGCTGGTCGCGCTGGATCCGGCCGCGGCGGGTGGTGCCGATCCGGAGCGCGTGACGGCCGCGATCGCCGCCGCGGTCGCGCGCATCGCGCACCGCCCCATGAGCCCCGCCCCGAGCGGTCTCATGGCCGAGCTTCCCCTGGTCGAGCTTCCCGACACCGTCGGATCGGGCGACACGCTCACCGTCTTCGCCTCGGGCGACGGCGGCTGGGCGATGCTCGACGAGCTGGTTAGCGAGCAGCTCAACGCGCACGGCGTGCCCGTGGTCGGCTGGAACTCAGGCCGTTATTACTGGGCCAACCGCGGCGCCGGAGAGGCGGCGCGCGATCTGGAGCGGATCGCGCGCCGCTACCTCGACGCGTGGCACAAGCAGCGCTTGCTACTGGTCGGATACTCGAGCGGCGCCGACTCCCTCGCGGTGCTCGCGCACCGCTTGCCGCAAGATCTGCTCGACCGGGTGCGCGCGATCGCGCTCATCGGCCCGAGCGACGAGGCGGACGAGCTGATGGCGGATCCCGATCCAGCCTCCGGGACCGACGAAAAGGCAGTCTCGCTGGCGAGCGAGAAGCACGCGGCACCGACCTCGGGAGTCGCGACCCTGCCCGAGATCGGTCCGCTCAAAGGGCGGCGGATCCTGTGCTTCCACGGTCTCGAGGAAAAGGAGTCGCTGTGCACGGGCCTGCCCGCCGGCCTCGCACAGGTGGTCGATTTCCGCGCCGGCCACGGCTTCAAGGGCGATCAAAACGCCATCGGCCAGGCCATCCTTCAGTTCGCGCCGTAGGCGCGGGGGGAGCGAGCGGATCGAACCCCGGCCAGCCCGTGGGAAGGCTGGGCGAGCTCTCGCCGTGGTAGGATTTGACGACGTCGGAGATCGCCGGAAAGGGCGTACGGCCGCGCTCGGATGGGCGACCTGCCCTGCATCGGCGAGCCCGAGACTCAACCCGGCGAAGACGTCCCTCGCGCTCGGGGATCTCCCATGGGGAGGCAGCATTCGTGATTCTGGAGTCGAGCCTTTCGTCGGTCGGCGAGGCGGGATTCGCGATCCCGGGCACGAGGACGTACAGCCGTGCGTTCATCCCAGGCGATCAGGAAGTGGCGCCTTGTGAGCTGACCGGGACCAGGCGGAAGGTGTTCTTGGCCTTCTACGGCGCGATCGTCGTCTCGGCAATCACGGGGTTGGCGTACACCTTCTACTTCAATCCGCTCTTCGGGCTCACAGCGCTGGTGGTCGGCTACTGTTTCGACAATCTCGCGTTCACCTGCGGACACGTCGGGTTTCATGCGGAATTCATCGACAGCTCCGAAGGGAAGATGAAGACGCTGTCGCATCATGCGTTCATCCATCACTATCGAAACATCCGCGTGTTCCACGAAACGTGGCTGGAAACGCGAATGTCCTACTTCGTCGATCCCCGGACCGTGGTGACGGCGAAGTCGTGCGTGAAGTTCCTGGCGATCGCGCTGGTGTTCTTTCCGGTGATCTATTTCGTGCACCCCGTCCTCGGCATCGCCATCTATTCGGCCCAGGCGGTTCCGCTGCTGCTGCAGTCGACGGTCCACGAGTGGTACCACAACCCGCCGAACAACCGAGCGTCGTTCTACAGTCCTCCGGTGTACTGGTTCTTCACGCTCCTGGAGAAGCTCTCGATCGCTTCGACGCGCGATCACATGGTCCACCATCGGCATGGGCTGAACGACCTGGATCACGTGCACAAGTGGCTGGATCTGCGCCTTCCGTTCGGTGAGCTGATGCCGTCACTCCTGTGGCGAAAGGCGCTGTCCGTCTACGAGCCCGGAGAATCTCGCATGACCGAGTTCGCCAGGCGGGGTGCTCCGTTCAAGCTGTTCGTCGGCTCGCGAGTCCTTGCCACGGTCACGATCGCGGCGGCCTACTACTGGATCGCGAGATCGCACTGACCGGAAAGGACTCGCCGCATGCGACGCGCGATCAGGCTGGCGCTCTTGGTGACGGTCGGTGCTCCCGCCTGCAGCTCGCTGCCGTTTTACGGTGAAGGGCAGAAGGAGGCCGCGGGCACCGTGATCGGCAGGGCCAGCCGTGCCGCGAGTACACCCAGACGGTGAAGATCGGCGGCGAGGACCAAGAGGCGCACGGAACCGCCTGCCGCCAGGCCGACGGCAGCTGGCTCATCACGAAGTAGGCCCCGCGCTGGCAGCCGCCCGAGCCCGCCCCGCAGGTGTCTTGCGGGGCGCTCGAACAGCCCCCCGGGAGATCACAGGATCTCGACCGCTCCCGCGTGCCAGCGCGCGACCTCGTGCTTCGCCTTGGTCACCACCACGGCGTCCGTGTAGCGCCGCGCGCCGAGCGACGAGCAAACCGCGAGGAACGCTCCCCGACGCGACGCCGCCGGCGCCTCGCTCCAGCTCGGCGCGACCTGGATCACCACCTTCCGGCCCTCGGTGAAGAGCGACTCGACCGGTAGCTCGCGCTTCAGCAGCTCCGCGTCGAGCGGCAGGATCTCGCGAGAATTGACCAGCTCGACCGTGGTGGGCGCGTAGATCGCGTAGCCGACGGTCGTCGCGATCACCGCCAGCAGGCCCAAGAGCGCCGCCTTGCGCTGCGGCGACCAGCCGCGGACGCTGCCGTCGGCGGCGAGCAGCAACCGCGAGACACTCGGCAACCGTAGGCGCCGCCGCGGCGGCGGCGCGACCGGGCGCGGCCTCCACTCGACGTCGGGGGCGCTCGAAGCCTCGAGGCTGTTGAGCATCCCGCCCGCCAGCGAATCGAGCGTCGCGAGGCTGCGCTCGAGCGCCGCCACGGCGATCACCCGCGGATCTCCCGGATCGTCGCATCCCACGGATTCGCGCTTCGCCGCGGCCGCGCGGCGGGCCTCCGCGAGATGCGGGCGAAGGGCCACGAGCGGCTCGCGATGCTCGGCGGTCAGATGCTCCAGACGCCAGCTCAGCGACTCGAGCAGATCGATGAGCCGGACCTGGATCTCCATCGCGCGAATCCACACCGCCGAGCGCGTGGCGGCGGGACGCACTTCCGCCAGCAGGTCGGACGCAGGCGCTCCCGAAGGAGCGTTGAGCAACCGGCCGCGGTAGGCGAGGCCGAGGCGCGGCCCGGTGTGGAGCATCTCGAGACCGGTGAGGCCGAGCCTCAACATCGTGGCCACGGTCGTGCCGTCGGGAAGCGAGCCGCGGCGAGACGGGGAAGCGCCTCCCAGCTCGACCCAGCCCGCGGCGCTCCAGACCTGGAGGCCGAGAGCGTCTTGCGGAGGTGCCGGCGGCTCGGCCCCCGGATGCACGGGCCAGTCGACGAACCCCAGCGAATCGAGCCTCACCAGCTCGGCGCGCTGCGCGTGCAACGTCTCGAGCCGCTCGCCCAGGTCCTCGGGCGGCTGATCGAACTCGACACCGAAGCCGTACATGACCTCGGCGCCCTCGCGGCGGTTGATGCGCACTACTCGCCCGCGGCAGTCGACCCGTCCCAGTCCCGCTCCCAGCCCGAAATCGAGCTTGAGCCGGGATCCGGCGCTCGGGAGGTTCTCGCACTGCACGAAGGCACCGCCCGCACCCACCGACGTGACGACGCCCACGTCGCCTTCGTCGCGAGTCCCGGCGATGCGGGTGATCAGCGAGACCGGATATCGGCGATGGCGGCGGCGCTCGTTCGCGTCCGGTTCGGAGGCGGTCGAGCCCGACCACGTCGGCTGTCGGGGGCGTCCCACGCGAGTCGGCTCCAGGCTCAGTTGAGCGTGATGCGGAAGGTGCGCACGGTTCCCTCGTACTGCGCGAGCACGATCGCGGGGGTGGGCGGATCGCCGGGGACCGAGTCGTCGTACACGAACACCTGGCAGGTGACGTCGACGGTCGGCACCGTCACGCCCGCCGCCACGTAGCCGGGCTGCAGGAGGTTGCGCGGGTTGCGGGCGCCGTTGTTGTTCGCGGCCGGCAGCGTGTCGTCGATGGCGCGCTGCGCCGCGGTCGGATCGCCGTTCCGCTCGAGCTCCTCCATGCGGTTGACGAGCGGCCCGTCGATCGCGTGCTGCGCGTCCTCGCATGCGCTGTGGCGCGCCTTCTCGCGAGCGCCCATGAGCTGCGGGACGGCGATCGCGGCCAGGATTCCGATGATCGCGATCACCACCAGAAGCTCGATGAGCGTGAAACCCGGCGCCGCGCCCCGGCGCGCGCGAGCCGAGCCGCTCTGGCACCCCGGTTCAACGCTCCTCGGTTGCATCGGCGACCTCCCGGCGCACGGCAACGAACCGCACGCTCGCCCGCCAGGGCTGCAATCAGGACGCCGAGCGAGAATTGCGCGAGATCATGGTGCTTTTTCCGGTTGCGCCCCGACGTCCGGCAGGAGCTCGCGTCAATCGGTTGACCCTTCGTCCGCGACCAGCTCGGCCAACCAGTCGCGGAACGGAACGCTCGCGAAGAGCTGCTTCGCGAGTGGGTCGCCCTGTACCAGAAGGTCCGCGCGCACGGTTGCGAGGAGGCCGGCGTCGGCGAGGATCTCGCGCACGCGCTTCGATCCGAGCACC
>CAZYWA010000129.1:0-16834 GCA_964650975.1 uncultured bacterium
GGCGACGCCGTGCTCGACCTGATCGTGGCGCACTTGCTGTTCCGCGATTTCCCGGGCTCCCGCGAGGGCGATCTGTCGAGGAAGCGTGCCTATCTGGTGAGCGCCGTGACCCTCGCCGAGATCGCGACGCAGCTCGATCTCCCGGCGCGAGTGCGGCTCGGGAAGGGAGAAGAAGCGACCGGCGGCCGCAGCAAGGCGTCGATCCTGGCCAACGTGCTGGAGGCACTGATCGGCGCGGTCTTCATCGATTCGGGCTTCGAGGCGGCGCGTGGCGTGGTCGAGCGCCTGGTCGCCGAGCCGTACGCGAGACTGCGCGCCGGTGAAGCGCTCGCTGATCACAAGACGCGGCTGCAGGAGGTCTGCCAGGAAGAGCTCCACGAGACGCCGACCTACCGCGCGGTCAGCGAGATCGGACCCGACCACGACAAGACCTTCGAGGTGGAGGTCGACGTGGGCGGCTCGGTGCTGGGGCGAGGCCGAGGCAAGAGCAAGAAAGAGGCGGAGCAGATGGCGGCGTGGGATGCGCTCGCCGCCGCGGGCCCGCGCGGCGGCTTCCGTGCGCTCGCCGCCGCCGAGCCGCAAGTGGCGACCGCGTCTTCGGACGCCGACGCGGAAGGCATCGCATGAGCACCCCACCGGAACCGGACTACCGCTCGGCGTTCATCACGATCGCGGGAAGGACCAACGTCGGGAAGTCGACGCTGCTCAACCGAATCCTCGGCACGGCGGTGGCGGTGGTCTCGCGCAAGCCGCAGACGACCCGTACCCGGATCCTCGGTGCCCACCACTTCCCGGGCGGGCAGCTGGTGTTCGTGGATACGCCGGGTTTGCACGCGCCGCGGCGCGAGCTCGGCAAACGCATGCTCGCGGCCGCCCACGCCGCGATCGCCGACTGCGACCGGGTGTTGCTGGTCGCCGACGCCGAGCGCCCGCCGGGCGGACCGGAAGCCGAGATCGTGAAGCGCGCCGGGCGACGTCCCGTGGTGGTGGCGCTCAACAAGATCGACCGGATCGCCAAGCCCGCGCTGCTCCCGCGCATTGCCGAGTACCAGGACCTGGGCCGCGTCGAGTCGATCCATCCCATTTCGGCGCTCACCGGCTCGGGGGTCCCCGAATTGCTCGCCGATCTGGAGTCGTCGGCGCGCCCCGGCCCGCCGTTTTTCCCCGAGGGTCTGGTGACCGACTCGCCGGATTCGTTCCTCGCCGCGGAGCTGATCCGGGCGGAGGCGATGGAGCGCACCGGCGAGGAGCTCCCGTATTCCATCGCGGTGCACGTGACCGACTGGGAGGACCGCGGCGAGGACGGTGACGTGGTGATTCACGCGTCGATCCTGGTCGATCGCCGCAGCCAGCAGGGCATGGTGGTGGGGAAGGGCGGTCACAAAGTGCGCGAGATCGGCGCCGCGGCGCGCCGGGCGCTGTCACGGCGCTTCGGTTGCCCGGTGCACTTGAAGCTCGAGGTGGAGACCGCCGAGAACTGGACCCAGGATCGCGGCGCGCTCGATCGCCTCGGTTATCCGGCGCCCGAATCCGGGGGCACGCGATGAGTGGGCTCCTGGCCGAGCCGCAGCGCGTGCCGCTGGTGGCGCTGGTGGGGCGGCCGAACGTCGGCAAGTCGACGCTCTTCAATCGCCTGGTGGGGCGCCGCAAGGCAGCGGTCGCGCCGATGCCCGGGCTCACCCGCGACCGGATCTACGGCGAGGCCGCATGGCTGGACCGGCGGTTTCGCATCGTCGACACCGGTGGGCTCGACCGAGCGGCGAGCGAGCACTGGATCCCGCTGCTCGAGAAGCAGACCCTCGCCGCGATCGAAGAGGCCGACGTGGTGATCTGCCTGCTCGACGCTCGCGAAGGCATCACCACCGCCGATCGCGAGGTGGTGGAGATGCTGCGTCGCACCGGCAAGCCGGTGGCTTACGCGGCCAACAAGGTCGACTCGTGGAGTCAGGTCGACTGGCAGGCGGAGCTTTCCGCCCTCGGCCTCGATCCGCTGGTGCCGATCAGCGCCGAGCACGGGATCGGCATCGAGGATCTGGTCGAGGCGGCGCTCGATCGGGTGCCGGGGCGCGGTGCCGAAATCGAGAACGTGCCGGACGACGCGATCCGCATCGCGATCGTGGGGCGTCCCAACGTCGGCAAATCGAGCTTGCTCAACCGGCTCTCGGGCCTCGACCGGGCGCTGGTCGACTCGCGCCCCGGCACCACCATCGATCCGGTCGACACGCTGATCCGCTACCAGGAGAAGAGCTATCTGTTCGTCGACACCGCCGGCATTCGTCGTCACAAGTCTTCGGCGCTCGCCGCCGAGTCGATCGGTGTGACGCTGGCGTTCCGGGCCATCGAGCGCTGCCAGGTGGCGCTGGTGCTGCTCGACGCCGTCGACGGTGTCACCACCGGCGACGTGCGAGTCGCGGGCATGGCCGAGGAGCGCGGCTGCGCCGTGGCGCTGGTGGTCAACAAGTGGGACCTGGTCGAGCCCAAGCCCGAGAAGCCCGAGGCTTGGCTCAAGGAGATGCGGAAGCGGCTCGGGCTCCTCGAGCATGCGCCCATCGTGACGCTCTCGGCCAAGACCGGCCAGCGCGTGCAGCGGCTCTTCACCCTCGTCGATCGGCTGTACGCCCAGGCTTCCCAGCGGATCTCGACCGGCGCGCTCAACCGGGTGCTGCGCGAGGCGGTCGAGCGCAACCCCCCACCGCTCGAGGGCACGCGACCCGTGCGGATCTACTACGGCGTGCAGCGAGGGACGTTGCCGCCGCGGTTTCTGCTGTTCTCGAATCGCCCTCAGTCGATCTCGGTGAACTACAAGCGCTACCTGGCACATCGTTTGCGCGAGAGCTTCGGCTTCGAGGGGAGTCCCGTGTGGATCGAGGTGCGGCCCCGCACCCATACCCGGCGAACGGTGACGGAGGGCGAGACCGGCGATGCTCTCGACGAGACCGCCGATCGAGAAGTCGAGCTCGACGATCCGGAGATCTCGCAACTCGCCGACGAGCCGATGGACGAGCCGGTCGACGACTTGGGCGAGTGAGGCGAGGCGTTCGCACCGCTCTCCGCCGGCTCGCGTGTTCTCGTTGACACGCTTCGGCGGCGGGGGCTATGACTGCGGCGCTCGGCGCGTGACCTTCGCGCGAAGGCGTGCGCGCGGCTCGCCCCTACCCGATCCCTCGAGCGCCAGTCCACGAGCCATGGCCTCCGCCGCTCCGTACGCCAAGCGCATCACCAAGGTGGGGCGCTTCGTGGTGCTCACGGACGCGAGCTTCCTGCCGCGCTCGACCATCACCACGGTGGTTCAGCAGGACGGCGAGACGCTGAACGAGGTGATCCGCTACCTGCGCGGCTCGGATGGCAGCGAGAACGGCTCGATCCAGTCGTGGATCGACAGCCAGCATTTCGGCCTGGTCGAGAAGCTCGAGAGCCGCCGCGCGGAGGTGATCGAGCTTCCCTGTCCGTCTTGCGACGCGCCGATGCGGGTGAACGTGCCCGCCATCGACGACGGCAGCCTCATGGTGGTGAACTGCGGGGCCTGCGGCTCGGGCTTCGTGTCGGACACCGTGAGCATTCGCGCCGGGATGGTGCACGCGGCCGCGTCGGCGGCGCCCGAGCCGGCGGAGCCGGACCGAGCCCAGGTCGCCTCGGCCGCGACCAGCGAGGTGAGCCCCGCGGTCGCGGGTCCCAGACCGGCGCGCACCGTCAACACGGTGTGCATGCGCGCGGTCGAAGGCCGGGAAGAGGGCGCGGTGTACGCGTTCGACCGGCCCACCCTCACGATGGGCCGCGGCGAGGTCGACATCATCATCAACGACCTGCGCAGCTCGCGCCAGCACTGCGAGTTCAGCGTGCGCCGCGAGCTCGATTCGCTGGGCTTTTACGTCCGCGATCTGGGCAGCACCAACGGCACCTTCGTGAACGAGACGCGCATCAGCCAATCGACCCGGCTGGTGGCGGGCGATCGAGTGCGGGTCGGCACCACGGTGCTCGAGCTGGTGGCGCCGCCGGAAGGGGTCACCGCGTTGCTGTCGTCGGGGCTCTTCGAGGCGTTGCCGGTCGATCGCGCCGAGGAAGACGCGGCGGCGGGAGCGTTCCACGAGACCAAGATCTACCTCGACATCATCGAGGGCGAGGACCAGGACCGCTCGTACGAGTTCTCGCGCGAGCGAGTCGTGCTTGGGCGCGGCGATGCCAACGTGGTGCTCAAGGACGCGAAGGTATCGCGCCGCCACGCCGAGATCGAGCTGATCGGCGGTTACACGCCGATGCTGCGCGACCTGACCAGCGCCAACGGGACCTACGTGAATGGCAAGCGCGTCGAGGAGTCGGTCGAGCTCAAGGACGGCGACCGGATCCGCGTGGGCGACTCGGTCATCAAGTTCTCGATCCTGCGCTCGCTCTGACGGTCTCGCCGCATCCGCGGCGCCCTCGGGGACGTGCGAGGTCGCTTCGCCCGTTCCTCGAGATCCGCTCGCGCCTTGGTGAGATAGGCTTCGGCGAATGGACTCCACTCTTCCCTGGCAGCTGGCGCTTTACGAAAAGTCGCTCAAGAAGAAGGAAAAGGTCGCGCTCCTCGACGCGCTGATTCCGGCCGGCGCTCATCGCCGGTGTCTCGAGATCGGCTGCGCGCGGGGAACGATCTCGTATTTCTTGCGGAAGCGGGGCGGTCGCTGGGCGCACGTCGACCTCGATCTCGCCAACGTCGCGAGCGCCCGGACCCTGCTCGGCGACGGCGTCGCGCAGTTCGGCCCGGAAGGACTGCCGTTCCGAAATAGGTCGTTCGACGGACTGGTGGTGCTCGACTACCTGGAGCACGTTCACGACGACGAGCACTGTCTGGACGAAGTCGACCGGGTTCTCGAGCCGGGCGGAACCCTCTACCTCTCGACGCCGACCGAAGGCGGCTTCCTGAACTGGCTCAAACCCCGCATCGGGCTCACCCTCGATCAGTACGGCCACGTGCGCGAGGGCTATCGGCTGGCCGATCTGAAAGCGCGCCTCACTCGTCGGGGCTACCGGGTGCTCGATACGTCCACCTATTCCTTCTTCTTCACCGAAGCCCTCGAGATGCTCATCAACGCGGCGTTCGTGCTCCTGGGCAAGAAGAAGAGGGCGACGGCGGCGGAGGCGTCGCGCGACGGCCACATCGCGCCGTCGAGCGAGGCCGAGTTCCGCAAGAACGCGAAGCAGCTCAAGATCTACGGTCTCATCTACCCCGTGTTTCGCGCCGTGGCGTTGCTCGACCGGTTGTGCCCGGCGAGCTCGGGGTACGCGCTGGTGCTGCGGGCGGTGCGCGAGCCTGGGCCGGCTCCTGGCGCCGCGGTCGCCTCGGCTTCATGAGCGCCGGCGAGCCGCCGCGCCGCGCCAGGCGGTGGGGCTGGATCGCGCTGCGAGCCGCGGCGAGTGCCGCGCTGCTCGCCTACGTGTGGCCGCGCGACTACCGAGCCATCGGCCGGGTGATCGAGTCGGCGGATCTCGGCTGGCTGCTGGCGGCACTGGCGCTGCACGCGGTCGGGGTGTGGCTGAGCGCCTGGCGCTGGAAACTGCTGCTCGAGCGCGGCGGGCGACCGATCTCGGTGGCGCGTCTCAGCGCTTCCTACCTGGTCGGATTCTTCTTCAATACCTGGCTGCCGAGCGGGTTCGGCGGCGACGCGGTGCGCGCCTACGATACGCGCCGCGAGGCGGACGGCGCGGCGCGCTCGGTGGGTGTGATCGTCATCGAGCGTGGTACGGGGATTCTGGCTCTCGTGGCCCTCGGTGCCTTGGTGAGCGTCGGCGCCGGCTGGTACCGGTCGATGCCCGGGCTCACGGCACTCCTGTGGATCACGACCGCGCTGGGCGCAGCGCTGCTCGCGGCCCTCGGCGCCTATGGGCCGGCGCTCGCGGGCCGGCTGGAGTCCGCGGTGCCCGGGCTCTGGCGGTGGCGCAGGGCGGCCGGTGCGGCGCGCGCGCTGCTCTCGACCTCCGCGACCCTGAGCGGCGACCGCGCGCTGGTGGCGCGCGCGCTGGCGCTGGGGGTGCTGCTGCAGCTCAACGTCGTGATGCACTACGCCTGGGTGGGCCGAGCACTCGGGGTCCCGGTCGCGACCAGCTACTACTTCCTGGTGGTGCCGGTGCTGGTGGCGGTGCTGACGTTGCCGCTCTCGATCAACGGCATCGGTGCGCGGGAAGTGGTGTTCGTGCGCTTTCTCGGCGCGGTGGGTGTGGCGCGCGAGCAGGCGCTCGCGGTGAGTGTCCTGGCGTTCGCGCTGACGCTGGTGTTCTCGGTGCTGGGCGGCCTGGTGTACGTCGCCCGGGGCTTCGCATCGGGTGGTTCCGAGCGTGCTTGACGAGCCCCAACATCTGGCGTAGATTCCCGACACAACCGCAACATGTAGTGGTATTTCAACCACTTGCCGCGACGTATCCGCGGGATGAGCGATCGCTCCATCGTCCTTCCGCATCGAGGGGTGTTTCCCCACATCGACCCGACTGCGTTCATCGCGCCCGGTGCGGCGGTGATCGGGGATGTGGTGGTGGGCGCCGATGCGAGCGTGTGGTTCCAATGTGTGGTGCGCGGTGACGTGAACCGGATCCGGATTGGCGCCCGCACCAACATCCAGGACGCGACCATCGTGCACGTGACCACCGAGCGGTGGCCCACCACGATCGAGGAGGACGTGACGGTCGGCCATCGCGCGGTGCTCCACGGCTGCCACGTGCAGCGAGGAGCGCTGATCGGGATCGGCGCGATCGTGCTCGACGGCGCGGTGATCGGGGAGGGTGCGCAAGTCGGCGCGGGTGCCTTGGTCACGCCGCGCACGCAGGTACCGCCGCACACGCTGGTGCTGGGCGCGCCCGCCAAGGTCAAACGCGAGCTCACGCCCGAGGAGGTCGCGGACCTGGCCGAGCACGCGCAGCGCTACGTCGAGCTCGCCCGTTCCTACGGAGTCCCGTCATGAGCGTCCCCAGCGCCTTCGCCAGCGAGCCTTCGACGGGGTCTCTCGACCGCTTCGTCGCCGCGATCGACGTGGGCACCAACATGGTGCGGCTTCGGGTCGAGAGGCTCGCCGGCTCGTGGCGCTCGCTGGTGGCGCACGACTGGGTCATCACGCGACTGGGTGGGGGCCAGCAGCAGGGTGGACCGCTCACCGCGGCCGCGATGGAGCGCACCGTCGAGGTGCTGGCGCGCTTCGCGGCCAAGACCAGCTCGCTACACGCCCCGGAAGTGTGGGCGGTGGCGACCAGCGCGGTGCGCGACGCGTCCAATCGCGACGAGTTCGTGGCGCTCGTGAAGCAGCGCACCGGTCTCGATCTGGAAGTGGTGTCCGGTGACGAGGAAGCGCGCCTCGATGCGGTGGGTGTGGTCGCGGACCTCGGTGGCGACGTCCGCGAGTCGGTGCTCATCGACATCGGCGGGGGATCGACCGAGCTGGTGCCGATCGAGGGCGGTGTGCCGCTGCAAGGCGTGAGCGTTCCCGTCGGCGTGGTGCGTCTCACCGAGCGCTACTTGCAATCCGATCCACCGAGCCCCGCCGAGCTCGCCGCCCTGGAAGCCGCCGCCCACACGGCCCTCGCGGAAGCGCGCCCCGCGTTTTGCGAGGGCATGTCGCCCGGCTGCGAGCTGATCGCGAACTCGGGTACCGCGACCACCCTGGCCGCGGTGGACCTCGGCCTGGCCGACTTCGACCCGGACCGGATCCGCGGTCACGTGGTGCCGCGCGACGTCGTGGACCGCATTTACGCTGATCTCGCGGCGCTTCCCGCGGCGCGGCGGCTCGAAGTGCCCGGCGTGGTGCGCGGTCGCGAGGATCTGATCGTCTCGGGGCTGGCGCTGCTCAGAGCCGCGATGGACCTGGTCCGGCTCGGCCGCGTGAGGATCTCGATGGGCGGTCTGCTCGAGGGTGTGCTGGTGGACCGGGCGAGCCGCATACGCGGAGAGGAGACGTGATGCTGCAGGAATCGGTGCCGCTCGGCCTCACGTTCGACGATGTGCTCCTGGTGCCTCTCGCCTCGTCGGTGCTGCCGCTCGAGGTCGACGTGAGCACCTTCCTGACCCGGACGATCGCGCTCAAGATCCCGCTGCTCTCGTCCGCGATGGACACCGTGACCGGCGCCGCGACCGCCATCGCGATGGCCCAGGAGGGCGGGCTCGGCGTGCTGCATCGCAACCAGACGGTCGCCGATCAGATGCGCGAGGTCGAGCGGGTGAAGAAGTACGAGAGCGGCATGATCGCGAACCCGATCACCGTCGATCCCGAGGTCCCCATCCGCGTGGCCCGCGAGATGATGCTGCGGCACAACATCTCGGGCGTGCCGGTGGTCAAGGACGAGCGCCTGGTCGGAATCCTCACCAACCGGGATTTGCGGTTCGAGAAGCGGCTCGACCTTCGGGTAGGCGACGTGATGACCCGCGAGGTGGTGACGGCGGCGCTCGGCACCAGCTTCGAGCAGGCGAAGGAGATCCTGCAGGAGAATCGCATCGAGAAGCTGCCGGTCGTGGACGAGAAGGGTGTGCTGCGCGGGCTCATCACGATCAAGGACATCGAGAAGACCGCGCGCTACCCGAACGCAGTCAAGGACGGCCTGGGGCGCCTGCGGGTGGGCGCGGCGACCACCGTCGGCGAGCGGGGGCTCGAGCGCGCCCGTGCGCTCATCTCGGCGGGCGCCGACGTGGTGGTCGTCGACACCGCGCACGGTCACTCGAGCATGGTCATCGACACGGTGAAACGCCTGAAGCGCGAGTTCGGAGCCCAGCCGGTGGTCGCGGGGAACGTCGCGACCGCCGAGGCGACCCGCGCCTTGATCGACGTCGGCGCCGATGCTGTGAAGGTCGGCGTCGGCCCGGGCTCGATCTGCACCACCCGCGTGGTGGCCGGCGTGGGCGTTCCGCAGCTCACCGCGATCGCCGAATGCGCCAAGGCCGCGCAAGGTTCCGGCGTTCCGGTGATCGGGGACGGCGGGATCAAGCACTCCGGCGACATCACCAAGGCGATCGGAGCCGGCGCCCACTCGGTGATGATCGGCAGTCTGCTGGCCGGCACCGACGAGAGTCCCGGCGAGATGGTCCTCTACCAGGGCCGGTCCTACAAGGTGTACCGGGGCATGGGCTCGGTGGAGGCGATGCGGCAGGGAGGCGGCGAGCGGTATTTTCAGTTCCAGGATCCGGCCGACATGGAGCGCGCGTTCGTCCCCGAGGGGATCGAGGGGCGCGTGCCCTACAAAGGCTCGCTCTCGTCCAACATGTACCAGCTGGTGGGCGGACTGCGTTCCGGGATGGGCTATCTCGGCTGCAAGACCATCGAGGAGCTGCGGCGCGAGGCGCGCTTCGTGCGCATCACCGCCGCGGGATTGCGCGAGAGCCACGTGCACGACGTGATCGTCACCAAGGAAGCACCCAACTACCGAGCCGAGTGAGCGCGCGATGACCCAAGGACTTCCCGTCGAACGGATCCTGATCCTCGACTTCGGTGCGCAGTACTCGCAGCTCATCGCGCGCCGCATCCGCGAGTCGCGGGTCTACTGCGAGATCTGGCCCTACTCGCGCTCGATCGAGGCGATCCGCGCCTTCGACCCCAAGGGCATCGTGCTCTCCGGCGGGCCGGCCAGCCTGGCCGGTCGCGAGGCGCCGGTTTGCGACCGGCGGGTGCTCGACATCCCGGTGCCGATCCTCGGCATCTGCTACGGCCAGCAGCTCATGGCGCATCAGATGGGCGGCGAGGTGCAGTCGGCGGAGCGCCGCGAGTTCGGCTCGGCGGAGATCGAGGTGGACGGCGCGAGCGACCTCTTCCACGGCCTGGGCGGCGCCACCAACCGGCTCAAGGTGTGGATGAGCCACGGCGACCGGGTGGAGCGGATGCCGCCCGGGTTCGTGTCGATCGCGCGCAGCGGCAACTCGCCTTTCGCGGCCATGGTCAACACCTCGGGGCCGATGCGGCTCGGCGTCCAGTTCCATCCGGAGGTGGTGCACACGCCGCACGGACGCGAGATCCTCGACAACTTCGTGTTCCGCGTGTGCGGGCTCTCGCCCACCTGGACGATGGGCTCGTTCATCGACCGCTCGGTCGAGGCGGTTCGCGAGCAAGTGGGGAAGGGTCGGATCGTCCTGGCGCTTTCCGGCGGAGTCGACTCCTCGGTGGTGGCGCTCTTGCTGCACCGCGCGATCGGCGAGCGGCTGACGTGCATCTTCGTGGACAACGGTCTGCTGCGCGCCGGCGAGGCGCAGCGGGTGCGCGACGTGTTCGAGACTCACTTCCGCATTCCGCTCACGTTCGTCGACGCGACGGACCGGTTCCTGGCCGCCCTCGACGGCGTCACGGACCCGGAGCTCAAGCGCAAGCGCATCGGCTACGAGTTCATCGCCGTGTTCGACGAAGAGGCGTCGCGGCTCGGCGACGTCGAGTTCCTGGCCCAGGGAACGCTCTACCCGGATGTGATCGAGAGCGTCAGCCATCGCGGGCCGTCGGCCACCATCAAGAGCCATCACAACGTGGGCGGGCTGCCGGAGCGGATGAAGCTCAAGCTGGTCGAGCCGCTGCGCGAGCTCTTCAAGGACGAGGTGCGGGAGGTGGGACGCGAGCTCGGTCTTCCCGAGGAGATCGTGCGTCGCCATCCGTTCCCGGGTCCGGGTCTCGCGGTGCGGATCGTCGGCGCGATCACGCGTCAGAAGCTCGACGTGCTGCGCGCCGCCGACGCCATCGTCCAGGACGAGATCTGGGAAGCGGGGCTCCACGATCACTTGTGGCAGGCCTTCGCCGTGCTGTTGCCGGTGCGGAGCGTCGGCGTGATGGGCGACGAGCGCACCTACGACGAGGCCATCGCGGTGCGCTGCGTCGAGAGCCAGGACGGCATGACCGCCGACTGGGCGCGGCTCCCGCACGACGTGCTGGCGCGCATCTCGAATCGCATCACCAACGAGGTCCGCGGCATCAATCGCGTGGTCTACGACGTGAGCTCCAAGCCGCCCAGCACCATCGAATGGGAATGATCCGGTTCGCCGATGGCCAAGCCTGAGTTCGTCCACCTCCACCTGCACACCGAGTACAGCCTCCTCGACGGGGCCATCCGCCACGACGCGCTGATGGACCAGGTGGTGGCGCACGGCTCCAAGGCCGTCGGCGTCACCGACCACGGGAACATGTTCGGCGCCATCTCGTTCTACGAGGAGGCGACGGCGAAAGGGCTCAAGCCGATCCTGGGCTGCGAGATGTACGTGGCCCCGGGAAGCCGGTTCGAGAAGACCTCGGGCGGGATCGGCGAGGCCGCCTACCACCTCACGGTGATCGCCTCCAACGCCGCCGGCTACTCGAACCTCTGCAAGCTGGTCACGACCGGGTTCCTGGAAGGCTTCTACTACCGGCCGCGCATCGATCTCGAGCTCCTGGCGCAGCATCACGAGGGGTTGATCGCCCTCTCCGGGTGTCTGGGAGCCGAGGTCCCGCACAAGCTGATTCACCAGGGTCGCGGCGCCGCCATGCAGGCGGTCGAGCGCTTCCGCGGGATCTTCGGCGACCGTTTCTACCTCGAGCTGCAGAAGAACGAGGTCGGCGACCAGCAGAAGGTCAACGAGGAGCTGCTCGAGATCTCGAAGCACACCGGCATCCCGGTAGTGGCGACCAACGACTGCCACTACCTGACCCGCGAGGACGCGCCGCTCCACGACGTGCTGCTCTGCATCCAGACCAATGCGACCCGCGATCAGGCGAGCCGCTTCCGCTTCACCGGCGACACGTTCTACGTGCGCAGCCCCGAAGAGATGGCCCAGCTCTTCTCGGGGGTGCCTCGAGCGTTGAAGAGCACCGTCGAGATCGCCGAGCGCTGCAACCTGGAGCTGGTGTTCAACCGTCACCAGTTCCCGCGTTTCGAGCCGCCCGAGGGCAAGGACCTCGACGAGTACGTCCGGGAGATGGCGCGCGAGGGCCTCGAGCGCCGCCTCTCCCGGATCGCCCGCAACGCGGGCGGCCGCACGCCCGATCTCGAGAGGCGTTACGGGGATCGTCTCGAGTACGAGCTCCAGGTCATCACCGGGATGAAGTTCTCGGGCTACTTCCTGATCGTGTCCGATTTCATCGGTTACGCGAAGAAAAACGGCATTCCGGTGGGCCCGGGCCGGGGCTCGGCCGCCGGCAGCCTGGTCGCCTACTGCCTCGACATCACCGACATCGATCCGCTGCGTTACGACCTGCTCTTCGAGCGCTTCCTGAATCCCGAGCGCAAGAGCATGCCGGATATCGACGTCGATTTCTGCATGGACCGGCGCGAGGAAGTGATCCGCTACGTCACCGCCAAGTACGGCAAGGAGAACGTGGCGCAGATCACCACCTTCGGGACCATGGCCGCGAAGGGCGCGGTGCGCGACGTGGGACGGGCGCTCGGGTTCTCGTTCGGCGAGACCGATCGCGTCGCCAAGCTCATCCCGCAGACCCTGGGGATGACGATCGAGCGGGCGCTGGTGGACGAGCCGCGGCTCAAGCAGACGCGCGAGCAGGACCCGCGGGTTCGCGAGCTGATCGACACGGCTCGCGCCCTCGAAGGGCTGACCCGCCACGCGTCGACGCACGCGGCGGGTGTGGTGATCGGCAGCCGCCCGCTGGTGGAGGATCTGCCGCTCTACAAGGGCGACAACGACGAGCTCATCACCCAGTACCCGATGACCCACGTCGAGAAGATCGGACTCATCAAGTTCGACTTCCTGGGCCTCAAGACGCTCACCGTCATGGCGCAAGCGGTGGAGCGCATCCGCGAAAGCCGCGGGCTCGCCCTCGATCTCTCGGACCTGCCGCTCGACGACGCTCCGACCTACCAGCTGCTCACCGACAGCGACACCAACGGCGTCTTCCAGCTCGAGAGCTCGGGCATCAAGGACCTGCTGCGGCGCATGAAGCCGTCGTGCTTCGAGGACCTGGTGGCGCTGGTCGCGCTCTACCGGCCGGGCCCCCTCGAGAGCGGCATGGTGGACAGTTACATCTCGCGCAAGCACGGCCTGACCGAGATCGATTACGACCACCCCGGCATGGAAGAGGTGCTGCGGGGCACGTACGGCGTCATCGTGTACCAAGAGCAGGTGATGCAGATCGCCGGCCGGCTCGCGTCGTTTTCCATGGGCGAGGCGGACGGGCTTCGCAAGGCCATGGGCAAGAAGAAGCCCGAGGAGATGGAAAAGCTCCGGGCGCGGTTCGTGAGCGGCGCCGAGAAGAACGGCATCGATGGTGCCCTGGCCAAGAAGATCTACGACGACATCGAGAAGTTCGCCGGCTACGGGTTCAACAAGTCGCACTCGGCGGCCTACGCGCTGATCGCTTACCAGACCGCCTATCTCAAGACTCACTACCGCCCGGAGTTCATGGCCGCGCTGCTCACCTGCGACATGGACAACACCGACAAGGTGACCCGCTACATCGCCGAGTGCCGCGAGAACAGCATCGCCATCGAGCCTCCCGACGTGCGGGAGAGCGAGCGCGCGTTCAGCGTTCACGGCAACCGCATCCGGGTGGGCCTGGCCGCGATCAAGAACGTGGGCGGCGGCGCGGTCGACTCGATCCTCGCGGCGCGGCGCGTCGATGGCTCGTTTTCCAGCGTGCTGCAGTTCTTGCGTGCCGTGGACCTCGGCAAGGTGAACCGACGCGTGGTCGAGGCGCTGATCAAGGCGGGAGCGTTCGACTCGCTCGGCGTGCGACGCGGAGTCTTGTGGGCGAGCCTCGACGAGCTGCTGGAAACCGCGGCCCGGGAGCGTCGTGCCAAGGAAAGCGGCCAGCTCGGAATGTTCGACGCGATCGGTGGCGGCTCCGGCGCGGCGGATGGGTTCCGCTGGCCCAGCGTGCCGGACTGGGACATCGACCTGCGCTTCAGCTACGAGCGCGCCTCGCTCGGGTTCTACGTGTCGGGCCATCCGCTCGAAAGGCACAAAGCCGCGATCGCGCAGCTCACCACGTGCCCGACCGAGGCGCTCGGCGAGCGTCCCAACGGCGAGATCGTGGGCTTGGTGGGGCTGGTGACGGCGAAGAAGGAAAAGCTCACACGCAAGGGTTCACGGATGGCCTTCCTCATGGTCGAGGACCTCACCGGTTCGGTCGAGGTGATCGCGTTTCCCGAGGTGCTGGCTTCGGCCCAGGGATTCCTCGAGGCCGACGAGCCCATCTTCATCCGCGGCAAGGTCGACGCTCAGGAGGGCGGCGCCAAGATCATCGCCGAGGAGATCCGCTGCCTGGCCGAGGCCAAGGGCGCGGGCCAGGTCCACATCAGTCTCGACGGCGATCGTCTGCTCCCGGACGCGCTGCCGGGTCTGCGCGCGCTCTTCCAGGAGAATCCGGGCGTTTGCAAGGTGGTGCTGCATCTGCTCCGTCGCGGCGTCTCGGAGACGGTGGTGGAGCTGCCGATGGCGCGCGGCGTCCGTCCCACCGAGACCTTCATGCGCCGGCTCGGCGAGACCGCGGGCGCCGAAGCGGTATGGGTCTCGGCGTGAGGGGCCGTCGCTCGACCTGGCTCGCGGCCGGGTGCCTGGCTTGGCGGTTGGCGCTCCCGGGAACCGCCGGGGCGCAGACCGATGCGTCGCCACCTCCCGGCAGCTTCGACGGGGCGGCCACGGTCGCGATCCAGGGCATCGACCAGGCCGCGGCTCGCGACAAGGCGCTCGATGCGGCCTTTCACGAAGTCGTCGAGGGCGCGGTGGTCGCCGCCATCGGGACCGACGAAGCGAGCAGCCGCGCGGCCTCGATCGAGCGATCGATCCTCTCCCGGAGCCGGTCCTTCGTGCTCGGCTACCAGGTGAGCGACGAGGGGGCCGACGGCGGCAGCTATCACGTGACGCTGCGGGCACGTGTCGCGACCAACGCCCTGCGCAAGGCTCTCGACGCGCTGCGCGCGCCTCCGTCGCCTGCGCCAGGCTCGCCCGACGGCTCGGTGCCCGCGGCGCAGCCGGGGCTCGTCGGGGTGGAGACCTCGGTGGACGTGGTCATCTCCGGCGCGCTCACCGGCAGCCGTTACAAGGCGATCGAGGCGTTCCTGGAGCGCCAGGTTCCCGGGGTTCGATCGGTGGCGGTGCGATCGGTGGAGCCGGGCGTGGTGACCCTCGACGTGATCGGGTCCTTTCCACCGCCCGGGCTCGGGGGTTACCTTTCGTCCGCCGAACTCGCCGGTTTCCGCTTGACGGCGAATCCGTCGCCGGTCGGCTCGACGATCGACGTGGTGGTGCAGAACCTCGATGCACCCCGGTGATCGCTCGAGCGACGCGCCGCCGGGCGAGATGACGCGCACCGCGCGTCCGTGGGAGATGCAATGGGCAGCGAAACGGTCACCATCACCGACAACCGCACCGGCAAGAGCTACGAGTTCCCGATCCAGGACGGGACGATCAAGGCCGCCGACCTGCGCAAGATCAAGACCGGCGCCGACGATTTCGGCCTCATGTCGTACGACCCGGCGCTCAGCAACACCGCCGTGTGCACCAGCCGGATCACCTTCATCGACGGCGACAAGGGCATCCTGCGCTACCGCGGCTACCCGGTCGACGAGCTCGCCGAGAAGAGCACGTTTCTCGAGACCGCCTACCTGATCATCAAGGGTGAGCTGCCGAACAAGGCTCATCTCGACGCGTGGACGACCAACATCACCAAGCACACGATGATCCACGAGAACATCAAGAAGTTCATGGATGGGTTCCGCTACGACGCCCATCCGATGGGCATCCTGGTGGGCACCCTGGGTGCCATGTCGTGCTTCTACCCGGACGCGAAGAACATCCGCGACCTCGAATCGCGCCGGGTTCAGACGCGTCGCATCGTCGCCAAGATCGCGACCATCGCGGCGTTCGCGTACCGGCACAGTCAGGGTTTTCCGTACGTGTACCCGGACAACGACCTGAGCTACCCGGGGAATTTCCTGTCGATGCTGTTCCGGATGACCGAATCGAAGTACAAGCCGAATCCGGTGCTCGAGCGCGCGCTCGACGTGCTCTTCATCCTGCACGCCGACCACGAGCAGAACTGCTCGTCGAGTGCCTGCCGAAGCGTGGGCAGCTCCGAGGTGGATCCGTATTCCGCGGTCGCGGCCGCGACCGCGGCGCTCTACGGTCCTCTCCACGGCGGCGCCAACGAGGCCGTGATCCGGATGCTCAACGAGATCGGGTCGATCAGCGAGATCCCGGGCTTCATCAAGAAGGTGAAGGCGGGCGACGGCCGGCTCATGGGATTCGGCCACCGGGTCTACAAGAACTACGACCCGCGAGCGAAGATCATCAAGAACCTGGCGCACGAGGTCTTCGAGGTCACCGGCAAGAATCCGCTGCTCGACATCGCGCTCGAGCTCGAGCGGATCGCGCTCGCCGACGACTACTTCGTGAGCCGCAAGCTCTATCCGAACGTGGACTTCTACTCGGGCCTCATCTACCAGGCGATGGGATTCCCGATGACGATGTTCCCGGTGCTGTTCGCGATCCCGCGCAGCGCGGGCTGGATGGCGCAGTGGGCGGAGATGGTGAACGACCCCGAGACCCGGATCGTGCGGCCCCGGCAGGTCTACAAGGGCGAGGACATCCGCCACTACCTGCCGATCGTGGACCGACCCGAGCCCAAGCATTCCGAGACCCCGATTGCCGTGCCGATCTAGCCTGGCGACCGTCGCCCGGCCGGCCCATCCGAGGGCAAGCGGAGACCCGCGGGTTGACGTCGCTTTTCCGCGCCTGCTAAGTCTTAGGGATGCCTCGGTTCGGCGGGCACGAGGCGCTCGTACCGAGCCCGCTCGCGGCGGCCCGTCCCGGGCGAGACTCAAGCGAGATCGCGAGCTTAGGCGCGTAGCTCAGGGGGAGAGCGCTGCCTTGACACGGCAGAGGTCACGGGTTCAAATCCCGTCGTGCCTACCAGCGATTCCCGAA
>CAZYWA010000130.1:0-16832 GCA_964650975.1 uncultured bacterium
ACACCGCGGCGAGCTTCACCACCAACACCAACTGGCAGTCGTACGGCGGCGAGTCGACGATGAGCTACCTGACCCAGATGACCGGGCTCGCGTGGCACAACTTCACGTCGGCCGCGGCCGGCATCGGCGTGGCGCTCGCCGTCGCGCGCGGGCTCACGCGCAGGCCCGGGCCCGAAGGCCCCAAGACCCTCGGCAACTTCTGGGTCGACCTGATCCGCTCGATCCTCTACGTGCTGTTACCCGTCAGCGTGATCCTGGCACTGGTGCTGGTCTCCCAGGGCGTGATCCAGAACTTCGCCGGATACCCGGAGATCGCGACGCTCGAGGGCGCGAAGCAGACGATCGCGATGGGGCCGATCGCCTCGCAGGAGGTCATCAAGGAGCTGGGCACCAACGGCGGCGGCTTCCTGAACGCGAACTCGGCGCACCCGTTCGAGAATCCCACTCCGTTCACGAACTTCGTCGAGATGTTCCTGATCTTCGCGATCTCGGCGGGCCTCACCTACACCTACGGGCGCATGGCGAAAGACCCCAAGCAAGGCTGGGCGCTGTTCGCCGCGATGGCCGCGCTCTACCTGTGCGGAGTCACGACCGCGTACTGGGCGGAAGCCCACCCGAACCCGGCGCTGCACGATCTGGCGATCAACCAGGCCGCCGGAAACATGGAGGGGAAGGAGGCGCGCTTCGGCGTCGCCAACTCGGCCCTGTGGGCCACCGTCACCACCGACACCTCGTGCGGCGCCGTGAACTCGATGCACGACAGCTTCAACCCGCTGGGCGGGCTGGTGCCGCTCTTCAACATCCAGCTGAGCGAGGTGGTGTTCGGCGGAGTGGGGTCCGGTCTCTACGGAATGCTGGTCTACGTGCTGCTCGCGGTGTTCATCGCCGGACTGATGGTGGGGAGAACGCCCGAATACCTGGGCAAGAAGATCGAATCGCGGGAGATGAAGCTGGCGATGCTCTACGTGCTGATCTTCCCGCTCGCGGCGCTGGGCTTCACCGCGTGGGCCGCGATCGCGCCGTATGGCGTCTCGTCCCTCAACAACAACGGACCGCATGGCTTGAGCGAGATCCTCTACGCGTTCTCGGAGGCACTCGGCAACAACGGCTCGGCCTTCGCGGGCCTCAACGCCAACACGGACTTCTACAACACCACGATCGGGCTCGCGGTCCTCATCGGACGCTTCTGGATGATCGTGCCCGTGCTCGCCATCGCGGGCTCGATGGTCGGCAAGAAGACCGTCCCCGCCGGACCGGGAACGTTCCCCACCAACGGCGGGACGTTCGTGATGCTGCTGGTGAGCGTGGTCGTGATCGTCGGCGCGCTCACGTTCTTCCCGGCGCTCTGTCTCGGTCCGATCGTGGAGCACTTCCTCGCGCTGAATGGAAAGGTGCTGTGACATGAGCCGCCAAGAGAAGACATCCAAATCGCTCTTCGATCCCGCGATCGTCAAGCAAGCGCTGGTCGACAGCTTCACCAAGCTCGATCCACGGCTGCTCGCCAAGAACCCCGTGATGTTCGTGGTGGGCGTGGGGGCGCTCTTGACCGCGGTGGTGTGGATCCGCGACCTGGCCGCGCCGGCCTCGACCGCCGCGCCGCGGTGGTTCACCGGCTCCGTGTGCGTGTGGCTGTGGTTCACGGTGCTGTTCGCGAACTTCGCGGAAGCGGTGGCCGAGGGCCGCGGCAAGGCGCAAGCGCAGACGCTGCGCCGCATGCGCAAGGAAACCACCGCGCGCCGGCGGGTCGGAAAGGGCGAGGAAACGGTGCCGGCGTCGCAGCTCCGGAAGGGCGACGTGGTCATCGTCGACGCCGGCGAGCTCATCCCCGGCGACGGCGAGGTGATCGAAGGCATCGCCTCGGTCGACGAGTCGGCGATCACCGGCGAATCGGCTCCGGTCATCCGCGAGAGCGGCGGCGATCGCTCGTCGGTCACCGGCGGCACCAAGGTGCTCTCCGACCGGATCGTGGTTCGGGTGGGCGCCAATCCGGGCGAGAGCTTCCTCGACCGCATGATCACGCTGGTCGAGGGCGCCGCGCGCCAGAAGACGCCCAACGAGATCGCGCTTCACATCTTGCTGGTCGGTCTCACGCTGGTGTTCCTGTTCGCGTGCGTGACGCTGGTGCCGCTCGCGCTCTACTCGAACATCACGCTCTCCGCCACGGTCATCGTGGCACTCCTCGTGTGTCTGATCCCGACCACCATCGGTGGGCTGGTCTCGGCCATCGGCATCGCCGGCATGGACCGGCTGCTGCAGAAGAACGTGCTGGCCATGAGCGGCCGCGCCGTGGAAGCGGCCGGCGACGTGGACACGCTGCTGCTCGACAAGACCGGCACCATCACCCTCGGCAACCGCATGGCCCACGAGCTACTCCCGGTGTCGGGGGTCCGCACCGAGGACCTCGCCGACGCCTCGCAGCTCGCGAGCCTCGCCGACGAGACGCCCGAGGGCCGCTCGATCGTGATCCTGGTCAAGGAGAAGTTCGCGATCCGCGCTCGCAACATCGAAGGCCTCGGCGCGCATTTCATCCCGTTCACCGCGCAGACCCGCATGAGCGGCTGCGACCTCGAGGGACGCGCGATCCGGAAAGGCGCCGTCGACGCCGTGGCTCAGTGGGTCGAGGCGCAGGGCGGCACGGTGCCGAAAGAGCTGCGCGACGTCGCCGACCGGATCGGCTCCTCGGGCGGGACACCGCTCGCGGTCGCCGACGGCAAGCAGATCCTCGGCGTGATCCACCTCAAGGACGTGGTGAAGGAAGGCATCAAGGAGCGCTTCGCGCGCTTCCGTGCCATGGGCATCCGCACCGTGATGATCACCGGCGACAACCCGCGCACCGCGGGCGCCATCGCGGCCGAGGCCGGCGTCGACGATTTCCTCGCCGAGGCCACGCCCGAGATGAAGATGCACTTCATCAAGGAGGAGCAGGCCAAGGGCAAGCTGGTCGCGATGACCGGCGACGGCACCAACGACGCGCCGGCGCTCGCGCAGGCCGACGTGGGCGTGGCCATGAACACGGGCACGCAAGCCGCCAAAGAAGCGGGGAACATGGTGGATCTCGACTCGAACCCCACCAAGCTGCTCGAGGTGGTCGAGGTCGGGAAGCAATTGCTCATGACCCGCGGCACGCTCACCACGTTCTCGATCGCCAACGACGTGGCCAAGTACTTCGCGATCCTCCCCGCGATCTTCATGGGTGTGTTCCCGGAGATCGCGCCGCTCAACGTCATGCATCTCGCGTCGCCGATGAGCGCCATCCTGTCGGCGGTCATCTTCAACGCGGTCATCATCATCCTGCTGATCCCGCTGGCGCTGCGCGGCGTGACGTACCGGCCCATCGGAGCGGCGGCACTGCTCAGGCGCTCGCTCCTGATCTACGGCGTGGGGGGAGTGGTGGCGCCGTTCGTCGGCATCAAGATCGTCGACGTGGCGCTGAGCCTCGTCGGCCTGACCTGATCGAAGGAGAAGACGCACATGAAACGCGAACCCATCACCGCGAACATTCCCGCGATCGCAGCGCACGTGGACGCCAGGCGTGAGCTGATCGTCGCCGCGCGCGCGACCGTGGTCACGCTGATCCTCACCGGCCTCGTCTACCCGCTTGCCGTCACGGGCCTCGCTCAAGGCCTCTTTCACGACAAGGCCAACGGCAGCCTGGCGCGCGACGCCACCGGTCAGGTCGTGGGTTCGAGCCTGATCGGCCAGGGCTTCAAGAATCCGGCCTACCTGGCATCGCGCCCCTCGGCGGCCGGCAACGACGGCTGGGACGCGACCAGCTCGTCGGGCTCGAACCTGGGACCGACGTCCCAGAAGCTCCGCGACCGCGTGGCGGGCGACATCGAGCGCCTGCAAGGCGAGAACCCGGACGCGACCGGGGCCATTCCCGCGGAGCTCGTGACCACGTCCGGGAGCGGCCTCGACCCGCATCTCTCGCCCGAGGCCGCGCTGTGGCAGGTGCCGCGCATCGCGAAGGCGCGGGGATTGGCCGTGGAGCGCGTCGAAGCGGTCGTTCGCGCACACGTGCGGGGACGCGACCTGGGCTTCCTGGGCGAGCCGACCGTGAACGTGCTACTCGTGAACCTGGCGCTCGACCGGACGTTCGGCGCGCCGTCCACCGCGAGCCCGCCGAGCGCCTCCCCGGAATGACGCCGGAACGCAAGCGACCCGAGGATTTCCTCGAGCTGGTCGAGCGCGCCAAGCGCGGCCGGCTCAAGGTCTATCTGGGGTTCGCGGCGGGAGTCGGCAAGACCTTCCGGATGCTCGAGGAGGCGCACGCGCTCGAGAAGCGCGGCGTCGACGTGGTGATCGGGCTCGTCGAGACCCACGGCCGCGCCGAGACCGCGGCGTTGATCGACGGACTCGAATGCGTGCCGCGGCGGCGCATCGAGTATCGCGAGGTGATCATCGAGGAGATGGACCTCGACGCGATCCTCGCCCGCCAGCCGCAGGTGGCGGTCGTCGACGAGGTCGCGCACACCAACGTGCCCGGCAGCAAGCACCTGCGGCGTCACCAGGACATCGAGGTGCTGCTCGACGCCGGCATCAACGTGATCTGCGCCTTCAACGTGCAGCATCTCGAGTCGCTGAACGATCTCGTGGAGCGCGCCACCGGCGTCAACATCCACGAGACCGTGCCGGACACCTTCCTCAAGCTCGCCGACCAGGTCGTGACCGTGGACCTCGCGGTCGAGGACCTGCTCGAGCGGCTGCGCGCCGGGAAGATCTACGCCGGCGACAAGATCGAGTGGGCGCTCGCCCACTTCTTCAAGGACTCGAACCTCACGACGCTGCGCGAGCTGGTGCTGCGCGAGGTCGCCGAGAGCGTCGAACGCAGCGTACCGGCGGCGCCGGGCGGGAACGGGCAAGCGGGTCCGCGGGTGGGAGCGCAGCGGGTGATGGTGTGCATCGCGTCGTCGTCGCCGCGCGCCCGCGAGCTGTTGCGGCGCGGCTCGCGCATGGCCGGCCGGCTCAACTCCGACTGGTACATGGTTTACGTGCAGACGCCCGACGAGGACCCGCTCTCGATCGACGCCACGGCGCAGCGCCACCTCCACGACGCGATCTCGCTGGCACGCGAGCTGGGGGCCGAGGTGGTGCGCCTCAAGGGCCACGATCCGGCCACCGTGCTGCTCGACTTCGCGAGAACCCACAACGTCAGCGACATCGTGCTGGGGCGGCCGTCGACGAGCTGGCTCGACCGGCTGCGGCGGCGCGACGTGGTGCGGCGCATGCTCGAGGAAGCCCAGGGCTTCGATCTGCACATCGTCTCGTCGCAAGAACTCGACGCAAGCCGATGAGCTCGCGATGACTCTACGCAGCAAGCTGCTCCTGGCCCAGATACCGCTCGGTCTGGCCCTCGCCGTGGTGGGAGTGCTCTCCGTCTACACGGTCACCAACCTGAGCCAGAGCTCGCAGGCGATCCTCAAGGACAACTACCGCAGCGTGCTCGCCGCGCAGCGCATGAAGGAGTCGATCGAGCGTCTTGACAGCGCCGCGCTGTTCGTGGTCGCGGGCCAGCGCGACAAGGCGCTCGACCAGGCGCACGCCAACCGCCCGCGCTTCGAGAGCGAGCTCGCGGTGGAGGAGAAGAACATCACCGAGAGCGGCGAGGCCGATCTGGCGCGCCGGCTGCGCGAGGCCTGGGAGCACTACGCCGCGGCGTTCGACCGGTTCCTCGCGGCGCCCGCCGGCGCCGCTCTCGCGTCGACCTATTTCGCGGAGATGGAGCCTGGCTTTCTCGAGGTGAAGCGCAAGGCCGACGCGATCCTCGACGTGAACCAGGACGCCATGCTGCGGAAGAGCGATCAGGCGCTGGCCGCGGCCTCGCGGATGAACCAGCTCATGAGCGCGGTGTCGATCGCGGCGCTGGTCGCGGGCTTCGCCGCGTCGACCACGCTCACCAGCCGCCTGCTGCGTCCGCTCGACGATCTGACCAACGCCGCGCGCCGGCTCGGCGAGGGCGACACCGAGGTACGCGCCGCGCTCAAGACCAACGACGAGATCGGCGAGCTGGGACGCGAGTTCAACGAGATGGCCGAGCGCGTCGCGCAGTACCGCCAGAGCACCCTCGGCGAGCTGCTGCAGGCGCAGGAAACCTCGCAAGCAGCGATCGACAGCATCCCCGACGCCGTCATGGTCTTCGATTCCAACCGCAACGTGTCGAGCTTGAACGCCGCCGCCGAGAAGCTGCTCGACGCCTGGCAGGTCCCCGCCGGCGAGAGCCCGCTGGTGCGGGCCGAGCCCGCGGTGCGCAGCGCCATCGAGCGGATCGTCGACCACGTGCTCTCGGGCCGCGGCCCGTTCCTGCCGCGCGGCTTCGAGGAGGCGGTGCGCACTCCTGCGAGCGGTGGCGATCTCTACTTCCTGCCGCGCGCCACGCCGCTCTACGGCGGCGCAGGCGTGGTCGGCGTCACGGTGATCCTCCAGGACGTGACCCGGCTGCGTCGCTTCGACGAGCTCAAGAACGACGTGGTCGCCACCGTCGCCCACGAGTTCCGCACGCCGCTCACGTCGCTGCGCATGGCGATCCACCTGTGCCTGGAGGGTCGCGCCGGTCCGCTCACACCCAAGCAGGGCGAGCTCCTCTACGCGGGCCGCGACGACTGCGAGCGCCTGCAGCACATGGTCGACGACCTCCTCGATCTGGCGCGGCTGCAATCCGGGAAGGCCGATCTCGCAATCGAGCCGCTCCAGGTCGCGACGCTTCTCCAGGATTCCCGCGAGAACCATCTAGCCGACGCTCGGCACGCCGGAATCGACATCGACACCGACCTGGTCATCGACCTTCCCGACGTGCAGGCCGATCGAGAGCGCGTGGCACTGGTGCTCTCGAATCTGATCGCCAACGCCATCCGTCACAGTCCGAGCGGCGGACAGGTCAGCCTGGGCGCCTCCGCCGAGGACGATGCCGTGCGCTTCGAGGTCCGCGACTCGGGCCCGGGCGTGCCCCCGGAGCTCCGCGAGCGGATCTTCGATCGCTTCTTCCGCGCCCCCGGTGAACCTCCCGGCGGCTCGGGCCTCGGCCTCTCCATCGCCAAGGAAATCGTCGAAGCCCACGGCGGCCAGATCGGCGTGACCGGCGATCCGGGCCGGGGCGCCACGTTCTGGTTCACGCTCCCGACGTCCCGCACCTGATCTTTCGGAGGGCTGTTCCAGCACCCCGCCCCGCAAAAAGCGCGGCTTTTGCGGATCCCAAGCCCCGAGTCGGCTCGCTACGCTCGCCGGGCGCCTCTCGGCGCCGGCACGAGATCCGGGCGAGCAGTCGGTTCGGGGAGGACGGCGGGTGGAAGGGACCCGAACCGACTGACAGGGGGATTTCTCACACGCCCTCAGAAAGTGTGGACAACATCGGATCCTTGCCCGGAGCGCTTTCTCCGAAGCGATCTCCTGCTGTTTGGAGGGACGCGGTCCCTCGCGTCCGCAGCGTCTGAACCAAGATGGACGTCTGCGGCTGCGAGGGACCGCAGCCCTCCCACGACCAGGCGCAGACGCTCGACCGGTTTCCTGCCACGCATGCCGCTGATCCAAGCGGCTGAATTTCTTTCGTCCACACCCTCTCAGAGGGTTCTCAACAACAGCGAGACCGTGGGCGAATGCGGTATCGATGGCACGGACATCCGCTTGGACGCGGGGGCGGAACGTGAGCCGCTGGCGCGGATGCGTGGATCGTACCGCCGCGCTCCGGAGCCCGCACCAGGGCCGGTCGCTGCGGCGCGACGGCGCTACGCTTGGCTCATGAACCGCCCCTCTCGCATTCGTCTCGCCGGGGCGCTCTTCGGGCGCGAGGCGGTGCTCGGCGTGCTGCGCCACAAGCTGCGCAGTGGGCTCGCCACCGTCGGCATCGGGATCGGGATCGCGGCGGTGGTGCTGGTGGTGGCGGTGGGGCGCGCGGGCACCGAGCGCGCCGAGGCCGAGCTCGCGAAGCTCGGCGACAACCTGGTGTGGATCGAGGCGGGCTCGCGGAACGTCGCGGGGCTGCGCACCGGCGCCCATGGCACCACGTCGCTCACGCTCGACGACCACGACGCGGTGCTGCGCGAGGTGCCGCTGCTCAAGAGCTGCTCGCCGCAGATCGACGGCACGGTGCTGGCGATCCGCGCCGAGCAGAACTGGACCACGCGCTATCGCGGCGAGACTCCCGAGTACCTCGTGATCAAGAAGTGGGACCTGGCCGACGGCGCGCCTTTCACCCACGACGACGTGGAGCAATCGGCGAGCAAGGTGCTGCTCGGCGAGACGGTGCGCACCCAGCTCTTCGGCGCCGCGCGCGCCGTGGGCGAGGTGGTGCGGATCCAGGGCCAGCTCTATCAAGTGGCCGGGGTGCTCGCGGCCAAAGGCCAATCGGCCGACGGGCGCGATCAGGACGACTGGATCCTGCTGCCTTACACCACCGCCCAGAAGAAGATCCGCGGCAAGGGTGTGCTGTGGCTCGACGACATCCTGTGCTCCGCGGTCACACCGCAAGCGGTGGTTCCCGCGATCGACCGGGTCACGGCGCTGTTGCGCGAGCGCCATCACATCGGTTCCGGCGACGAGGACGACTTCAACATCCGCCGCCCCGACGAGATCCTGAAAGCGCAGGTCGAGGCGAGCGACGCGCTGGCGCGGCTCCTGGTGAGCGTCGCGTCGGTGTCGCTCTTGGTGGGCGGCATCGGCATCATGAACGTGATGCTCGCCTCGGTGGTGCAGCGCACCCGCGAGATCGGCGTGCGGCTCGCGGTCGGCGCCACGTCGACCGCCGTGCAGCTCCAGTTCCTCGGCGAGGCGGTGGTGCTGAGCCTGCTGGGCGGCGCGCTCGGCCTGGCACTGAGCCTGGCGGGTGCGTCGAGCTTCGAGCAGGCGCTGGGCTGGCCGATCGCGCTGTCGCCGAGCGCCATCGCGCTCGCCGGCGCGGCGTCGGCAAGCGTCGGGGTGGTGTTCGGCTTCTATCCCGCGTGGCGCGCGTCACGCCTCGACCCGATCGAAGCCCTGCGGCATGAGTAGCACGAGGTCCGATCCGCCGCGCGAGCGCACAGCTTTGTACGTAACAGCCAGCGCCGCGAAAGCGGCACGCCGCAGGCGCGCCGGGCTGGGGGCCTGAAAAGCCCCCGGGAAACTCACCCTTCCAGCTTCTTGCGCTTGCGCCACAGGGTCGACGGGTCGACGCCCAGGATGCGCGCGGCCTCGTCGAGCGACGTGGCGCGCTCGAGCACGCGGGTCAGGTGCTCGCGCTCGACCTGCTCGAGCGTGAACTCGGCGCCGATCTGGGGCCGGCCTCCGCTGAGCGCGGCGGCCGCGATTCGTTCCGGCAGACCCTCGGTGCCGATGGTGGGTCCCGGCCACAGGATGACCGCTCGCTCCATGGCGTTCCGGAGCTCGCGAAGATTGCCGGGCCATGCGTACTCCACCAGTGCCGTCCCAGCTTCGGCAGTGAGCGAAGGCGCGGCGCGGCCCGTGCCGCGCGCGAAGAACGCCAGGAAGCGCGCGGCCAGCTCGGGGATGTCCTCGGTGCGCTCGCGCAGCGAGGGAATGCGCACCTCGATCACGTTGAGGCGAAACAGCAGATCCTCGCGGAAACGGCCGGCTGCCACGTCGGCTTCCAGATCGCGGTTGGTGGCGGCCACCACGCGCACGTCGGCGCGCCGGGTGGTGGTCTCGCCGATCCGCTCGAACTGCTTGTGCTGCAGGAAGCGCAAGAGCTTGGCTTGCAGCGCCGGCGAGATCTCGCCGATCTCGTCGAGGAAGAGCGTTCCGCCCTCGGCCGCCTCGACGCGCCCCGCCTGGTCGCGCACCGCTCCCGTGAAAGCGCCGCGCGCGTGGCCGAAGAGCTCGCTCGCGAGCAGCTCGTCGGTGAGCGTGGGGCAATTGACGGTCACGAACGGGCGGCCATGGCGCGCACTCTGCTCGTGAAGCGCCAGTGCCAGCACACCCTTCCCGGTGCCGCTCTCGCCGCGCAGCAGCACCGGAGCGTCCGAGCCGGCGGCGCGACGCACCAGGTCGAGAGCGGCGTGCATGGCCGCCGACTGAGTGGCGAGATCGACCTCGGGCACCTCGCGCGCGAGCGCCGACTCGAGCGCCGAGACGCGCGTCAAGAGCCGCCGCCGGTCAGCCACCTGGCGGGCCACGTGACGCACCTGCGCGGGCGTGAACGGCTTCGGCAGATAGTCGATCGCACCCCGCTTCATGGCCTCGACCGCGGTCTCGACCGCCGCGTACGCCGTGATGATCACCACGTCGATGCTCGGGCTACGCGACAGCATCTGCGGGAGCACGTCGAGGCCGTTCGCCTCGCCCAGGCGCAGATCGAGGAAGGCCAGATCGAAGTGCTCGCGTTCGAGGGCCTTGAGGGCCGCCTCGGCGGAGCCGGCGACCTTGACCGTGCAGCCCAGGTCCTCGAGGCACATCTCGAGCGTGGTCCGGATGTTGCGCTCGTCGTCGGCGACCAGCACCGAGAGCCTGAGCGGCTCGCTCGGTTCCGGTGTGGCGGGAGAGGTGGAAGGGGCGGGGTCGACCATGGGCGCCGCAGGATCGGACGAAGACTACCAGGCTTGAGCGGATGGCGTCGGGCGACAGCTGCGTTGGCAGCCGGTCGTATTTCGGGTAAAAGCGCGTGTTCCCTCGCGAATTACCTCGCAGACATGGAGACCTCCATGGGTTCAACTTCCGTTCGATGGGCACTGGCGGCAGGCGTCGTTCTCGCAGCGGCAAGCACGGCGATGGCGGACGATCCTCTGTCCGGAGGAACCCAGCAGATGACGGTCACGGCATCGCCGCTTCGCGAGGACGCCGTGATGGGCCCGAACCAGCAACCGGAATGGACTGCGCGACGGCGCTTCTCCGAGACCCGCGTCTACGTGCTGCCGCCCTGGGAGCTGGCGGTCGACCTCAACTGGGAGGCGCTCAAGCCCCGGGGCGGCGACGCCGAAGGAGGCGATGCCGAAGAGGGGGGCACCGATCTTCAGCACACGCTCACCCAGGAGATCGAGCTCGGTCTGCCGTACCGATTCCAGATCGATACCGAGCTCTCCGGTGGCACAGATCCGGGCCGTGACAACGAGTGGCGCTTCCTGAGCGGCTCGCTCGAGCTGCGCTGGGCGCTCGCCAGCTGGGACGTGATCCCGCTCAACCCGACGCTCTTCGGCGAGTGGAAGTTCCGGAACGCCGAGGCCGACTCGTACGAGCTCCGGCTGTTGCTGGGCGACGAGCTGGCGCCGCTCTGGCACTACGGCATCGACTTCTTCTACGAGCACCAGGTGGGCGACGACTTCGAGCAGGAGTTCGCGGTGTCCGGGGCGCTCAGCTACTCGGTGATCGACGACGTCGCCGGAATCGGTGTCGAGATGAAGTTCAACGCCGAGCGCGTGCCGCTCGGGAACGAGGACACCGGCGACTACGAGTACCGCTTCGAGATCGGGCCGAGCTTCCAGTGGCGTCCCTGGGAGCGCTTCCACATCGACTTCGTTCCGCTCTTCGGCGCCACCGATAAATCACCGACCATCGACTCGTTCGTGATCGTGGGCTTCGACCTGGGCTCGGGCGGCGAGCGCGATCAGGTGAGCGAGCCGGCGTCGCTGCGCAACAAGTGACGGGAGCGACCGGTTCCCGCCGGTCCGCGGTTCGCTGGGTCGCGCCGTGCTGCATTCCGCTCTCATGGATCCGCTGTGCTGGCGAGGCAAAAACAGCCGGCGCTCGGGGACGTTCGGCATCCACGAGCCGAACGAGCTCGAAGGCAAGCTGCTTCTGGGCGTCGAGCAGGCATTCGGCAGCGACGACGAGCGTCCGATCTTCGGCAGCGCCGCGATCAGCTACGCGCTCTTCGACCAGCGGCTCGGTGTCGGTGCCGAGACCAAGATCGCGGCGGTGAGCGAGGAGGAAAGCGGCGACGAGCAGTGCTCGCTGCTGGTCACGCTCGGTCCCAGCGTGCAGTGGCGCCTCACCGACGACATCCACACCTCGACCTGGCGACGCTCTTCGGCCTCACCAGCCCGGCGCCGCTCGTCGACACGTTCGTGGCGCTCGCGTTCACCTGGGACGGCGCCGACCAGAACGCGGAGCACGCCGCCGGATCGGTTCCTCGAGGCCGTTTCCGGGAAGCACTTTTGATCGCTTGCCCGCCGGGGACCGGCGGGCCCCAAACATGCGGAGGTTTGGGAGTGGAGGGCGACGGTCTCCGGCGCGCGGGGAACCATTGGCCCCGTTCACGCGGGGCCCAGGTACGCGATCGACGTCGCTTTCACGATCACGATCAGCTCGGCGCCCGGCACCACGCCCAGCACGAACGCGGCTTCCTCGGTGATGAGCGCCTTGAGCGGTGTCGACGCGAAGCTCACCAGGATCACCGCGCCGCTCGCGTCGAGCCGCTCGACGCGCGCCCGGAACGCGTTCCGCGCCGAGAGTCCGGGGACGAAATCCGACGCCAGGAGCACGTCGTGCGCGTAGCACGCGAGCCGCACGGCGCCGCTCACGCCCGCGGGGATCGGCACCACCAGCTCGACCTCGCCCACGCGCGCGCGGCCCGGCCCGCTCACCACTCCCGTGAAGTAGTTGTCCACGTGGGTCTCGCCGGCGCGTAGCAGCGTCGGGCCGGGCCCTTGCGCCGCGACGCGGCCGGCGTCGAGGCGCACCACCCAGTCGGTGAGGCCGATCACCTCGTCGGCGAGGTGACTCACCAGAATCGTCGGCACCTGGAAGCGGCGCCGCACGGTGTCGAGCAGCGAGATCGCGTCGCGGCGGCTCGCCTCGTCGAGCGCGCCGAAGGGTTCGTCGAGCAGCAGCAAGAGCGGCTGGCTCACCAGCGCGCGAGCGAGCGCCACGCGGCGGCGCTCGCCTCCGCTCAGGTTCCGCGGCATGCGACCCATGAGCTGCGCGATCCCGAGCGCGCTCGCGATCTCGTCCACGGCCAGGGCACGCGGGCTGAAGGTCAGGTTGCGGCGCACGTCGAGGTGCGGAAAGAGCAGCGGGTCCTGGGTCACGTAGCCCACGCGGCGGTGCTCGACGGCCCGTGCCGACCAGTCGTCCCCGTCCACGACCACGCGCGCTCCCGGCTCGAAGCCGGCGATCGCGTCGAGCAGCGTGGTCTTGCCGCTGCCGCTCGCGCCCACCAGGCCGAGCGCCGCCGCTTCGCAGCGGATGTCCACGTCGAGCGCGAAGCCGGTGGCGCGCTCGATCCGCGCCGCGACCTCGAGCCTCACCGGCTGCCCCGCCTTCGACCAGCGCGAGAGGGCGCGGCTCCCCCCGCGCCGGCGATCGATCGCGATCGCTCGCGCAAGGCTGGGCCACGCCGAAGCTTCATGTCCCTCACCGCACCGTCAGCTCGAGACGGCGGCGGTGCGCGGCGTCCAGCCGGCGCGCCACGACGACGCACGCGACGCAAAGCACGATCGACGCCGCCACCAGTCCGAGCACGCGCTCTTCGCCGCCGGGCGCATCGAGGCGCGCGTAGATCGCGAGCGGGATGGTCTCGGTGCGGCCCGGGATCCGGCCCGCGAGCACGATCGTGGCGCCGAACTCGCCCAGCCCGCGCGCGAACGAGAGCGCCGCACCGGCGAGGATCCCGGGCCAGGTGAGCGGCAGCGTCACCCTCCACAGCGTCTGCGCAGCGCTGCGCCCGAGCGAGCGCGCGATCGACTCGAAGCGCGGATCCACTCCCTTCATCGCCAGCGACACGCTCATCACCAGGAGCGGAAAACCCACCACCGCGGCGGCGATCACCGCGCCCACCCAGTTGAACGACACCGGCAGCCCGATCGTTTCCATCAGACGCCCCAGCCAGTGGCGATGGGAGAAAAGCGTCAGTAGCAGGTAACCGGTCACCACCGGCGGCAGCACCAGCGGCAGCATGACGATCGTTTGCACCGCGCCGCGCCAGCGGCCGCGGCCCCGCTCCAGGTACCAAGCGACCGCGACACCCGGCGGCAGGCTCAGCACCGTGGCCGTGAAACCGACCAGCAACGAGAGTGCGACCGGGCTCATGGCTCACGGAAAAGAATCAGAACGTGTCGCTCGCTGGGTGCCTTCACCTTTTTCGACCACGTCGGCGCGAGCCGGTTTTGCCACCGCGGCCCGTGGCGCCGCGTGACGGCGACACGCCGGCTCCGTGACCGGATCGACGCGGGCCCGCCGGGTCCGGCTCGCCCGGCTCCGGGTCGTAGCGGATGTCACCGGCTGCGCTCGGATCGTACCCGGGGACTTGGCCGAGCACCTCTCGGAACGTGTCGCTCTGCGCGACCTCGCAGATCCGGGTGACGGCCGCGTGGCCCAGTCTCTCGGCGAAGACCGCCAGTCCGTAGGGCTCGCTCGCAAGTCGCTGGAAGGCGAGGCCCGCGCGCTCGGCCCAGGCGCGCGTGACCAAGCCCACATCGCTCTCGCGGCTCAGCACGGCGCACACGACATCGCGGTGGGAAGCGTAAACCCGGTGCGTTCCGAGGCGCGCGTTCTCGCGGGCCAGCGCGGCGCGGAGATGCACCATCACGCCGGCCGACGGCGGCCGGGCGGCGATGGTGAGCCTCGCAAGGGATCGAATCGTGGGCACTGCCGCCTCGGGCCTCCACGCCAGACCGATCTCGCGATCCACGAGATGGATGCGCGCGAGCCGCAAGGCGCCCAGCCGGGGAGGCGGCCCGTCGCCGTGGCAGCCAGCGGCGAGGACACGGTCGTCCGCGAGGAGAGCCATCGCCTGCCCGCTATCGGCCTGGACGAACCCGAGCATCGGCGACTCGCTGTTCACCTGGGCGAGCAGCAGCTCGATGACCACGTCGCCGTTTGCCGCGACGAACGGTGGAGCGGCGGGAGTGGCCAGCGCCGGCGGTGAGCTCACGGCGGCCGCGGCGTGCTCGGGAACGGACCCCGCCCACTCGAGTACCTGATCGCGATCGAAGCGCCATTCGCCGCCGACGCGACGGGCTGGCAGACCGCGCCGAAGCAGCCGGTAGACGTGCTTCGGGTGTACGCGGAGCAGCTCGGCGACCTCGGCGGACTTGAGCAACATGCGCGGCCCGTTGGTTCGGTCGTCAGGGTAGCGTGCTCGAACGGCAGGGAGTGGACACCACCGTCACATTGTCTTAACACATTGGGGAATAATTAGTAACAAAAGGTATCCAACGGACGAGGAGAATGCGAAAATGGCGACTCGGGCTGGTCGAATCGCTCGCGAGCTGCTCGCGCTCACCGCGCTGCTCGTGCCGCTCGCGGCGCGAGCGCAGCAAGATTCGCAACCGATCACCGTGCTCGCCGCGGCGAGCCTGACGGACGTGTTGCCGAAGGTCGGCGACGCGTGGCACGCGCAGGGGAACCCGGCGGTCAAGTTCAGCTTCGACGCGTCGTCGCGGCTCGCGAAGCAAGTGGAATCGGGATTGAGCGCCGACCTGTTCGTCTCGGCCGACCTCGACTGGATGGAGTACCTCGACCAGCGAAAGCTCGTGGCTCCGGGAACCCAAGTGCTTCTTCTGGGCAATCGCCTGGTGATCGTGATCCCGGGGACGTCGACCCTCTCCTTCGCCGACGCGCGCCCGCTCGCCTCGTCTGCGGTTCAGCATCTGGCGCTCGCCGGGGAGGCGGTTCCGGCCGGGAAATACGGCCGAGCGGCGCTCACCTCCGCGGGGATCCTCCAGACGGTCGAGCCCAAGATCGTGAGCGGCGACAACGTCCGCACCGTGCTCGCGTGGGTCGCTGGCGGCGAGGCCGACGCCGGCATCGTCTACGCGACCGATGCCAAGGCGGAGCCGCGCGTCAAGCTGGCCTACACGTTCCCGGTCACGTCGCACCCACCGATCGTTTATCCGGCAGCGGTGCTGAATGGCGCGGCCGACGCGAAGGCCGCCCGCGAGTTCCTGGGCTTCTGCAAGAGCCCCACGGCTCGAGCGTTGTTCGAGGCCGCCGGCTTCACCTGGCTGGCCGACGTTCCCTGATCGATCTCCCGCGCGGCGCGCCGTCCCGGCCGCCGCCGAAACCGCGGTAGCCACGAGGGACCGCGAGGAACGCGGATGAAGCGGATCGAGATGGGCCTCGTGGCCCTGCTGGTCATCTCGTCGCTCGTCACAGGCGCACACGCGCAGTCGACCAGCGTCGATCAGAAGCTCCTCGAGCTGATGCGCGCCGACGGCAAGCTCACCGACGAGCAGTAGATGGCCCTGCGCGCGCAAGCCGACGCCGAGGCGAAGACGGCGGCGGCCGCGGCGGCCACCACGTCCTGCGGTCCCTCGCAGCCGCAGGCGTCCATCTTGGTCCAGACGCTGCGGACGCGAGGGACCGCGTCCCTCCAAACCGCACGAGCTCGGTGTGGGGGACGCGCTCCGGGCAATGATCCGCTTCGTCCACACCTTCCAAACCGCACGACTCGGCTCGCACGCGCGGCTACAATCCCCCCGGCTCGCCATACGCGGCCCCGGAGGCGCACCGCATGAACCCACCCGATCTCGACGAAACTTCCACCGGCATCTTCGACGGCGCCGGCCGCCTGGAGACCCGCACCTGCGTCCTCTGCGGCCGGCTCATGCCGCGCAGCGACGTGGTGCGCGCTTCCAGCGTGCGCCCCCAGCTCGCCGAGCACCTCGCCGTTCACCAGCCGGCCAAGTGGACCGGCAGCGGACACGTGTGCCGACGTTGCCTCAACCAGGCGCGTGTCGCGTTCGTGGTGGACCGGCTCAGTCAGGAACGCGGCCAGCTCTCCAAGGTGGAGCAGGAGGTGGCGCTCAAAGCAGGGCAGCACCTCACCATCGCGCAGAACATCGACCTGCAGTTCCAGCGAAGCGTCACCCGCTCGCAGCGCGCCGCCGACGCGGTGGCGCGAGTGGGTGGATCGTGGAGCTTCGTGATCGGCTTCGGCGTGGTGCTGGTCATCTGGATGGCGATCAACATCG
>CAZYWA010000131.1:0-16820 GCA_964650975.1 uncultured bacterium
GCGTCGCGGAGGCGGAACCGGTGCGCGAGCTGGCGCGGCGCATCGAGCTGGCGCTCGGCGAGCTGGGCTTCCCGGCCGAGGATCGGCCGTTCGAGCCGCACGTGACGATCGGCCGGCTACGTGAGGCCCGGCGCTCCGCGGCACTCACCCGGTCGCTCGAGGAGAGTTCCAGCGAGCCGCTCGGCGAGATGGAGGCCACCGAGCTGGTGCTCTTCGAGAGCGACCTCCGGCCCACGGGAGCGCGCCACACGGCATTGGCGCGAGCCCGCGTCGGGCGCGGCTCCGGCGACGAGGGTGCTGGCCCGTCCCTTGCGTAGTCGATGAAACGAGCAAATTTCGACGGAGATCCGCGAACCGCGGGGCGCGGTTCGGGTGCCAGGTGCGCCCGATTCTTCGCACCGCCACTCGGGCGCCGGAAGCACTGAGTGGCGTTTGGCTCTTCGTCTATACTGGCGCGCGCCGCGCGGCCGGGGTCCGCGCGCGACGAGCCGCGGGGGAGACATCGAGATGGCGAACGCTGACGAAGCACGGGAAAAGGCACTCGAAGCCGCGGTCGCGGGGATCGAGAAGCAGTTCGGCAAGGGCTCGATCATGCGCCTCGGCGCCAACGAGCCGCTGGTGCGCGAGGTGTCGGTGATCTCGAGCGGCTCGATGGCGCTCGACATCGCGCTCGGGATCGGCGGTTATCCGCGCGGCCGGGTGATCGAGATCTTCGGACCGGAGTCGTCGGGCAAGACCACGATGACGCTGCATGCGATCGCGCAGGCGCAGAAGAGTGGCGGAGTGGGCGCCTTCATCGACGCCGAGCACGCGCTCGACATCGAGTACGCGCGCCAGCTCGGAGTACGCACCGACGATCTGCTGATCTCTCAGCCGGACACCGGCGAGCAGGCACTCGAGATCGCCGACATGCTGATCCGCTCGAATGCCCTCGACGTGATCGTCATCGACTCGGTCGCGGCGCTGACGCCGCGCGCGGAGATCGAGGGCGAGATGGGCGACGCGCACGTGGGACTGCAGGCGCGGCTCATGTCGCAGGCGCTGCGCAAGCTCACCGCGTCGATCGCCCGCAGCCGGACCCTGGTGGTCTTCATCAACCAGATCCGCATGAAGATCGGCGTGATGTTCGGCAGTCCCGAGACCACCACCGGCGGCAACGCGCTCAAGTTCTATTCGAGCGTGCGTCTCGACATCCGCCGCATCGGCACGCTGAAGCAGGGGACGGACGTGGTGGGAAGCCGCACCCGGGTCAAGGTGGTCAAGAACAAGATGGCGCCGCCCTTCCGCGAGGCCGAGTTCGACATTCTCTACGGCCGGGGAGTGAGCCTGGAAGGCGATCTGGTCGATGTAGGCTTGGCTCAAGGAATTGTTGAGAAAAGTGGCACGTGGTACGCTTTCGACGGCCAGCGCTTGGGCCAGGGTCGCGATAATGCTAGAGATTTTCTCCTTCAGAACCCCGACCTCGCGGGCCGGCTGGAGGCCAAGATCCGCGACAAGGTGGGCCTCAAGGTGGGGAGCGGAGCCCCCGACGGCGAGCCTGCCAGCGCGGCGCGCTGACATCGTGTCGAATGCCGGGAAGAGACCGCCCCACGCTGCGGGGTGGCCGGGAGCGGTGCATTGAGCCCATCCTACCTGGACGACTTCAACAAGGTGCTGCGCGTCGGTATCGAGCGCGGTGCCTCGGACGTTCACGTGAAGGTGGCGCTTCCGCCCATCTTCCGGATCGACGGCCGCCTGGTTCCGCTCAAGGATGCGCCGCGCTACTCGGCGGAGGACGTGACTCACCTCGCCCACGAGATCATGGGCGACGAGCGCTACCGCGAGCGGTTCCGCGAGCACAACGACATCGACCTTGCCTACGGCGTCGGAGGCCTGGGACGGTTCCGCGTCAACATCTTCCAGCAGCGCGGCACGCTGGGCATGGTGTTCCGCCTGATTCCACCGGCGGTCAAGAGCTTCGACGAGCTCAACCTTCCACCGGTGCTCGAGAAGATCGCCGCCGAGAACCGCGGCCTGATCCTGGTGACCGGCACCACGGGCACCGGCAAGTCGACCTCGCTCGCGGCGATGATCGAGTACATCAACCAGAACCGCACCGAGCACATCATCACCATCGAGGACCCGATCGAGTTCCTGCACCGCGACAAGAAGTCGATCATCAATCAGCGGCAGATCGGGGTCGATTGCTTCGAGTTCGCGCGCGCGCTGCGCGGCGCGCTGCGCGAGGACCCGGACGTGATCCTGGTCGGCGAGATGCGCGACTTCGACACCATCGAGACCGCGATCCTGGCGGCCGAGACCGGTCACCTGGTGCTCTCGACGTTGCACACGCTCGACGCCACCGAGACCATCAACCGCATCGTGTCGATCTTCCCCTCGTACCAGCAGCGCCATGTGCGCATGCAGCTCGCGGCGCTCATCAAGGCGGTGATCTCGCAGCGGCTGATCCCGCGCGCCGACGGCAACGGTCGCGTGCCGGCGGTCGAGGTACTGGTGAGCACCAGCCGCATCCGCGAGTGCATCGAGGACGCCGACAAGACCAAGAAGATCACCGAGGCGATCTCGCAGGGCTACACCACGTACGGGATGCAGACCTTCGACCAGTCGATCATGTACCTCTACACCAAGGGTCTCATCACCTACGAGGAAGCGCTGCGGCAGTGCACCAACCCCGACGACTTCGCGCTGAAGGTGCGCGGCATCTCGTCCACCAGCGACCAGGCGTGGTCGGACTTCGACCGGCGTGCCGAGAAGGAGCCGGAGAAGGAGACCACCCAGGTGGACACGGCGATCGAGCGGTTCGACCGCAGCTGAAGAGCCCGGAAGGCCAGCGCGACCGGGTCGGCGCGGCGTCTCGACGGCGGCGGCCGCTCCTCGGGACGCGACCCATTTCACGATCTCGCGAGCAACGACCGTGAACGGAAACCAGATTCGCAGCAAGTTCCTGCAGTACTTCGCCGAGCGCGGACACGAAATCGTGCCGAGCTCGTCGCTGGTGCCCGCCGGCGACCCGACGCTGCTCTTCACCAACGCGGGCATGGTGCAGTTCAAGCGGGTGTTCCTGGGCGAGGAGAGCCGCGGTTCGCAGCGCGCCACGTCCAGCCAGAAGTGCGTCCGCGCCGGGGGCAAGCACAACGACCTCGAGAACGTGGGCCGCACCGCCCGCCACCACACGTTCTTCGAGATGCTCGGCAACTTTTCGTTCGGCGACTACTTCAAGCGCGAGGCGATCGGGTTCGCCTGGGAGCTCTTGACCGGCGTCTTCGGCCTCGACCGGAACCGGCTTTACGCGACAGTACACACCAGTGACGACGAGGCGGCGGCGATCTGGGAGCGCGAGGTGGGTCTCCCTCGCGACCGGGTTCATCGCCTGGGCGACAAGGACAACTTCTGGGCAATGGGCGACACGGGGCCTTGCGGCCCGTGCTCCGAGATCCTGATCGATCAAGGCGCGGCGCTGGGCTGCGGCAAGCCGGACTGCGGCCCGGGCTGCGATTGCGACCGCTATCTCGAGATCTGGAACCTGGTGTTCATGCAGTTCGACCGCAACGCCGAGGGCAAGCTGACACCGCTGCCTCGTCCCAGCATCGACACCGGCATGGGGCTCGAGCGGATCGCCGCGGTGATGCAAGGAGTGAAGAGCAACTTCGACTGCGACCTCTTGAAACCCCTCGTGGAGGGCGCGGCGGAGCTCTCGGGCCGCGCTTACCGCGAGGCCGCCGAGTCGGACGTGTCGATGCGCGTCATCGCCGACCACGCTCGCGCGGTCAGCTTCCTGGTTTCGGACGGAGTGCTGCCGTCGAACGAGGGGCGCGGCTACGTGCTGCGCCGGATCCTGCGCCGCGCCGCGCGCCACGGGAAGCTGCTCGGGCTCGACGAGCCGTTCCTGCACAAGCTCACGGCGCGGGTCGCCGACTTGCTGGGCGAGGCGTATCCGGCGCTGGTCAAGAACCGGCCGATGATCGCGCGCGTCGTGAAGTCGGAGGAGGAGCGCTTCTTCGAGACCCTCGACCGCGGGCTGCGCGTCGTCGACGAGGCCATCCAGGACCACCGTCGCCGCGGGGTCGGCGTGCTCGATGGCGAGACCGTGTTCCGGCTCTACGACACCTATGGATTTCCCGACGACCTCACCCGCGACATCGCGGCCGAACGCGGTCTCGGCATCGACGAGCCGGGGTTCCACGCGGCGCTCGAGGCGCAGCGCGAGCGAGGCCGCAAGTCGTGGAAGGGCCGCGTCGATCTGGGCGGCGGTGACACGGGACTCTCGGCCACGCGCTTCGTCGGCTACGACACGCTGGAACACGAGAGCGAGGTGTCGTGGTTGCGGAAGGGCGGCGAAGTGGTGGGCGAGGCCGCCGAGGGTGACGAGGTCGAGGTCGTGGTCCCGGTCAGCCCGTTCTACGCCGAGGCAGGTGGCCAGGTCGGCGACCGGGGGACGCTCGCGGGCGGGAACGGACGAGTCGCGATCGTGGATACCCAGGCCGGGCCGGGCGGAGTCACCCTGCATCGCGGCAAGGTGATCGAAGGCCGCGTCGCGGTGGGCGACGTGGTGCGGCTCGAGGTCGACGCCGAGGCCCGCGGTCGCACGCGGCTCAACCACAGCGCCACGCACTTGCTCCACGCGGCGCTGCACGAGGTGCTGGGCGATCACGTGAAGCAGGCGGGCTCGCTGGTGTCGCCCGACCGGCTGCGCTTCGACTTCAGCCATTTCCAGCCGGTCCACCCGCGCGAGCTCGAGCGCATCGAGCGCCTGGTCAACCAGGAGATCCGTGCCAACCTCGACGTCCAGACCGAGCTCCGCGACCGCGAGGAAGCGCTGCGCTCGGGGGCGATGGCGTTCTTCGAGGAGAAGTACGGCGAGCGGGTGCGCGTGGTGAGCATGGGAGATTTCAGCCTGGAGCTGTGTGGCGGCACCCACGTGCACCGCACCGGCGACATCGGGCTCTTGCGGATCATCCACGAGAGCGGCGTCGCGGCGGGCACGCGCCGCATCGAGGCGCGCACCGGCGAGGGGGCGCTCGAGCACCTCGACGCGATCGAGAAGCGGCTCACCGGCGCCGCCGAGCTGCTACGGGTCCCGGCCGACGCACTCGGCGAGCGGATCGAGAAGCTGCTCGCGGAGCGCCGCGGGCTCGAGAAGGACCTGGAGCGGCTGCGCGATCAGCTGCGGAACGAGAAGATGAAGGGCGGCAGCGCCCCCGAGCCGCGGGACGTGGCCGGGATACCGCTGCTGACGATCCACGAATCGGACGGCGATCCCGCATCCCTGCGCGCGGCCTCGGATCGTTACGCGGAGAAGTTCCCGAACGCCGTGGTGGTCCTGGGCGCTCCCGCCGGCGATCGCGCGTCCCTGCTGGTGCGAGTCCCGGACGCGCTCACGAAGCGCATCAGCGCCGGCAAGCTTGTGGGCCGGCTCGCCGAGCTGGTGGGTGGAAGGGGCGGTGGAAAGCCCGCCATCGCTCAGGGCGGTGGCCCCCGCCTCGAGGATCTCGCTTCGGCCCTGGATCGCGCTCCCGCCATCGTCGCCGAGCTGGCTGGCGGCTGAACGAATCTCCCTGCGGCGCGACGACGGGAGTCTGCGGGCGGACGAGCCGCCGCGCTACGAATACCCGGGCTCCCTGGCGTTGTGACCCCGAATTTGCCAGCGCGCCAGGAGGCGCGCCGGCGAGCGGGCAGCGATCCGACTTGGGGGTGGGGCCCCGTCCGGATTCACTCCGACGGGGCGGGTGGCTTGAAAAGCCCCCCGAAACTAATAGTTCGGGCCGAGGAAGCTCTTCGCGTCGTCGACTTCTTCCGGATTGGGTGGCGTCGGCGCGCCCGCGGCCGCCGCGGCCTTGAGGTCGGCGACCTCGCCGCGCAGCGCATCGACGTTCTGCCCTTCGGGAGATGTGGGGAACTCGCTGGCGAGGCGCGCCACCGCCTTGTCGGCTTCGTCCCACTCGTGACGCTGCGCGTGAGCGCGCGCCGAAAGCTCGAGTGCCGCGGGCTCGACACCGGTTCCGGGATACCGCGCGAGCAGCTCGTCGAGGCGTCCGATCGCGGCGCGGTAGTCCTCGACCCGCACGTAGAAGCGCGCGATGTAGAGCTCGTGCTCGGCGACCCGCTTCAAGGCCTCGGCGAGGCGCTTGTCGACCAGCTCGCGGAGCGGATGGACCGGGAAGCGCTGGGTGAACAGGCGGAACCGGTCGATCGCGACCCGTGCCGCGGCCTGGTCGCGGTCCACCGTGTCCATCTCGCTGTAGCGGCACATCGCCTCGTAGTAGAGCGCCCACGGCACGAGCTCGTGCGCCGGGTGCTGACGGCGGAACTCGGCGAAGCTCGACTCGGCCTCGACCTTCTTGTCGCCGAAATACTGCGCGAGCGCGATGCGGAACTCGGCGTCCACCGCGCGCGCGCTGTAGGGATGCTCCGCGAGCACGCGCCCGAACGCGGTGACCGCTCCGGAATAGTCGCCTTCCTTCAAGAGCTCGAGGCCGCGGTCGTACTTTTCCTCGGCGGTGCGCAGCGTGGGCGTGGGGCTGAAGAACTGCCCGATCGACGCGAAGAATCCCGGCGATTCGTCGAGATCGCCGCCGCCGGGCGGAGCCGGATCCGCGGCGCGCGCGGCGCCGGCGGCCAGCGACACCGCGATCGCGCCGCTCAAGGCGAGTGCCGAGAAAGCGCGGCCGAGGCCGATGCCGACGCGGTTCAAGTGGACTCCGGAACGGAAGGGTCGAGCGGCACGTGCAGCCCGAGCGAAGCGACGGAAGCTAGCCGTCGCTCCGGGGGGTGTCAAACGGAACTCGTCTCGCCTTGACAGCCCCAGGGGCACTGCATAGTTTCCGGTGCCCCGCGCCGTCCCCTTTTCGGCGCGGCGATCAACGATGCCGAATTTTTCCAGCCAGGGAGTCGTCTGAAGGCGCGACGTCGGTGAGGAGTGCCGGCCGAGCCTGATCCCGCCGCAGCACTCGTCCACATTCGCGTCGACCCGTCCCGGATCACCCGGACGGCGCTGGCGCTCGGGTAAAAGCTCATGATTGAGGTCGAAAACCTCGTCAAGAAGTACGGTGACTTGCACGCGCTCCGCGACGTGTCGTTCCGGGTCGCCGCCGGCGAGGTGGTGGGCTTCCTGGGGCCCAACGGCGCCGGCAAGACCACCACGATGCGCATTCTCACGGGCTTCCTGCCCGCCACCAGCGGCACGGTGCGGGTGGACGGGCACGACGTCAGCGAGGATTCGATCGAGACCCGGCGGCAGATCGGCTACCTGCCGGAGACCCCGCCGCTCTACAACGACCTCACCGTCGACTCGTACCTGGGCTTCGTCGCGAAGATCAAGGGAATCCCCCGCGCGCGCCGCGCCGAGCGCATCGACCACGCCGCGGATTCGTGCGGGCTTTCCACCGTCCGGCGGCGCGTGATCGGAACCTTGTCGAAAGGTTTCCGCCAGCGCGTCGGCATCGCGCAAGCCCTGGTGCACGATCCCAAGGTGTTGATTCTCGACGAGCCCACGGTGGGTCTCGACCCGCACCAGATCATCGAGATCCGCAACCTGATCGCCTCGCTCGCGGGCGAGCGCACCGTCGTGCTCTCGACGCACATCCTCCCGGAGGTGGCGCAGCTCTGCAAGCGGGTGATCATCATCAGCGACGGACGGATCGTCGCCGACACCGCGATCGCGCAGATCCCCGACGGCACCAGCCTCGAGGAGTATTTCATCAAGACCACATCGGTCCACGTGGCGCAGCACGAGGCCCACGCCTGAGGCGCCGGCGCGCGCCGTTCGTCCCCCAGCACATTCGGAGCTCTCGACATGCGGAACGTGCTCGCGATCGTGGAAAAGGAGCTGCGCACGTATTTCGTGTCGCCGGTGGCCTACGTCGTGATGACGTGCTTCCTGCTCCTCGCCGGCTGGTTCTTCTGCAATCTGCTGATCCAGCTCCAGCAATACATCTCGATGGCGCAGAGCTTCCAGCGTTACGAGATGCTGGAGCAGCTCAGCATCTCGAACGCGGTGGTGGCGCCGCTGGTCGGCAACCTCTGCATCATCCTGCTGTTCATCGTGCCGATCGTGACGATGCGGCTCCTGGCGGAAGAGCGCAAGCTCAAGACCGACGAATTGCTGCTCACCAGTCCGATCACCATCGGCGAGATCATCGCCGGCAAGTTCCTGGGCTCGTGGGCGTTCATGGCGCTCGGGCTGGTCGGCACGCTGATCTACCCGTACATCCTTTTCCACTACTCGAACCCCGATCCGGGACCGCTCATCGCGGGCTACCTGGGGCTGGTGCTGATCACCACCACGTTCGTCGCCACCGGGCTCTTCGCGTCCAGCCTGACGGACTCCCAGGCGGTCGCGGCGGTGGTGGCGACGGTCATCAACCTGGGCCTCTTCGTGATCGGCTGGCCGGCGCAATCGGTCTCCGGCGTGCTGGGCAAGGTGCTCGAGCATCTTTCGTTGCAAACCCACTTCGAGTCGCTGGCGAAGGGTGTGATCGAAACCAAGGATCTCGCCTACTTCGCGACGGTGGTGTTCCTGTTCGTATTCCTCGCGAAGCGTAGCCTCGAGTCGACGCGGTACCGGTGAGCGCGATGAATCCCAACGAATCCCGAAAGCTCGCCCGGGTCGCCGGGCTCTGTTCCCTGGTTCTCCTGCTGTTCGGCATCGTGCCGGTGCTGTTCGGCTTGCCGATCAGCCTGGAGCGAGCGCCGCTCCTGGCCCTCTTCATCGGGCTCAACCTGGTGGGCGGCGTGGTGCTCCTGGTGTCGTCGATCGTGTGGAACCTGGAAGGGATCCGCACGCTCTTCACGGCACGCTCGAGCCGCATGGCGTCGAACGCGGTGCTCTACTCGGCGTTCTCCATCGGCGTGCTGGTGCTGCTCAACGTGCTGGCGGTGCGGCACAGCCACAAGTGGGACCTGACCGAGTCGAAGCTCTTCACGCTGGCGCCGCAGACCCAGAAGGTGCTGGACGGGCTCAAGCAGGACGTTCACGTCCGGGCCTTCTGGCGCAAGGCGGAGCAGGACCAGGTGAAGGACCTGCTCAACAATTACAAGCACGCCTCGCCCAAGGTCGTGGTCGAGTACCTCGACCCGATCGAGGACCCCGCGGCTGCGAAGCAATTCGAGATCACGCAGGAACGGACGCTTCACATCCAGTCGGGCAACGATCAGGTGAGGATCACCGAGCCGACCGAAGAAAAGATCACCAACGCCATCATCAAGGTGAGCGGCGGCGAAGCCAAAGTGGTCTACGTCCTCAAGGGCCACGGCGAGCCGGACGTCGGCGATTCCACCTCGGTCAAGGGCTACGGGTTCTTCAAGAAGGCACTCGAGGACGAGCACTACCGCGTCGACGAGCTGCTGCTGATGACCAAAGGCGAGGTCCCGGCCGACGCCTCGCTGGTGATCGCGGCGGGACCGCAGCGGCCCTACCTGCCCGAGGAGATCCAGGCGCTCGAGCACTACCTCGATCGCGGCGGCCGGCTGTTCGCGCTGTGCGAGCCGGTGTGGGACCCCGCGGCGAAGAAGCTCGTCGACACCGGGATCGAGGACATCCTCAAGAAGCGCGGCATCAACGCCAACGACAACCTGGTGCTCGACGTCGAGCTGCAGCTGTTCTCGGGTCCGCGCATCGGGCTGGCACCCGGCGCCGAGAGCTACGGCACGCATCCGATCACCGAGAACATGAAGGAAGTCACCTTTTACGGTGATTTCGTGCGGGAAGTCCGGCCGAATCCCGATTCACCGGGCGCCACCGTCACCACCTTGGTTCGCACCAGCCCGAACTCGTGGGCGGAAACGGATCTCGAGGCGATCTACGACCGTCATCAAGCGAGCCACGACAAGGACGATCTGAGCGGTCCGATCTCGATCGCCGCCGCCTACGAGCGCAAGACGCCCGCGGACGCGAAGAAGAGCGGTGACCCGGATGCCGCCAAGGACGCGGCCGACGACAAGAAAGACGACGACAAGAAGGACGACGGCAAGAAAGACCTGGTGACGAGGATCGTGGCCTTCGGCGACTCGGACTGGGTCGACAACGGCCAGCTGACTCGCTTCGCGCCGAATCAGGATCTGGCGCTCAACGCGGTGGGGTGGCTGGTCGACAAGGGCGACCTCATCTCGATCCGTCCGCGCAAGTCGAAGGTCGCGCAGCTGGCGCTCAACTCGGCCCAGACCCAGGTGATCTTCGTGGCGTCGGTGTTCCTGCTCCCCGAAATCCTGCTGCTCGCCGGCCTCGCGGTGTGGCAGAACCGAAAGTGGACGGTGTGAAGGCGCGCAATTCGATCTTCATGGCGGTGATGTTCGCCCTGCTACTGGGCGGCGTCTGGTACTTCGAGCTCCGCGAAGGCGCGCAGCCGGCCAAGCCCACGGGCAAGGGCGGTGACTCTGGCCAGCCGGCGGAGCCCGAAGAGGCCACCGTTTTCGACGACGTTAACTGGGATCAGCTCGCCCGCATCGAGCTCACCAGCTCGGCCCAGGTCGGCACGATCGTGCTGTCGCGGCCCATGTCCGGAGACGACCGGGCCTGGCGCATCGTGAAGCCCCTCGAGACCGAGGCGGACTCGAGCGCCGTCGACACCCTGATCAACTCGCTCAAGAACCTGAAGGCCGAAACGGTGTCGTCGGATCCGTCGAAGGACCTGCAGCCTTTCGGCCTCAAGAATCCTGGTACCTACGTCGACCTGGTCTTCCAGCCGGGCGGCAAGGCGATCATCCAGAAACGTTTGCTCGCCGGCGACAAGGCGCCGGTGGGCTACAAGGCGTATTTCAAGCGCGGCGATCGCACGGACGTGCTGCTCACCGGTGCCTACACCAAGACCTCGCTCGAGAAGCGGCTCTTCGATCTACGCCAGAAAACGATCCTGAGCTTCGAGAAGGACGACGTCCGGAAGCTGGTCCTCGACGGTCCCTCCGGCCACGCGGCGCTCACCAAGACCGGCAATGCCTGGCGTCTCGAGGAGCCTGCGATGGGCCGAGCGTCGAAGGCCGAGGTGGAGAAGATCCTGACGGCGCTCTCCGGCCTGCGCGCGGTCGACGTCGCGGCCGAGGACGACGCCGATCCGGCGTCCTTCGGCCTCGACCATCCGTCGATGACGGTGAAGATCACCACCGGTGAGCAGGACAAGACCGCCGAGCGTGAGATCGAGTTCGGCAAGGTGGACGATGCCCAGAAGCGAGTCTACGTGAAGCACTCGTCCCGGAAGCCGGTGTTCCTGGTGTCGAGCTATTCGCTGGACGGTCTCAAGAAATCGCCCGGCGACCTGCGCGACAAGAAAGTCCTCGATTTCGAGAAGGACGCGGTGCGCACCATCGAGATCCACGATGCGGCCGGCGACATGCGGATCGCGAAGCGCGGCGAGGACGAGGCCGCCGCGCCGAAGGACAAGGGCGCGAAGGACGCGGACAAAGCGAAACCGTCGAGCCACTGGCTGGTGGAAAGCCCCACCGCGGGCGAGGCCGATCAGGCCAACGTGAACCAGATGCTGCTCACGCTGGCGGGCCTCGAAGCCAAGCAATTCCTGGACGGCGACCAGCGGCCACTGCCGCTCGACTCGGGCCTCCAGGACCCCGAGATCCGCGTCCGGCTGCTGGGTGAGGGTGGGGCCGAGCTGGGAGTGCTGGAGGTCGGCTCCAACGTTTCCGGCACCGGCTCGGCTGGCGGAGAGGGCCAACCGGCAATCCCGCCGGATCGCTTCGTCCACGTGGCCGGGTTCGACACCGTGTACACGGTGGCGGGGCGGTTCGTGGACGACATTCCCAAGCGGGTCGACGATCTGCTCAAGAAGAAAGCCGAAAGCCCCGCTGAAACCGCACCCAAAGCGACGGCTCCGGCGACACAACCCGCCGCGCCGCTCCCACCCGCGCCTGCCGCCACGCCCCCGCCAGCCTCGGGCTGAGCGCTAGCGCGGTGAGCGCGCAGCACCCGGCCGGGACCGGTCCGGCCCCTCGATCCGGATCGAAGTTCCCGATCTGATTCCCGAAATCTGTCCCGCTGGAGCTTGACTCCGAGGCGGTCGTGATTAGGTTACGCCCGGTTGCATTGCGGGCGCTGCGCGACCGTCGCGCGCGCCCCCATCCGAGCGGCTTGCCCGTTCGCGGAGAATCGAACATGGGAAAGATCATTGGTATCGACTTGGGCACGACCAACAGCGTCGTGGCAGTCATGGAAGGCGGCGATCCTGTGGTGATCGCCAACGAAGAGGGCGGGCGGACGACTCCGTCGGTGGTCGGCTTCGCCGGCGACGGCGAGCGCCTCGTCGGTCAGGTCGCCAAGCGACAGGCCATCACCAATCCGGAGAACACCGTCTACTCGATCAAGCGCTTCATGGGCCGTCGTTTCAACGAGGTCGGTGAAGAGATCAAGATGGTGCCCTACAAGGTGATCGAGGCGAAGAACGGCGACGCGCGCGTCTCGGCCGCGGGCAAGGAGTACTCGCCCCCCGAGGTCTCGGCGATGATCCTGGGCAAGCTCAAGCGAGCCGCCGAGGCCTATCTGGGCCAGAAGATCACCGAAGCGGTGATCACCGTCCCGGCCTACTTCAACGACAGCCAGCGTCAGGCCACCAAGGACGCCGGCACCATCGCCGGTCTCGACGTCAAGCGCATCATCAACGAGCCCACCGCGGCGGCGCTCGCCTACGGCCTCGACAAGAAAAAGGACGAGGTCATCGCCGTCTACGACTTCGGCGGCGGCACCTTCGACATCTCCATCCTGGAGGTCGGCGACAGCGTGGTCGAGGTGAAGGCCACCAACGGCGACACCCACCTGGGCGGCGACAACGTCGACCAGCGGATCATGGAGTGGCTGATCGCCGAGTTCCGCAAGGACCAGGGGATCGATCTCTCCAAGGACAAGATGGCGCTGCAGCGGCTGCGCGAGGCGGCCGAGAAGGCCAAGATCGAGCTCTCGTCCACCAGCGAGACCGACATCAACCTGCCGTTCATCACGGCGGACGCGTCCGGTCCCAAGCATCTCAACCTGAAGCTCAGCCGCTCGAAGTTCGAGCAGCTGGTGACCGATCTCATCGAGAAGACGGTCGGTCCGTGCAAGCAGGCGCTCGCCGACGCCGGTCTCAAGCCGGCGGAGATCGACGAAGTGGTGCTGGTCGGCGGCTCGACCCGAATCCCCAAGGTCCAGCAGCTGGTGCGCGACCTGTTCGGCCGCGAGCCCCACAAGGGCGTCAACCCGGACGAAGTCGTGGCGCTGGGCGCAGCGGTGCAGGCCGGCGTGCTGGGCGGCGAAGTGAAGGACGTGCTGCTCCTCGACGTCACGCCGCTGTCGCTCGGCATCGAGACCCTGGGCGGCGTCATGACCAAGCTCATCGAGCGCAACACCACGATCCCCACCCGCAAGAGCGAGATCTTCTCGACCGCGGCCGACAGCCAGCCGAGCGTCGAGATCCACGTGCTGCAGGGCGAGCGCGAGATGGCGCGCGACAACCGCACCCTCGGCAAGTTCCACCTGGTGGGGATCCCGCCCGCGCCGCGCGGCGTGCCGCAGGTCGAGGTCACCTTCGACATCGACGCCAACGGCATCCTCAACGTGTCCGCCAAGGACATGGGCACCGGCAAGGAGCAGAAGATCACCATCACGTCCTCGAGCGGTCTCACCAAGGACGACATCGACGGCATGGTGAAGGACGCCGAGTCGCATGCCAGCGAGGACCACACGCGGCGCGAGAAGGTGGACGCGCACAACCAGCTCGACAGCCTGATCTACGGCACCAAGCGCAATCTCGACGAGCACAAGGACAAGCTCGCGGAAGAGGATCGCAAGCCTCTCGAGGACGCACTCAAGAAGGCCGAAGAGGCGCTCGCCGCCGAGGACACCGATCGCATGAAGGCCGCGATCGAGGAGCTGCAGCGCTCCAGCCACAAGCTGGCCGAGGCCATCTACCGCAAGACGGCACCAGGCGGGGCCAAGGGGCCTGGCGAGTCGGGCGGCGGCACGGGAGGTGCCGCGGGCGGCGACGGCAACGTGGTCGACGCCGAGTTCGAAGATGTGAGCGGCGGCGGCTCGCGTTGAGGCGCGCGTACCTGAAATCGACGGAGAGGGTGAAGGCAAATGGCTGACCCGAATCGCACTGGTCCCGAGGGTGGCGAGCAGACCTTTCAGGTGCGTGACCGCCGGCAGTTCACGTCGGAAGGCGAACGGCGCGAGCCGGTCGCCGGGGCCATCGAGGAGCGGCGCGAGCCGCCCCCGGTGGCGCGCCCCGCCCAGTCCGAGCCGGCACAACCTCCACCCGCTCCCGCGAGTGGCCGAGCCGCGCCCGTGACGGACGATCAGCCGCGCAAGCGGTCGCTGCGCGAGCGCATCTTGGGGCGCAAGGGCCGGGAAGACGAACCGGGACCGGAAGCATTTCCCGGCGCCGAGCCGCCCGACGCCTCCGCCGAGGAAATCAACTTCCCGAACTTCATCCTGTCGCTGATGACGCAGTCGCTCATGCACATGGGCGAAATTCCCGACCCGATCACGCAGCAAAGTCACAAGGATCTGGGTCTCGCCAAGCAGACCATCGACCTGATCGCGATGCTCGAGCAGAAGACCCGCGGCAACCTGTCGAAGGACGAGGAGCACCTGATGGCCGAGGTGCTCTACAAGCTGCGCATGCTGTTCGTGGAAGTCGCCCAGGCGCGCTAGAGCGAGAGCGGGTGGCGGTCACGGCGCGGCGCTCCCAGGCGGGGTGTCGCGGCGGCGGAAGAGGTGGAACGTGTTCCTGAGCTCCGCGGGGAGTAGCTCCGTGGCCGGCTCGTAGCGGGAGCTCACGAGCTCGGCCAGCCGCGGGAACTGGGCGATCGGGTAGCTGCCGTAGTGGCTGATGTCGCCTGGGCTGGTGTCGACGATGATGGCGGGTGGCCGCCGGGCCAGGTCGGCGATGAGGGCGTCCCATGCGCCGGGCAGGATGCGTCCGTTGCTGCCGGCGGCGTCACCCACGCCCGGGACGTAGCCGGTGAGCGCGTTCGTGAACGAAAAGCGCGTGGCGCACTCGCGCCGCGCGTAGATGTAGATCTTCGACGCCATTCCCCAAACGAAGATCGGATCGTCGGGACGGGTCGCCGAGAGGATCGTCTCCCCCACCGCCCGCTGGTCCGGGTCCCAGCGATGTCCGGCGCGGCTCGACCAGCGCCGCTCGAGCGGGCCGACCGAGGTCACCACCAGGACCACCGCCAGGACCACCGAGGCCCACGTTCCCACCCGCTCGGCCTCGAGTGACGGCTTCCACCGACTCAGCAGCGGGGCAAGCCAGGCGAGCAGCCGATCGACCGCCGCGCCACTCAGGATCGCGAGCGGCGGCAGCGTCTGGACGTAGTAGTGCCCGAAATCTCGTGCGGAGACGCTGGCTCCGACGAGCGCCGAAACGAGCCAGCCCAGGAACAACGTCTCGGGCGGCAGCCGAGCGGGCTCCCCTCGCAGGCTTCGAACGATCGCAGCCAGGTTCCACGGCAGCACCGCGGCGACCAGCGCGGTCACCACCGGAAAGCCCAGGGAGATCGACCGAAAGGTCTTGCCGAGGCTCTGGACCCGGTCGTGCCAGCCGATCGTCGCCATGTAGACCTTGGTGTTGTAGGTCCAGAACCAGGTCACGAAGTCGCCGAGGGCGTGGCGGATCGCGAAGTACCCGAGCAGCGCGCCGAGCAGCAGCGCGAACCCTCCCACCATCGCTGCACCCGCGCGCAGTGCCGCGCGCGGCCTTCGCCGGGCGGCGAGCCCCAGCACCACGAACGTGCCGCCGGCCGCGGCATCGAGCAGCGCGACTTGCTTGGAGCTCGCCGCGATCGCGTAGCAGGCGCCCGACAACCACAGGAGCCGGGTGTCGTCGCGATCCGTCGATGTGATGCAGAGCCAGGCACCCGCCGTGGTGAACGCGATGAGCGGCCACTCGGTGTGGAACGCGAATGCGTCGGCCGGGCGGCCCACGGTGTAAGCCATGATCGCGAACGCCAGGGAAGCGAACGCCGCGGCGCGCGCACCGAAAGCGCGGCGGGTGCAGCCGTGCACGGCCCACGTGATGCCCGCCACCAGGACGGCGAACGCGGCGTGCAGCGCCGTGACGTCGAACCGTCCGGCGACCCGCAGCACGGCCGCGTAGAGGTAGTACGTGAGCGGACCGCGATGGTCGACGCCGTCGCGGTAGGGGACGCCTCCGTCGAGGATGGCGTGCGCCACGGTCATCGAGACCGCCTCGTCGCCGTTCCAGAGCAGTGGCCAGGTCGGAATGCGAAGCAGGAAGAAGCTCAGGATCACGCCGGCGAGCAGCGCCCATTCGCCGGTCGCGCGCAGCCCTGAGTCTCGGGGGGTGCTCACGAGCCCAGCATCCGGCGGATGTCGCCTCGGAGCTCGATCGCCTTGTGGGCGAAGGTGCCGTAGCGCACCGTGGGCTCACCCCCGCAGCGGTCGCGGAACCGGATCGGCACGTAGTGGTGCCGGCAGACGGGATCTCGCTTGAGCAGCAACGCCATCGCCACGTTGACCAGCGAGAACGAGTCCGGGACGCGGCCCAGCTGCGGCTCGAGCACGCGGCCGCGCATGAGCCGATAGGGAACGTTTGGGTCGGGCAGCCAGGTTCCGCAGGTGACCAGCACGAAGAGGCACAGCACCCGGCTCACCAGAGCACGGCGGAAGCCGTCGTCGCGTCGGGTGCGAACCCCGTAGATCACATCGAAGGTCTCGCGAGAGCGCCACATCTCGGCGAAGAACCGCGGGTCGCATTGTCCGTCCGAATCGATCTGCAGCACCCAGCGCGCACCCCGGCGTAGCGCCTCCCGGTATCCCTCGAGGCAGGTCTGGCCGTGGCCGCGGTAACGGCAGTGCTGTACGCGCGCACCGGAGCGAG
>CAZYWA010000132.1:0-4360 GCA_964650975.1 uncultured bacterium
GCTCCGGGTCGAGGGTGATGAGCATGCGCGCCAGCGCGCGGCGCTTGTCCTCGTTGGGATTGGCGAGGATGTCCTTGAAGAACGAGCCCACTTCCTCGATCGAGAGCGCGCCGATGTTGCCGCCCTTCTCGAGCTTCTCCGCCACCTGGTTGTAGATCAGGCTCTCGAGGAGATGATCGTCGCTCGCGACCGCGTGGCCCTCGACGGCGGCCTTGCCGTCGTCGGCGACCACGCCGTACTTGAACTGGTCGACGATGATGTTGGTGATGTTCTTGCGCTGCAGGATCTTCTTGATGCCGCCCTTGTCCTTCACCATCTTCGGGCTCTCGGTGAAGCAGTAGGTGAAGAACTTCACCTCGTCCACCGTCATGCCCTGACGGAACGTCACCGAGGAGACCTGCCGCTCGTCGAAGAGATCGCAGAAGGTCTTCTTGAAGCGGTCTTCCTTGCGGATCTTGAAGTCGTCGAGGAGGATGTCGCCGCCCACCACGGTGAGCGTCAGCTGCTCCTTGTCCTCGATGGCGCTGTCGACCGTCGACTTGAGCGCCTCGAACGCGGGCGGCAGGCCGGGGTGATCGGGCGGGTACATCGTGGCGCTGCGCACCAGCAGGCAGAAGCGCTTGAGGATGAAGAGCGCCTGGCGCTGCGCCACCGCCTCGGAGAGCTTCGCCGCGCCGCCGGTGCCGAGCATGGCGCCCATGCCGGACGCCTGCCCGAGGATGCGCACCTGCTCGTCGTTGAGGGCCGACTGGAAGGTCTCGTCGTCGATCTCCTCGAAGTCGGCTTCGAGAAGCACGTCGCGTGCGGTGGGGAGGCCCTGCTTCCCGACCCAGGCGCCGAGGTCGATGCGCAGGGTGTTGTCCTCGATGCCCGACTCGCTGAGGACGCGCTCGGCCACGTCGTAGCCGTTGATCTTGATGAGCGGCAGGCGCTCGGCCTCCATCCGGTCGTTCAGCATCGACACGGTCTGGAGCATGATCGCCATCTTGGCGCGGAACAGCAGCAGCCGGTCGCTGCCGAGGCCGGAGACCGCGCGGAAGAAGCGATCGACCGGCGCGCCGGCCGGCCGGCCGCTCATGTTCTGGCGGAGCTTGTCGAACTTGTCGGAGCCGACCGCGCTCTTGAAGCCGTCGATGTCCGCCAGGAGCAGCAGGATGCGGCCGCACGCCGGGTCATCGGAGGCCTTGCCTCCGATGGTCGACATGAGCAGTGCCTGGTCGTCAGGAGGAAAGTCGAGGATCTGCTTGCCGAGCAACGCGAGCTTCTGGCCCGAGTCGCCGGCTCGATGGGCGGCGGATGCGATCTTGCTGATCGTGAATTCGGCTTCTTCGGCTTTCACGTAGTATCGCCTCGAACGGGAGGTGGTCGAGGTCGGGGGGGCAGCCTCGAGCTCGAGGACCCGAAATTTCGTTGGACACCCGATGGTAGCCCAGGCGCGCTCCGCGGAGCAACGCACGCCGGTGCTGGCGGGGCGAGGGACGCTTTGCTAGGCTGCCGGGCGAGATGACTACGATCGTGTCGAGCTGGACCGCGCTTCTTCGAGGGGCGGCGGTGGCCTTGCTGGTGGTTCTCGGGGCCCTGGGTGGACCGACCGTGGCGTCTGCCCAGGCGATCACGGACGCCAACGGCAACCCGATGACCGGCACCGTCTCCACCGAGGACATCCGCAAGGCCATCGAGCAACGCGAGGTGCAAGGCGAGGACGTCACGCGCGCTCGCGAGGCGTGGAGCCAGATCGAGTCCCAGGGCTACGTCGAGGTCGAGAACCTCGATCCCAAGGATATGGTCCTGCCGAAAGAGATCCGCGAGCAGACCTTCGTCCGGCACCAGCAGCGCGGCGTCTCCAAGGTGCTGCTCGAGACCGAGTCCCACTACGCGGTCGACCAGAGCTTGACGGACATCGCGCGGGTGGCCGGCGTCGACGAGAAGTTCCTGCACGAGCTGTTCTACGACTCGAAGCCGCTGCCGCCCAAGGTGGAGCGCCAGATCGAAGCCGCCGGCTACACGGTCGACGACATCCAGAAGCTTCGCGATCCCGAGCGCGCCGACTCGCTCACCCAGCAGCTGCGTAACGGCGGCGTGCCGGAAGCCTACGTCAACGCCCTGCGCGGACCGTGAGGGTGGCCGATCGCCCGGAGCGCCGATCCAGCAGACTGCTGAAGAACTCGCTTCGCTCGGCGCGCGCCTGTGGCGCGTTCGTTCATCAGCAGCCTGTCAGTCTCCCGCCCCGTGTCCGCGGCGCGGCCGTCGCGGTGCTCTTGGTGCTACTCGGCTCGCTGCCGGCGGCGTCGCCCGCTCAGGCGCATGCCTGGTTCGAGTACGGAATTGGAGCGCGCGCGATCGGGATGGGGAACGCTTACGCGGCGCTCGCGGACGATCCGTCGGCCGCGTACGACAACCCGGCCGGCCTGGTGGCGCCGGTGCAACCCAGCGTGAGCCTCGGTTTCGACTACCTCGCGTACGATTTTCGCATCGACGGTGCCACCGCCGATCTGCCCAACGTCCCGAGCCTGGTGTTCGGCACCACCTTCCCGATCCCGCTCGAGAAGCTGATCGGCATGCGGGCCGCGTTCGGCTTCGGGTTGCAGATGACCGGCGCCACGTTGCTCGACCAGTCGGTGCCGTTTCCCACCGTGCCGCAGTTCGTGGTGCACCAGAACAGCGCCCGCGTGCTGCATCTCTTGCCCGCGCTCGCGTTCGAGCCGGTGCCCGGCGTCGAGGTGGGCGGCGGCGCGATGTTCTTCGACAACACGGTGGGGGCGCTCGATCTGGGAATCGGCGCGCGCGGCGACGCCACGTTCCAGGTCGATCAGGAGCTCAAGACGATCGTGAGCCCGCTCGCCGGAATCCGTCTCGACGGGGGCGCCCTGGCGCCGCCGCTCGCGGGCTGGCACGCGGGGCTCGTCTATCGCGGCTCGTTCTCGGTGCCGTACAGCATCCCGGTGAACGCGTTCCTGGGCGGATTGCCGCTGGTGCTCGATTTCAGCGCCACCGCGCTCTACACGCCCGCGCAGGTCGAATGCGGGCTCGCGTACTCGCCGAACCCCGACTGGAACCTGGCCGCCGAGGTGCTGTGGAACGAGTGGTCGAAATTTCCCGACCCGGCACTCAAGATCGGAGTCGACATCACCATCCCGGTGCTGCCGATCGTGTTCAACGACTCGCTGCTGCGCGATCCCAACTTTCACGACACCGTGAGCGGGCGGCTGGGCGTCGAGGGACGCGTCGCTTCGTGGACCAGCGCCGATCTGTGGCTGCGCCTGGGGTACGCGTACGAGCCGACACCCGCGCCGGAGCAAACCGGCGAGACCAATTTCCTCGACAACGACCGGCACATCGTGAGCGCCGGTCTGGGTGTCGCGCTCCTCGAGGCGTTCGGCGACCGCCTTCCCCATCCGCTGCACCTCGACAGCTACCTGCAGGCGCAGATCCTGCCATCGCGAACCCACCACAAAGACGCAGACGTTTCGCAGGACAACCCGGGTTTCCCGAGCATCTCGAGCGACGGAATCCTCTACCACGCCGGTCTGGCGCTCTCGACCGAGCTCGAGCTCCTGGACCGATGAGGCGCCGCGGCGCGAACGCGCTGGCGATCGCCGCTCTCGCGAGCGTGCTGGCCGCGAGCCGCGTCGCCGCCAACCCGTTCGACGTGTTCGGTTACGGCGACCGCGAGCGCGCGCTGGGTGGAGCGGGCACCGCGATCGCCGACGATTTCACCGCCGCCTGGTACAACCCGGCCGGCATGGTGTCGGCGAACGGCATCGTGGGCGGGATGGGCTACTTCTACGCCGATCCGAAGCTCGAGATCGACGGCCGCGACGTGGGGATCGAGACCACCAACGGGCTCGAGTTCGGCTTCGTGCTGCCGGGAACCGTGCTCGGCACGCGCATCGCCTTCGGTGGCGCGTTCCACATTCCGGATGAGCGCGTCACGCGCTTCCTGGTGCAGTCGCGCGAGCAGGTGCAGTTCGCGCTCTACTCGAATCCGACCCAGCGGATCGTGGTGCTGATGCCCCTCGCGGTGCGCGTCACCGACTGGCTCGACGTGGGCGTCGCCGCGAACATCATCGGTGACAACGCGGGCGGCGTGGACTTCCACATCGGGCAGCAAGGTGTCGGTGTCACCGAGGGCTCGCTCAAGGCGGCGCAGCTCGCGGTGGCCGCTCCGGTGGCGGGTGTCGTGGCGAGGCCCAGCGAGGACTGGACGATCGGCGCCGCGTATCGCGGCGAGATCTCGATCTCGCTCGACACGCCGGTCACGATCCGCTTCGACCCGCTGGTGATTCCGCCCAACCCGATCCCCATCATCCAGGCGAGCATCCTCGACGTGAGCGCGCTGACGGTCACGCACGATTTGCCG
>CAZYWA010000132.1:4370-16633 GCA_964650975.1 uncultured bacterium
TTCCAGCCGCAGCAAGCCGCCTTGGCGGTCGCGTGGCGGCCGACGTCCTCGCTGCTCGGCACCGTGCAGCTCACCTGGCGCGACTGGTCGGCCTACGTCCCGCCGATCCCCAAGACCAAGACCGTGCTCACCGGCGGGCTCGCCGACCTCTTGCCGTCGTTGCCCGAGTTTCCGGTGCCCGATCCCAATTTTCACGACACGTTCGAGCCGGCGGTGGGGATCGAGTGGAATCTCGAGCCGTGGGAGAAGGTGGGGCTCGGGCTGCGTGCCGGCTACTTCTACCGGCCGAGCCCGGTGCCCAATCAGGGCGGCACCACGAATCTGGTCGACAACGACGTCCATGGCGTGAGCGCGGGCGTCGGGGTCGCCGTGCGCACGCTGGAGGAAGTGCTGCGCGGTCCGATCCGCTTCGATCTGAGCGGCGAGGCGCAGCTCCTGGCCGATCGTTACACGCGCAAGACCGATCCCGCCGACGCGACTGGCGACTACCACTCGGGTGGGCACGTGCTCGCGATCGGGCTCACCTCGAGCATCACCTATTGAGAACCGTGATGGTGAGGCCCGGAGAGGCTCGACCGCGAGCAGCCGCTGTCGCCGCGATCGCCGCGAGCGCGCTCGTGTGTGCGGGGTTTTGCGCAGGATGCGGTGCGCTCGCCAACGCCGGTCACGAGCAGAAGGGGGATTCCAACCTGCCCTCGGCCGGCGTCGCTCCCTGGGACAAGGTGGACCTCGACGGCGATCCCACCAACCTGATCCAGCCGTGGCTCTTCGAGTCGAGCGGTGCGGGCGACGTGCTCGACGAGCCCGCCCTGGTCCACGACGGCTCTTCTTACACGCTCTTCTATCAGCGCTCGGGCGATTCGCGCTCGGCCGGCATCTGGCGAACGGCGGCCGGCACTCCCGAGGATCTCTACCACGCCGGTCCTGGCGGACGCGTCATGACCGCGTCGGCCGCCTGGGAAGCGGGTCACGTGGGTGCGCCCTCGCTGCTGGTCGGTGACGCCGCTTCGGGGTCGGACCGGCTCGCGCTCTGGTACGAGGGTGGCGACGCCGCGGGAATCGGATTCGCCACCAGCGCCGACGGGGAAACGTGGTCGAAGCGCGGTGCGCCGGTTTTGGTTCCCGATCAAGACTGGGAAGCGGGGTGGGTCGCATCGCCCACCGTGGTGCGCATGGGAGACGAGCTCTGGCTCTGGTACGAGGGCGGCGGCGGAACCGGGATCGGATTCGCGCGCTCGCCCGACGGCATCACCTGGGTGAAGGAAGACGCCGCCGGGCACCGTTCCGGAGGCGGGGCCCACGACGTGCAGCCGGTCTTCACGCCGTCGCTGGCCTGGGAAGGAGCGTCGGTCCCGAGCCTGGCGCCGGGGCGCGTCGGCCGGCCGAACGTCGCGGTCGACCTCGACCTCCATCCGCCACGCCTCGGCCTCTACTACACGGGGTTCGTGCCGATCGCGTCGAATCCGCTCGCGGACGCCGAGCAGCCGGACGCGACACCCGGCTCGGTGAATCAGTCGATCGGTTACGCCGCGAGCCTCGACGGTGTGCACTGGACACGCGCCGATCCGGGCATCAATCCGATCGTCGCCGAGAAGACTCCCGTGCAGCTCGGCAGCGTGCCGTTTCCGCCCCAGTTCGCCGCGCAATTGCCACGGGTCGTGCTCGACGTGCTCGACGCGGTGCTCGGTGTCGGCGACGACGGCAACCCCAAGATCCCCGCTCTCGAGACCGTCATCGACGAAGGCGCCGCCAGCGTCATCCCCGACGGTCCCAACCACTTCGTGATGGTGTTCACGCAGGGAAACTCGCTGTTCGTCCCGCTCGCGATCGACCTGCCGCCGAGCAGCGTGACGACGCCACTGGGTCTCCTGGTGCAGGACACGACCGCCGGCATCGCGCTGGCGCGAAACCGGCCGTGATCCAGCCGCCGAGCTGATTCATAGCCGCGGCAGGATCGTCGCGGGCTCGAGACCGAGCAGCGCCTCGGTGTCGAGGAGAAGTGGCGGCGCGAGAGCGGTGATGCACACGTGGCGCGCGAGCACTCGCTCCGGATCGGGATCTCTCCACGCGAGGGCGGCACGCAGCGGGGCGGCCCGGTCGAGACGGTCGAAGGAGTGGGTCGCGTCGTTCCATCGCACGAAACGCTCTCCGTGGCCGCCGAGCTCGGGCGCGCCGCTGGGACAGGCATCGACCACGTGGCTCGACGACGAGCCGTCGACCCAGTGGACGGGCCGGCTCAGGGCGTCGCGCTGAGCGAGCTCCAGCACCACGGCATCCACGGCGCCGCGATCGAGCTTCTCTTCGCCCACCAGCACGACCGAGCCGCCCGGCTCGGTGCCGGCGAGCAGGCTGAGCAGCGACTGCGCGGCGCCGTGGACTCGTTCGCCGTGCGAGCGAGTCCACGCGTTCAGGAACTGGAGGTGCGAGAGCATCGCCGCGACCAGCAGCGCCCCCAGTGCCGTCCGCACGGCCGGCATCTTGGGCGCCTTTCCACCGAGCAATTCTCCCAGCAACAACGACGCGCCCAGGGTCGCGAGGTAGAGCTCGCCGGTCTTCTCGAAGTTGTCGCCGGAAAGCTGGAAGCCCACCGGCAGATAGCCGAGACCGATCAAGAGTGCCGCGCGGCTGACGCTGGCCCCCAGCGGAGTGCGCTCGCGAAGCCGCGCCAGCGTGGCACCGGACCACACCAGCGCGCAGAGCGCCGCGTGCGTGGGGAACCAGTCGGTCGCGGCTTCCTCGGATGCGAACGGGATTCCTTCGAAGCGGATGAGGTCGGTGAAGAGCTTGCGGATCAACACCTGCGGATGGAGGAACCGCAGGATGTCGCGAAGCAGCGCCGCGTCCGCGGGAGATGTCGCGTTCGAAGGATCGAAGAGCGACACCCAGAACGGGCGCACCAGGAACGGCAACGCGAGCGCCGTGATCACGATCCAGCTCGCGACCGCCCGGGCGCGCCAGCCGGGCGCCGGATGCGTGCGGCTCCACTCGAGCCCGATATCCAGGAGCAGCAGGGGCGGCAGCGCGAAGGAGAGCTCCTTGGTGCCCAGCGCCGCGAGGTACGCCATCAGCGCCAGCAGCAACGCCGCGCGCGATCCGCGCTCGCGCCACCGGTCGAGCCCCGCGATGGTCGCAAAGAACAGCACCGCGAACATCGGGTACTGCGAGTGCGCCTCGACGGAGATCACGTCTTGCTGGAGCGGGTTCACCACGAAGAGCAGCGCCGCCCACGCCGCGGCGCGCGGGCTCATCCCGCGTCGCAGCGCGTAACCGTGGAGGAGGCCCGCCGCGAGGAAGTGACACGCGACGCCGAAGAAATGGAACGCGAACGAGCTCGGGCCCACCAGCCGGTAGGTGGCCCACCACGAGAGCAGGATGAACCAATCGCTCAACCCCTTTGGGTTTTCCAGGATGAAGGCATACGTCCGGTATGCCTCGCGAAGCGAGCCCGCCTGGGTCGCCTGCCGCGACAGGCCGTGCAGCACCCAGGTGTCGGTCTCCCAGACCGGGATCGTGAGGGTGGTGGCGTAGGCGAGCCCCGCCGCCACGGCGAGCCCGAGCCACACCAGCGCACGCCGGTGGGGCGTCTCGGTCATGCTCTCGATGGTGCGCCCCAGGGATCCTTGGATGGGCGGCGCAGGTCCGCTCAGGGAAGGTCCAGGATCACGTCACCGCCGTCGACGCGAGCCTCGAAGACGGGCACGCAGGCGGTGGCATGGCTCAGACAGCGGCCGGTGGTCACGTCGAAGCGCCATCCGTGCCAGGGGCACGTGACGACGGTTCCCTCGAGGCGCCCCTCGCCGAGCGGACCCGCGCGGTGCGGACAGGTTCCCCCGATCGCGTACGGGGTGCCGTCGACCGAGAAGACGGCGACCGCGGGCCCGGCGTCCTCGAACTGGACGCCATGGCTCGATCCCAGCTCGCCGATCGCCGTTGCGCGAACCAGGCGTGCCATCGATCGAGGTCGCGGGTGAGACCCGCCTGGGGCGTGTGCTGGAAGACGAAGAGTGGGGATGCCGTGCGAGGTTTCCGCGCGTCAGCCTCGCTCGCGGTAGACGATGCGGCCGCGCGTCAGATCGTACGGCGTGATCTGGATCTTCACGCGGTCGCCGGGCAGGATCTTGATGTAATACTTGCGCATTTTCCCGGACACGTGGGCCAGAACCTTGTGGCCGTTGTCGAGCTGCACCGTGAACATCGCGTTGGGCAGGGACTCGACGATGGTGCCCTCGGCATCGATCAGATCTGTTTTCGCCATGAGTGGTCGGCGCAAAAGCCGATCCGCGGACTATGACCGACCATGCCGCGGAGTGTCAAGGAACGCACTCGATCCGCGGATGGTTTCCCCGCGCGTGAGGCCCGAAACCGGCCGTGGTAGCATCGGGCGCGCCGAAGCGCTCCGCCGATGGCCATTTCTGACACGATCCTCGTCGTAGACGACGACCGCGCGGTACGGCTGGAGCTGGCTCGCATGCTGCGCGAGCACGGCTTCTCCGTCGCCGAGGCGGCCGACGCCCAGGAGGCGCTCGCGGAGATGCGCTCGCGGGCGCCGCACGGCGCGGTGCTCGACGTGCTGCTGCCCGGTCCCGACGGCGTGGCGCTGCTCGGCTGGCTCAAGGCGATCGATCCCGACCTGGCCGCGGTCATGCTCACCGGGCAGGCCGACGTGCGCACCGCGGTCGCTTGCCTGACCAAGGGCGCCGACGCGTTTCTGATCAAACCCGTCGAGCAGGCGGAGGTGCTCGCGGTGCTCAGGCGCGCGCTCGAGCGGCGCGCGCTGGTCGTCGAGCACCGCGAGTACCAGCGCAACCTCGAGGTGATGGTCGAGAAGCGCACCGGCGAGCTGAGCCAGGTCACCGAGCGGCTGCGCGAGCTCGACCAGCTGAAGAGCGAGTTCGTATCGCGGGTGAGCCACGAGCTGCGCGGCCCGCTCACGGTCATGCACACCAACCTCGCGGTGCTGCTCGAGCGCATGGCGGGGCCGATCACCGGCGAGCAGAAGGATCTGCTGGAATCCTGTCAGTCGAACATCGATCGGCTGGCGCGGCTGGTGGACAACGTCCTCGACCTGTCACGGATCGAGTCGGGGCGCATAGAGCTGTGCGCCGATCACGTCGATCCGGCGCAGGTGATGCGTTCGGTGGTGAGCTACTACCAGCCGATCGCCCGTGAGCGCGCCATCGAGCTGGCGGGTGAGATCGATGGCGCCGTCGACGGTCCGGTGTGGGCGGACGCCGACAAGATGCACCAGGTACTGATCAACCTGGTCGACAACGCCCTCAAGTTCACGCCTCGCGGCGGCACGGTGCGGGTCTCGGTGAAGCCCGAGGGCGGCGCCGTTCGGTTCGCCGTGACCGACTCGGGGGTGGGCGTACCCGACCCGGACCGCGAGCGGATCTTCGAACCCTTCGTGCAGGGCCGGCCGGCCGTCGGCAGCAAGCGTCGCGGTGCGGGCCTGGGCCTCGCCATCGCGCGCAGCCTGGTCGAGCTCCACGGCGGGACCCTCGAGCTGTCGAGCGCCGAAGGCCGAGGCTCGACCTTCGCCTTCACGATTCCACGGGCTCGGCCCTCGGCCAGGTAGCCGAGCCGTCTCGTATCCAGTGGGTGGGCGCTGGTCGCGGTCGGGTGGCGGCGCGGCACATCGACTCGTTCGCGTTGACGGCGCGCGCGCGGCTTGTGTACAAGGGGCCGCTTCCGCGCCTCGTGCTCGACCGGGCCGCCAGGTCTCGCGGCTCGCGTGGAACGCCACGCGCGCATTCCCATCCGACCCGCCGGAGGATCCCTGATGATCCGAAGATACGCTTCCACGCTGGCTTGCGCTGGGCTGCTGATGCCGCTCTTCGCAGCGGACTGCAGCACCCAGCAGATGGCGGTGCGCGCGATGGCGCCCACCATGACCGACCTCTTGAAGCGCGTGAACGACCAGCCGGATCCTGGTCTGGTGCGGGACGGAGTGCCGTCCAACCTGCTGCTGCTCGACGGGCTCGCGTCCATCGATCCCGGGAACGACGACATGGCGGTGCTCACCGCGCAAGCCTTCTGCAGCTACGCGCTGATCTTCGTCATGGACGAGGACAAGGACCGCGCGCGCGTGCTGTTCGAGCAGGGTCGAGCCCACGCGCTGCGCGCCCTCGATGGCGATTACAAGGGTTTCGCGAAGGCGGCCGACGACGGCGACCTCACCTCGTTCGGCACCGCCGTCGACAAGGTCAAGAAGGGCGACATCGCTCCGCTCTTCTGGCTCGGCAACTGCTGGGCGGGCGCCATCAACAGCTCGAAGGGCTCGGCCAAGGCGCTCATCGCGCTGCCCAAGGTCGAGAAGATCATGCAGCAGGCGGTGGCGCTCGACGAGACGTATTACTTCGCCGGCCCGCGGCTCTTCATGGGGATCTACTACGCGGGACGCCCCAAGGCCCTGGGCGGCGAGCCCGCCAAGTCGAAGGAGAACTTCGACCGCGCGATCACGCTCACCGATGGCCACTTCCTGATGACCAAGGTCTTCTACGCGCAGTACTACGCGGTACAGACCCAGGATCGGGAGCTCTTCGAGTCGCTGCTCAAGGAAGTGATCGCGGCGCCCGACGACATCGAGCCCGGCCAGACCCTGGCGACGCGGGTCGCGAAGGAAAAGGCGAAGAAGCTGCTGGCCGACGCGGAGTCGCTGTTCTAAGGAGCGTCACGACATGCGCGTGCTTCGAACGATAGAGCGCTGGCTCACCACGGCCGAGGAAGCGCTGGTCGTTTCGCTGCTGGTGTTCATGGTGTGCCTGGCGTTCCTGCAGGTGGTGCTGCGCAACGTGTTCTCGTCGCCGCACCTGGGATTCTTGCAGTCGATCCTGCGCAGCCTGGGTTTCTCGGGCGGGATCCTGTGGGCGGAGATCCTGCTCAAGAACCTGGTGCTGTGGGTGGGGCTGCTCGGTGCAATGCTCGCCGCCGCGAGCGACAAGCAGTTCGCGATGGATCTCACGCAGCGGGTGCTGAAGGGACGCGTGCGCTCGGCGGTGGCTTCGGTCTGCCACGTGTTCGCCGCGGCCGTGAGCGCGGTGCTGGCGTGGGCCGCGCTCGACTTCTGGCGTGGCGAGTACGAAGAGCACCATCCGCTCTTCTCGGTGGGGTCGGTCGCGGTCCAGTCCTGGATCTTCGATCTGGTGCTGCCGCTCGGGTTCCTGCTGCTCGCCGTTCACTACGTGATCAAGCTCTTCGATTCGTGGGTCCCTGACGAGCTTCGCGAAGCAACCGAGCTTCCCGGCCATCTCTCCGGGCCGGCGCACCACGACGTCTGAGGATGCCCCGATGACCGCCCTCGCCATCACTCTCTTGATGCTGGTGCTGTCGGCGCTCGGCGCGCCGGTCTACGCGTTGCTCGGGTTCCTGGCGCTCTACTTGTTCCACACCACGGATCAATCGCTGAGCGCGGTGATCGTCGAGATGCAGCGGCTCACCACGATGCCGTCGCTGATCGCGGTGCCGCTCTTCACGTTCGCGGGATACCTGCTGGCCGAGTCGGGCGCCCCGCGACGGCTGGTGAACCTGGCTCAGGCGATCTTCGGATGGTTGCCGGGCTCGATGGCGATCGTCGGCCTGGTGACCTGCGCGCTCTTCACCGCGTTCACCGGAGCCTCCGGCGTCACGATCATCGCTCTCGGCGGCCTGCTCTACCCGATGCTGCGCGGGCAGGGATATCCGGAGAAGTTCACGCTCGGTCTGCTCACCACGACCGGCAGCCTCGGCCTGCTGTTCCCGCCCAGCTTGCCGATCATCCTGTACGGCATCGTGGGCAAGGTGGAGATCGACAAGCTGTTCGCGGCTTGCGCGCTTCCCGGCCTGCTGTTGCTCGGCATCCTCGGCGTCTACACGCTGATCGTCGGCTGGCGCGCCGGCGTGCCGCGCATCCCGTTCTCGACGGGCGCCGTGCGGAAGGCCGCGCGGGACGCGATCTGGGAAGTGCCGCTGCCGTTCCTGGTGATCGGCGGGATCTACGGCGGCTGGTTCACCGCCGGCGAGGCGTCGGCGGTGATGGCGATGTACGTGATGGTGGTGGAGGTGCTGATCTACAAGGACATCAAGCCCGGGGCGCTCGCGGGCGTGGTGATCCGCAGCATGACGCTGGTGGGCTCGATCCTGGTCGTGCTGGGCGCCGCGCTCGGGCTCATGAACTACGTCATCGACGCGGAAATCCCGTCGAAGCTCTTCGAGTGGCTCCACCAGTACGCGAGCTCGAAGATCCAGTTCCTGCTGATCCTCAACGTGTTCCTGCTGGTGGTGAACATGGTGGAGATCTTCTCGGCCATCTTCATCGTGGTGCCGATCATCGTGCCGGTCGCCAAGCAGTACGGCATCGACCCGATCCATCTCGGTGCGTTGTTCCTGCTCAACCTCGAGATCGGCTACATGACGCCGCCGATGGGGCTCAACCTGTTTCTGTCGTCGAGCCGCTTCGAGAAGCCGCTCACCCAGCTCTACGCCGCGACGACGCCGTTCTGGCTACTCATGCTCTTGGCACTCGGCGTCGTGACCTACGTGCCGCAAGTCAGTCTGTTCTTCGTGCACCACTGAAGCGCGCGTCGCTCACGCTGCGTGAGCCCAGCGGCGACGCGCGAGGGTCGGAGCGAGCGGCGTGCGGCGGAGCTGCAGCACGCATGCGCCCTGTGCCGGAGTTTTCGCGGCCGCGTACGGACGCTCGAGCTCCGTGCGCATGATCTCGAGCTTGGCCGGCTCGGCCCAGCTGGGCGTGTAGAAGCGGTAAAAATCGAGACGGGCATCGCCGACGGCCTTGCCCAGGCTATTGATCGTGAGCTTCATGGTGTGAACCCTCCCTGTGCGCATTCGCGCGAGGTGCACGCCGCTCACGCAAGTGCGGTGCCCATTCGGCGAGGTACCATCGCGCGGAAAGAGATCCCATGATTTCAAGTAGTCAGGGCGGTGATCCGCGTGCAACGGCGCTCGCCGCAAGCTCACCCGCAGCACGCGGCTGCGGTTCGACCGCGGCCTCGGAGCAACGCACGCATCCGAAGGCTGCGGGAGACCGAGGCTCGAGAAGTCGCCTTGCCGCTCAGCTCGCCCAGCCGCACGCGCCGAGGAGCGGCACGAAGGCGCACTCGATGTCTCGCCGCTCCTCGATCCCGCTGGTGCCTCGAGTGATCACGGCCAGCCGTTGTCCGGTACGATCACCGACGGGAATGACCAGCCGCCCACCCACCGCGAGCTGCGCCACGAGCTCGGCGGGCGGCCGTGGCGCGGCCGCGGCCACCACGATGCGGTCGTACGGCGCCGCTTCGACGAATCCCAGGCTGCCATCGCCCACCACCACCGTGACGGCGCCGTACCCGGCATCGCCGAGGGTCGCGCGCGCGGAGGCGGCGAGGCGCGGAATCCGCTCGATGCTCCGCACCTGGCCACCGAGCTCGGCGAGCAACGCGGCCTGGTAGCCGCTTCCGGTTCCCACGTCGAGGCACCTCGCACCGCGCTCGAGACCGAGCCGCTCGAGCATCAGCGCCACCATGTAGGGCTGCGAGATGGTCTGCCCGTCGCCGATCGAGAGCGGCCGATCCTGGTAGGCCTGCTCTTCGAGCTCGACCGGCACGAACCGATGCCGTGGCACCGATTCGAACGCCCGGAGCACTTCGGGATCGCCGATCCCTCGCGCGCGTAGCTGCTCGGCCACCATCCGGTGGCGGAGCAGGGCGAGGTCGGACTCGTTCTGGCGGTGCCGGATCAGTAGAGACCGCGCTGTTCGTCGGTCAGCGCCTGCGGGACGCCCATGCAACGGGCGCAGAGCTCGTGGCCCTTGTGCTTCGAGGTCGAGTCGTCGGCCTGCGCGTGGCCGTTACCCAGCGGGCGGCCGCTCAGGGCCGCGCGCGCCGCGCTGTAGCTGCCGTTGCTCCACACCTTCTTGAAGCCGCCCGGCTCGAAGGCGTTCCCCATCTCGGTCTTCGAGCCCTCGAAGATGCAGCACGACGACACCGAACCGTCCCAGTTCACGACCGCGCTGCGCCACGGCCACGGGCACACCGGCTGCGACGCGAAGATCTTGTCGCGGAACCCGCCGTCGTAGTCGTAGCGGCTGAAGCGGCCCTCCGCCGGCAGGTACTGGGTGCGTTGCTTGGCGTCCTCGGGATTGAGCACCACCGGCACCAAGCGATGGTGGTCGGCGCCCAGCCGGGCGGCGAGCGCCGGCACCAGCGGCGCCTCGTGCTCGTTGTGGCGCATCACGATGAACTGCACCTCGATCTCGGGCGTGGCGGACCCGAGCACTTTCTTGCGCTCCGAGAGCATGCGCACGTTGCGCGTGACCTTCTCGAAATCGCCCCCCACGCGGTAGACGCGGTACGTCTCGGGGCTGGCGCCGTCGAGCGACACGATGAGCCGGTCGAGCCCGGAGCGGATCAGCTTGTCGGCGTCCTCGGTGGTCCAGTTGTGGCTCAGGTTGCTCGACACCTCGGTCGACACGCGCCGCTCGTGCGCGGTGTGGATCATGTCGTGGATCGACTTGTGCAAGAGCGGCTCGCCCCAGTTGTAGAAGCGCACCTTGAAGAGATAGGGCGCGACCTCGGCCAGGAGCTGCTCGTAGCGCGCGAACGGCATCTCGCCGTAGGTGCGCTCGTTCACGTGCTGGCCGGTGGGGCAGAGCGGGCAGCGCAGATTGCAGTAGTTGTTGGGGTCCACGATCATCTCGAACGGATAACCGCGGACCTTGGTGGCGCGGGTCAGCATCTGCCACTGGGCCAGCGCCAGGTTGGCGACCTTTCGGGGCGTCGCGTAGCGCAGGAACTGTGGACCGTGGCGCCGCGTGAGGGTCCAGAAACGGTGTCCGCGCCGCGCCAGGAGCCGCCATGCGGGCACCGCCGGCTCGGCGTCCAGATGATCCGAGAGCTCGCGCTTGCGACGACTCCAGTAGGGCAGCACCGCCTTGACGTAGAGCACCTTGGCGGCCGCGTGCACCCGGTCCCAGGCCTGGGTGAAACGGGCCATCCGCGAGGGATGCTGGAAGAACACCGCCTGCAGCGCACGATCGAAGTGCGAGTCGAAGTGTCGCGACGAACGCCGTCCCCAGCGGTACGCACGCACCAAGGGCTTGAAGAACCGGTGGAGGAAGAGGATCTGCTCGTGCGAGATCGCTCCCGGCTCGAGCACCGGACCCGTCCGCCAGTTGTTGAAGAGGTCGCGGCTCGGATGGTAGAGGCCCATCTCGACCGACATCTTGTGGATGTCCGTGTTCGGGTACGGCTGGAAGAAGAACACGTTCATCTTGTTGGGCTTGATCGTCGCGTTGAGCTTGATGGTCTCGAGCATCTCCTCGGTGGTCTCGGTCGGAAGGCCCACCATGTTGTAGGTGCCGATGTGCAGGTCGTGCTGGTGGAGCAGGCCGGCCAGGTGCACGATCTGCTGATTGGTGACCGGCGGCCGCTTCATGAGGTCGCGCATGCGCTCGCTGCCCGACTCGAGGCCGAACACCAGGAGCCCGCAGCCCGCCTGCTTGAGCTCGCGGACCGACTGGTCGTTGAGCAAGCTCAAGAGCACGTTGCACTGGAACGGCGCGCCGACTTCCTTCGGGAAGCGCTCGGCGAACTCGCTGAACCACGAGCGGCGTAGCGGCAGGATGTCGTCGGAGAAGTCGAGGTAACGGATCTCCACGTCCTCGCGGGCGTGGATCCGCTGGCGGGCCTCGGCGATGGTACGGTCGACGCTCTTGAACCGGACGTAGTCGCCCTTGTTCGGATATTGCTGTTGTTGCGCGTGGTTCGAGCAATACGTGCATTTGTACGGACAGCCACGGCTCGCTGTGAGCATCGCCATCTTCTCGCGGCTCGAGAAGAGATTCGGGAAGTCGAAGAGCTCGAGGTCGGGGAGCGGCAGGCTGTCGAGATCGGTCACCAGCGGGCGCGTCGGGTTGCGCACGATGTCGTCGCCCCGGCGCACCCACAGATTGCGCACGCCCGACCAATCCCGGTCCGCCTGCATGTGGTCGAGAGTCTCGACCAGCGCGTCTTCCCCCTCGCCGACGCAGACCGCATCGACGCCGGGGACCTGGATCGAGCTTTCCGGATCGAGGGTCGGGTGCACGCCGCCGTAGAGGATCGGCAGTGACGGAAAGCGACCCCGGGCGATCGGCGCCAGGCGCCGCACGTCGGGGAAGGTGGGAGTGAGCGAGCTGAAGCCGAGGACGTCGAAGCTGCGCTTCTCGAGCTCGGCGATGAACTCCTCCTCGCTCAGCGGCTTGGTCAGGTGCAGGAGGTCGGTCTGGTGCCCGGCTTGCTTGGCGCAAG
>CAZYWA010000133.1:0-16502 GCA_964650975.1 uncultured bacterium
CGGCGATGACCGATCGATCCAGTAGCGAAAGATGCCATTCGACGCCGTGCGCTCCGACGTGATGCTTCTCGAGCCACGCCGTCATCGCGGCGGACGTCACGCCGATGGCGACGAACGGGACCAAGGGCAGCCACTCGGCGGCGGTCGCCTTCCCCCGTTTCCACAGCACCACGACCGCGAGCGCAACGGGCAGAGTGACGGTGACGCTCTTGCTCAGCAGCGCCGCGACGAAGAGCGCGAGCGACACGTAGTAGAGGCGCCGGTCCTCGGGGATCATCCGAGGCTTGGTGTTCTCCGTCGCGCGGAGGTACGCGAGCGCCGCGCCGAAGTAGAAGACTCCCGAGAGCACGTTCTTGCGCTCGGTGATCCACGCCACCGACTCGACCTGCACGGGATGGAGAGCGAACAGCACGGCCGCCAGGGCGCCGCCCGCCACCCCGAGCTCGCGCAGCACCAGCCCCAGCAGCAGAGCTCCGAGCACGTGCAAGAGCACGTTGTCGACGTGGTATCCGAGCGGCGCCAGGCGCCAGAGTCGATACTCGATCCAGTAGCTCGTATGTACCAGCGGATAGTACTGAGGCGTCGCGTACGCGTCGGTCCAGATCTGGAAGAGCCCCTGAGCATTTCCCAGCGTTGCGTTCTCGGTGACGTACTGGTCGTCGTCCCAGACGTAACCGGCGTGGAGGAGCGGTGAATACGCCGCGAGCGCGGCGACAACGGTCGCGAGCGCTGCGAGCGCGCCCCACCGGCCGATGCCGCGTCTCGGGGCCCCACCACTCGGTTCCCGAGCCGCGTCCGATGCTTCAGCCGGCATGATCGAGTGCGTGCTCCGAGTAGCCGAGGGGAGATCCGCGCCGCGAGTCCGCGCATTCGGATCCCGAGAGCATAGAGCAAATCGCGACGAGAAGCTGGTCCGAGTGCCCCTTCTCGCGCCGCCGCTCTCGGTGAAGGGCCGCGCGCGGTCGTTGGCGAATCGGACGAGCTGATCTATGCCAACCGCCATGCACTCGGTCGAACGACGTCAGGTGGTGGCCGTCCTTTTCGGAGGGATCGGTCTCATCGTCTCGAGCCTGCTGCTTGGCTGTAGCTCGTCCGGTGACAGCTCGAGCGTTGCCCGCGCCTTCCGCGTCGTGGGGATCGACCCCGCGACGCCGCCTCCCGTGCAGCTCGCGGTCCAGGCCTGCGCCGGCCTGTACAACCGCCGGCAGGGAGGTTCCGTTTACACCCGGATGAGCGACAAGGACGCTCGATGGCTCGACGACCTCGGCCTCCACCCCGAAGAAACCGTCGAGCCCACCGCGTTCCTCGACACGTGCATGACCGACTTCCCTCGATGCGTGCACTACTCGTACGGCGAGCAACAGACGTTGCTGCCCAACATCCTCACCGTCGGAGCCGTTCTCGGTGCGGTTCCCCTGGACGAGGGAATGGACGTCGACTGCCACGACGAGGTCTTCGATGCCCGGGCCGAGCTCCGAGAGCTCGACACTCCCTATCTGGCCACCCAGTACGTCTACGAAAACTACGTGGACCAGACGACCGGCTTGGCGATGATCAACCCCGGTTACGACTCCTCCAGTGCCCGCATCTGGGATCCGCCGGTCACGAGAGAGATCAACCCAGCGCTGGTCGACTACGTCTTCTCGCAGAAGCTCTTCGTCACGTTCCTGGTCAACGGCTGCATCGCGCCGACCGACGAGCATCAGCTCTTCGAGCAAATCACCAGCACCAACCCCTGGCCGAGACCGATCGGAGTCTACGGGTACGCGGAGTACTGGAACGTCTTCGGTGGCGACCTCTTCGAAGCGCAGACCGATTGCGTCTCGTCGCGCAACATGGGCGAGATCGCCACCACCGTGAACAACCTCTCCTTTTTCTCCTCGAGGCGAAGGCCCATCCAGAACGCGCGTGAGCTCGAGCGGAACGAGCTCGAAGACTTTCACTACGACCCCGGCAGCACCTACGTGGCCTTCGTCGTGGGCGACGGGGACAACGTCGAGTACATCCTCGACGCGCGCAGCCAGTGGCTTCGCGATCGCCTCGCGACGTGCCAGCAGAATGAAGCGGCCTGCGCGCCCATCACCTGGACCATGTCGCCCCACGTCTCACGTCTCGCACCTGAGGTGCTCGAGTGGTACTTCGCGCGCAGCCTCGAGACCGGCCACGACTACTTCATGCTCCCGCCCAGCGGGTACCTGTACGCGTACCCGGCCTCACTGAACGAGGACGATCAAGAGCGATTTATCGAGGGTACGGAAGCGGCCGCCACGATCCTCGGTACCGGGAGCACCGTCGATTGGGAGTGGACGACCACGTGGCAAGCCGCCGAGACAGCCTTCCTGCCGAAGTACGCCCGGAACGGCGTCATCCGCGGTGTCTTCCCTGTCAACGTTCCGTACATGTTCCCCACCTTCACCGGATGGAAAACGAACCAGACCTTCAAGGTGCTGGCCGGTCCCGACGGTGGAAAGGTGGTCCTGTTCCGGCCGCGCGAGTGGAGAGGAGTCGACGGCAGTGGGACCGGGATCCTCGCGCCTTTCTTCTTGCGGCCCGAGGACATGGCGAAGGAGCTTGCCGGATACCCACGAGGCACCGTCGCCTACGTGTACATGACCAGCGACGGCGGCCTCTCTCTCGAGAATTCCTTCTCGGCGATGATCCCGGACCTACCGCCCTACGTTCACCTCGTCAGCGCCGATACCGCCGCCCGGCTTGCGCTCGAGGCCGCAGGGAACGGCTCGTAGCAAGCGGCGCCTGCGCCCTCGCCCGCGCAGGGCGGGGCGAGGGCGCGCAGCGATGCGAGCGACTTCCTTCAGGGTGCGTTGACGAGCCGGCCGTTGATGAGCGGCTTGGTTCCGCCCTGAGGCACGGTGATCACCTTGGCGTGGTCGTGGTCGGGCTGGTTCCGGAACCACTGGATCTGGTGCGTGTCGGCCGCGCGAAGGCCCGGGTAGAACTGGACCTTGACGCTCGGCGGCAAGCCGCTCAGGTGGTTGCCTGGGAAACGACGAAAGGAGCGAAGAGGGATCACGAGCGGTCGCGAATGTGGGCCGCCGAGCGGGGAAAGGTGGAGATCCACCCCCGCGCGCTCGACGGCGCGCTCCGACGATGCGACGACGCGTCCGTCTTGCGGTCGTGCGTCAGTGCCAGGCGGCGGCTTCGCTGGCGGCGAGCCGGACCAGATCGCCCTGCGCCAGCGAGACATCGTCGAGGTGCAGGCCCCAGCCTTTGCCGCCCGCGAACTCGCCTGGGTAGTCGTCCGCGCGAGGATCGGCGGGATCGGCGGAGATGGTGATCTCGAGGTAGCTCGTGCCCGCCTGGTTCACGACGCACTGGCCCTGGATCTGGCCGGGGACCGAATAGAAGCGATTCGCGCGGGCCGCCTGGCGGTTGGCCGACGGGTCCGCGAACGGTCCGCCCGTGCCGTGCGGAAGGAGCAGCAACTGGTAGACGGGCGCCTGGGTGAAGGGCAGGTAGGCGTCGAGCGCCGCGGCACCGCCGGCGAGTGCAGCCGGATCGACGCACAGCGCCCGCATTCCGGGCGTCGACGCGACTCCGAAGACCGGCTCCGCCAGATTCGGATCGCCCTTCCGGTAGCTCGAGTACGCGATCACGCATCCGGTCTGGTCGGGCGACCGGCAGGCCGGAGTGCTGGCGAAGGTCCCGCCCACGTCCGTGCCGATCGGCGCCTCGACGAGCGCGCCCGGGATGTGCGCGGCGATCAGATGCCGCGCGAGATACGGGTTGGGCTCGATCTCTTCCGCGATCAGGCGCGCGAGCAGGAACGAGCCCTGCGAGTGGCCGACCAGGACGAAGCCGCGACCTCGGTTCTCGTGAGCCATGTACTGCTTGAAGGCGTCGAGCACGTCGCCGTAGGCGATCTCGCCGGCCTGTTGCTGCTTCTGCTCGCTGACCAACGACGGGGCCAGAGCGTCGATCGCCAGCAGCGTTCCGGTTCGCTGGCGGTAGACCGGTGCGAAGACGCGACAAACCGAGCCGTAGCGCGCGGCCTGGATCAGTGTCGTGTCTCGCTCCTGCGCGCCGGGGTTCAGATCGGAGTTGAGCGCCAGGTCCACGCTCACGGTCGGGTAGACGTAGAAACAATCGAAGGGGGGGCTGGCCGCCGGGGTAAACCGCTCGACCGTCGAGCTGCCATCCGCCTGGACCCGGATCGTGGTCTGGTCGCCGTTGCACACGTTCGCGCCACCCGCGAGATCGGGGTGGCAGAGCCAGTTCGCGGTGCCGGCGTAGAGCGTGCTCGTGTAGCCAGCGTAGGGGTTCGGGTCGGCCGACGCGGACCCGCAGGACATCGCGCCTCCGATCATGAGCAGCCCGCCGAAGAAGATTCGCGAGACCCACGCGGAGCGCGCGAACGGATGCTGGGTCCGGAGCGCGGCTGCGCGTTCGATCGCCCCAGCGTCGGCAGCGACCGGCGAAGAGCCGTGGGTCCCACGGCGGGAGGCTTCCGGGAGCCGGTCGGAAGACTGTGTCGCGCGCACGATGAAGACCCCGGATCCAGCTTTCCTACCACGAGCTCGTCTCGGAGTGCTGCCCGGCCACAGGTCTAGCTCCGCTGGGCTCGCCCGGCCGGAGCCAAGATGACCGCTTCGGCCCCGCGATCGGCGATCGTCGAGCCCGTGAGATCCAGTTGCGCCGTCAACGCTTGGCGTGTCACCTGCTGGCCGGCGAAACATCGCCGCCGTCGCGCGGAGTGCCCCGGACGAAGAACCCGACCTGTCATCAGTGGCGATGCACGACGACGGCACGGCTCGACGCGCTGGTTCCGCTCGGTGTCGTCTCGCCCGCGCCGGGCAAGATCCAGCGATCGATCAGTGCGCCGCCGGTGGGTGCCTGCGATGCCTGCGCGGGACTTCCTGGACCGGCGCCGGGCGGAATCCAGCCGGCCGGGATGTTGCCGAAGACGCGGCGCGGAGGCTGGAACGGCTGGCGCCGTGGATCGTTCTCCGTGGTCACGTCGGGATGGAGGTCGAGGGCCGCGAGTGAGAGGCCGCCTTGGCCGTTCGCTTCGTGGCAGGTGTGGCAGAACGGGTTCTGCGACGAATCGGGGCGCGGCACGCCGGCGCGGAGCGGTCCCTCCGGGAAGTTGATGGCGCCGCGCACCGACGTCGTGCCCTGGGGGAGATTGGCGAGGTTCGCCGCATAGTCGAACGAATAGTCGTGGTGACAGATGAAGCGTGCGCCGGATCCGCCGAGCCCCGCCGCGGCAGCGACTTCCTCGTGGGCCCACGCGGGATAGTCGTCGGCGCGGTCGGCGAGGATCGTGTCGTCGTCGATCCGGGCGAGGGTGCCGTGGGCGTGGTTGCACGCGACCTCGGGATTCACGTCGTGGGCGAGCACCTCGAGGTCGTCGATCCAGCCGCGGAATCCGGCGGCGTCGCCAGTCGCGTTTCCGGCGACCAGCTCGCCCTCGCTCATCTGGAAGAGCGGGGAATCCGAGGTGAACTGGTCGAGCGGGAAGCCGTCGTGGACGAGGGTGACCGACCGGTTCTGCTGCGTGAGCCGGACCGCGAGGTGAACCCATCCGGTGGTGGGCGGGAGCGCCACTTGATGGACCACCGAGCCGCCGGCGACGTACTCGACCGACGAGTGACCCGCGACGCGGATCGCGCTGTCGTCGGGGAACGTGAGGACCGTGCGTGATTCGTCCTCGGGCGTGCGCGGATCGAGGAAGACACCGGCGTACCAGTCGGTGTCCTCGATCGGTCGCTGCTGTGCCGGCACCGAGTAGCGGATCGCGTTCGAGCCGCTGAGCCAGAAACCTTTGCCCTGAATCCCGCCCAGCGCCACCGGCTCGATGCGACCGGTGTTGGCCGCGACCAGTCCGTAAGGCGGCACGTTCCACCCGAGCGACGTGGCTGCGTTCTGGACGTGGATGTCCTCGGCGAGCTTCGGCTCGAGCTTGTAGAAGTCGGGCTCGGCGATCGGCAGCACGACGGTGCGCACCTGACCGTTCCAGTAGTGAGGCGTCGCGAGCGACTCGCCCTTCGAGTCGTAGATGGGCGTGATGGCCGCGTCCATGTTGGAGACGATGAACGCGTTCGGATCGACGTAGTCGTCGAACGCGATCTCGTCGGTGCCCACTCCGGTGCCCATGATCCACACCACGTCGCGCGGGCTGATGGGCATCGCGTTGCGCTCGTAGTTGAAGAGGTTCATGAGCGAGTCGAGGATGTTGTCGTTGTGCGAGTAGCCGGGCGGATAGTCCCAGCCGGAGTTCCGCGCCGAGTCGATGAAGCGGCCCGAACCGAAGCGCACCTCGACGTCCTGGCCCGCGGCGTCGCGGTAGAGATCCACCATGTAGTGGGCCGCCGGGATGTCGCCGACCGCCCAGTCGAGGTTGTTGATGAGCCCGTCGAGGTGCACGAACTTGCCGTGGGTCCAGAGTCCGGCGACCAGGAAGCCGCGGTCCCAGTCGTTGTTCTCGACGTAGCTTTCGCAGCCGTCGTGGACGCAGTGGCGCGGGTAGTCGTCGGTCGACTGCTCGGCGATCCGCCCCGGCACACCGGTCATGAAGACGTTGGTGCCCTTGCGATCGACCCACGGATAGGTGCCGCCCACGTCCTCGCCGTCGGCGATCGGATCGCCTTGCGCGTCGCGGAACGGGTACGCGGCGAGACCGTAGCGGCCCACCATGTGCGGGTCGTAGGGCGCGTGCGAGATCGGATTGAACTGCGTCCACTTGGTGACGTCGCACGGGGCCGCGTCGTCGGGTAGCACCGAGTAGGCGAGGTCGTAGAAGCGCAGCTTGACCTCGCCGGTCTCGGGGTTCGTCCACACGCGCGGTGCCCGTCCCCAGCGGCCGCTGAGCAAGCGACCGTCGCGCGTGACGGCGACCTCGGTCCACTCGTTGTTGAGCGGGATGAAGGCGCCCGCGACCGGGGTGCCGAGGTCGGCGCGGATGATGCGCGCCGCGGCGGTCTTGGGATTCTCCACCTCGACGGTCACGGGCGTGCCCCAGAGCTGCGAGCCGAGGGCGGTCTTCGAGGTCGAGTTGATCACCGTGAACTGGTAGCAATCGTGGGAGGCGTCGCCGGCGCACGGTTGCGGATTCGGGTGCTCTTCGGGCACCGCGAACTCCTCGGTCGGATCGCAGATCCCGTGGTGACCGAGACGTGTGACGCTCGGGTCGAGGGCGGGCGGGAAGGGGACGTCGAAGGGCGCCGGATCGGCGAGGATCTGGGCGCCGGGAGGACCGCTCAGGATCGGCTCGGCGAGGCGCTCCGGCGTGAAGAGGTAGAAGGAAATGTCGTGCGCCAGGTCGGGCGTCCCGGGCGGGCCGCCCTGGACGCGCATCGCGATCCGGCCGTCCATGGTCGTCCGGTTTCCCGGCACGAACGGATGCGTGTACTGGTCGTCGTCGTCGATGAGCGACACGTCGCGCCGGATCGTCGGCGGCTCGGGCCGCTCGGGTTTGGTGCAGCCCGCGAGCACGGCAATCGTCAACCCCACGCAGACCTGGATCGCCTTGGCCATAAACCCTCGCTCTCCTGGTTCAGCGCGCTCGGCGGAGCGACGCCGGGACGCCAAGGCTACGACGGGCGCAGGCCGCTCGTCGACGCGGCCGTCGCGCGGCCGGATTGGCGCCGAGGAAGATCGGCGGGCGGCGGGTCTTGCGCTGATGGTGGGGGATGGGCGAGGTTTTCGCGGCCCGTGAACGAGCGCGACCCAGCCCCAAAGCCCCGAGCCATGAGCGCCGAGGAGACGGTGACTCATCCTGGCCGGACCAGCGCCCGCGTCAGCTGGACACCGCGGAAGGACGTATTCGAGCGCTTCATTCTCGGCGAGCAACTCGGCGCGGGCGGGATGGGCGCGGTCTATCTCGCGCGCGACGTGGTCGCCGGGCGCGAGGTGGCGTTCAAGCGGATCCTTCCCGGGATCGCCGATCTGGACGAGATCCGGGCTCGTTTCGTCCGCGAGGCGCAGGTCCAAGCGCGACTCGAGCATCCGTCGGTGGTGCCGGTGCACGAGATGGGCGTCGACCCGGAGGGCGCGCTCTACTTCGTGATGAAGCGCGTGCGCGGGCACACGCTCCGCGAGGTGCTCGAGGCGCTGCGCTGCGGCGAATCCGAGCTCACCCGCCGGCACTCGCGGCACAGCGTGCTGGTGGCGCTCGGCCAGGTGGCGCTCGCGCTCGACTTCGCGCACCGGCATGGCGTGGTGCACCGGGATCTCAAGCCGGGAAACCTGATGCTGGGCGAGTTCGGCGAGGTCTACCTCCTCGACTGGGGGCTCGCTCGGCTCGACGACGGAGGCGAATACCTGACCGCCATGTACGGCGGCGGGGAGATCCACACCGCCAACCAGATGATCCTCGGCACTCCCGGATACGCGCCGGCCGAGCAACTCTCCGGGCGAATCGACAAGATCGGCCCCGGAGTCGACGTGTGGGCGCTCGGCGCGATCCTGTTCGAGGCACTGACCGGGACGTATGCGGTGGAGGGCGAGTCGGCGAGCGATCGCATCGAGGTGACCATTCGAGGTGTCGACGCGAGCCCGGCAGCTCGCTCACCTGGCGCTCGGATCCCACCCGAGCTCGATGCGCTTTGCGTGCGGGCGATGGCGCCGCGCCCGGAGGATCGTCCGGATGCGCGCGAGTTTCACCGCCAGCTGGCGGTGCATCTCTCCGGGGAGCTCGACCGCGAGCTCGAGCAGCGGCTCGCGAGCGAGCACCGAGCGCGAGCGCGCGAGGCGGTCGAGCGTGCGCTCGTGATACCCGGCGAGGCGGGAATCGCCGCACGGCGGGAGGCGTGGGCCGAGGTCGGGAAGACCCTGGCGCTCGAGCCGAATCACCCCGAGGCTCGCGCCGCCATCGCGACGCTGCTCGAGACACCGCCAAAGCTCGTCCCCGAGTCCGTGACGACGGCCATCGAGGAAGCGGGGCGGGACGAGAACCGCACCGTGGCGCGGCTGCTGGCGCTGCTCAGCACCGCGGGGCTCGGCGCGACGATCGGCCTCTTGGTGTGGGCTGGCACCCGGAACTGGCCGCTGGCGCTCGCGCTGCTCTTCTTCAACGCGCTCGCGGTGGTACTCGGCCTGCGCGGCGGTGGCCGTCGCCGCGGTCGAGCCATCGACCTGCACATCGCGGGCCTCGCCGCGACGCACAACCTGGTGCTGCTCGGTCGTGCCGCGGGACCGGTCGTCATCGTTCCCGGTTTCTTCGCGGTGCTCATCACGATGGCGGGTCTGATTCACCGCCCCCGGGAGCGCATCGTGCACGCCTCGATCCTGCTCACCGGCTACGTGATCCCGAGCGTGCTCGAGTACCTGCGCGTGCTCCCGCCGAGCTACGTCTTCTCCGAGCAAGGCGTTCGAATCGTCCCCAGCCTTTCCAACATCCCGGAGGCGCCGTTCTACGCGGGCTTCTTCTTCACGGGTGTGTTCGCGCTCGGTGGCGCGGTCATCGCCGCGCGGGTTCGCGTGCTCCTCAACACGCGTCAGATGGAGCGCGAGACGCTCGCCTGGCAGCTCCGCCAGATGGTCGAGCCCGACGGCGCGGTCGAGGCCGTTCGAACATGAGTGAGGGGGATTCCCCTCGGCCGCCCCGGGCGCTCTCGGAGCAGCCCACGGTGGTGCCCCCCGGGAAGGCGCGGGGTGGACGAGTCACCTTCAGTCCCGCTCCGCAGACGGACCTCTTCCAGCGCTTCGTTCTCGGCGAGCAGCTCGGCACTGGCGGAATGGGAGAGGTGTACGCGGCGCGCGACGTGATCGCCGGGCGCGAGGTTGCCTTCAAGCGAATCCTCCCGGACCTCACCAACCGCGATCAGCTCCGGGCTCGGTTCGTCCGTGAAGCTCGAATCCAGGCGCGGCTCGAGCATCCGTCGCTGGTGCCGGTGCACGAGATGGGAGTCGACCCCGATGGCGCGCTCTACTTCGTGATGAAGCGTGTGCGCGGGCAGACCCTCCGCCAGATCCTGAACGCCCTCGCGTCCGGGGATGCCGGGCTCGCCGGCCAGCACTCGCGCCACGCCGTCCTGACCGCGCTCAGTCAGGTGGCTCTCGCCATCGACTTCGCGCACCAGCAGGGCGTCGTCCACCGGGATCTCAAGCCGCAGAACCTGATGCTGGGAGAGTTCGGCGAGGTTTACATCCTCGACTGGGGCTTGGCCCGCGTCCAAGGCGAGAGCGCGTCCGCGCTCTCCGACGTGGCGTTCCAAGATACGGGGCAGCAGCTCACCGGCGAGCTCTCGATCCTCGCCACGCCGGGCTACGCGCCGGCGGAGCAGCTGACCGGGCGAGTGGAGGAGCTCGGCTCCACGGTGGATGTGTGGGCGCTCGGCGCGATCCTGTTCGAAGTGCTCACCCGAGAGCCCCTCGTCGCCGGCGAGTCGCCGAGCGATGTCATGGAGGCGACGATCCGGGGTGTCGATCCGAGCCCGAGCATGCGAGCGCCCGGCGCCGATATTCCACCGGAGCTCGATGCGCTGTGCATGGACGCGATGGCGAAGAGGCCGGCGGACCGCCCCGACGCGCGCGAATTTCACCGCAGGCTCGCGCTCCATCTCTCCGGCCAGCGCGACCAGGCGCTGCGAACGAAGCTCGCGGCCAAGCACCGGTCGCGAGCGCGCGAGGCGCTCGATCGGGTGCTCGATACGCCCGGCGCGGCCGGCCTCGCGGCACGCCACGACGCGTGGAGCGAGATCGGCAAGGCGGCGGCCCTCGATCCGGGAAATCCCGAAACCCTCGGCGCGATCGCGACGCTTCTCGGCACTCCTCCGAAATTCCCGCCGGACGCCGTGGCGGCGGTGATCGAGGAGGCGCGCCGCGAAGAGCTTCGCAGAGCGCACCTGGGGCTCGCGGCCCTGGCGGGACCGGGCACTCTCGCATCCCTGGGCCTGCTCCTCTGGGCGGGAGTGCGCGACTGGCCTCTCGCCGGCGCGATGCTGTGCGCGAACTTCCTGGCGTTCGTGATCGCGGTGTACGGAGCGGTGACGCGTCGTGGCAGCCGGGTCCACCTGTATGCCGTCGGCGCGACGGTGGCGGTGCACCTGGCGCTGCTGGGCCGCATGGCCGGACCCGCCACGCTCATTCCTGCGTTCTTCGCCGGAATGGTGGTGGCCGGGGGGCTCTTGCACCGGCTTCGAGAGCGCGTCTTTTTCGTTTCGGTATTGATGGCCGGCTTCCTCGTCCCAGGTCTCCTCGAGCTCACACGGCTGATCCCGTCGAGCTACCTGTTCGGAGCAGACGGCGTCCGGATCCTCCCCTCGATGACGCACATCACCGAGGCTCCGTTCCTGGCGGCACTGCTGGGTTCGGCGTTCATGCTGGGCGCAGGCAGTCTCGCGGTCGGGGCGCTCCGGGACGTGCTCAACGCCCGGCAGGTGGAGCGCGAAACCGTGACCTGGCAGCTCCGCCAGCTGGTCGAGTCGGGTGAGCCGCGCGATGCCGCGGTCCAGTCGACCCAGCCGGCCGGATGAGGCGGGAAAATCGGCCGATCGCAACGATCGCCGTCGGTATCGGCGACGGCGCGGCCGATGAAGGTGCGACCGGCATGCGGAGCCCATGGAGCGGAAGGCACAGGCGGATCTCCGGGAAGCGTCCCCGCAGGAGGATCACACCGCGGAGCGGGCTGCAGCTTGGTCGAGATGCTCGGATAGAATCGCGCTGGCTCCGCTGACACGCTGTCCACGCATGCCCCAGGCTCCATCCGTCGACGGACTGATCCAGGCGCTCGAGTCGCAACGCGCGACGCTCGGCGACGCGGCGGTCGACTTCGCGATCGCCGCCCTGCGCGAGAAGGCTCTGGCGCGCGGCGCGGAAGCCGCCGCGCCCAAGCTCCGCCAGGTGAGCATCCTCTTCTGCGACATCGTCGAGTCGACGTCGATGCTCGAAGACCTACCGGCCGAGGAGGCGCTGGCGGTGGTCGGCGAGGCGCTGCAGCGCTTCGCCTCGATCGTCGTGGAGCACGGTGGCCGGGTGCTTCGCTTCACCGGTGACGGCCTCAAGGCCGCGTTCGGGACGGAGCAGGCCCGGGAGGACGATGCCGAGCGCGCGCTCCGGAGCGGCCTCGCGATCCTGGCCGCCGCGAGCGAGCACGCCGCGCGCCTCAGGAGCGAGCTCGCGATCGAGCGGTTCGGCGTCCGTGCCGGGATCCACACGGGTCCGGTCGTGCTGGGCGTGGGTCCCGAGGCCGACAAGACGGCCATGGGCCACGCGGTCCACATCGCGGCACGGCTCGAGCAGAGCGCACCCGTGGGCCGGCTTCGCATCTCGCACCCCACGTGGCTCTTGGTGCGCGGGCGGTTCGAGGTCGAGGCGCAGCCGCCGCTGGCGGTGAAGGGCAGCGAGGAACCGCTCGCGACCTACCTCGTGTCGCGCGAAGTGCCGCGCGCCTCGGCGTGGCTCGCGGGGCGCGGCCTCGAGGGCGTGCTGACTCCGCTGGTGGGCCGCGACCCCGAGCTCGAGCAGCTGCTCGCCACGGTCGCCCGAGCACGAGAGACCGCGACGACCCAGCTCGCGACGGTGATCGGCGACGCCGGGCTCGGCAAGACCCGGCTCCTGCGCGAGCTCGAACCGCGGCTTCCGCCCGGCAGCACGCTCCTCGCGCAATCCCGTCCCGCGAGCGTGCTCCAGCCCTACGGCCTGGTGCGCGATCTGGTCTCGCGCTGGCTCGGCATCGCCGACGACGAGAGCGCGGCTGGCGCGCGTGCTCGCCTCGTGGACGGGCTGGCACCCCTCTGCGGCGAGAACGGCGAGATCGAAGCCGAGCGCGTCGGTCACCTCATCGGCTTCAGCCTTCCCGACGCTCCGTATCTGCGCGGCGTCCAAGGCCGCGAGCTCCGCGAGCGTGGCTTCCGGGCGCTACGTCAGGCCCTGGCCGAGCTGGCTCGCAGGGCGAGCCCGGGGCCGCTGGTGCTCTTGCTCGACGACCTCCACTGGAGCGACGACGGCTCGCTCGACTTCGTCGAAGAGCTGGCCCAGGTCGAGGCACCGATCGCGGTGATCGGTTTCGCGCGGCCTGCCCTCGAGGAGCGCCGGCCCGCCTGGCTCGACGGCGTGGCCGATCGGCTCACGGCTCGCCTGACGCCGCTCGACGCCGAGCACGGGAAATCCCTGGCCGCGGCGCTCTTGGCACGGATGAGCGACGTCCCCGAGGCACTGCGCCGTCTCCTCGTCTCGCGCGCCGACGGCAACCCGTTCTTCATGGAAGAGCTGGTGCGGATGCTCATCGACGACGGCGTGATCGACGCCGCCGCCGACGGCTGGCGGCTGCGGAGCGACCAGCTCGCCGGTCTTCGCGTGCCCGAAACCCTGGTGGGTGTCCTCCAGGCGCGCCTCGACGCGCTCCCGACGGCCGACCTGGCGGCGCTCCAGCGGGCGAGCGTCATCGGCCCGGTGTTCTGGGACCAGGCGCTGTCGGCGATCGACCCCGAGGCGGCGGCCGCGCTGCCCGCGCTCGAGCGCCGTTCGCTGGTGGTGCGCCGCTCGGAGAGCGCCTTCGAGCAATGCGTCGAGTACGGGTTCTTCCACCAGATCCTCCACGACGTGACCTACGGCACCGTGCCCAAAGCGCCGCGTCGCGACGGACACGCGCGCGCCGCGCGCTGGCTCGCGGCGCGCGTCGGCGAGCGCGCCGGCGAGTTCCTGGCGGTCACCGCCGAGCATTACGAGCGCGCCGGGCTCAGCAGCGAAGCGCTCGACTACTACGAGCGCGCCACCGAGGACGCCCTGCGCCGCTGTGTCCACGAGCCGGTGTGGATTTACGCAGGGCGAGCGCTGGCACAGCCGGCACTGGCGGACGATCACGAGCGCCGATACACGATCCAAGTGAAGCGCCACTACGCCGCGGACCGCCAAGGCGACACCGAACGCCGGGCCCAGGCGCTCGCGGAGTTGGTCGCGCTCGCGGAGGAGTCGGGGATGGACTCGCTGCGCGCCGACGCTCTCTCGGTCCGGGCCCTCGACGCGGATCGCGAGGGCCGGCACGCCGAGGCGAAGGCGCTGGCAGCGGAGGTCGTGCCGTTGGCGGAGCAGACGGACTCGAGGAGTGCGGCCACCATGGCCCACGGCCTGCTCGCCTGGCTCGCGGTGACCGAGCGGGACTTCGAGGTCGCGTACCCGCACATCGAGAAGGGCATCCTGTGGGCGCGGCGGACCGCGGAGCTCCCGCGGGCGCGCGGTGGGTACGCCGGATACGAGCTGCAGATTCGAATGATCGCGATCGAAGCGTGGATCCTCCAGGATCGGCTCGTGGACGCCGCCGCCGAGCTCGATCGCGCGCTCGAGATCCTCGGCACCGGCGATCCCCTCGACCGCTTTTCCCTGCTGAGCCGCCGCGCGATGGTGGAGCGCGAGCTGGGCGACCTCGAGACGGCGGAGCAGGTGGTGCGCGAGGCGCTGGCCCACACCGTCGAGATCGACGTGCCGCGCCTTCGAGCTCACGCGCTCATGCAGCTCTCGGAGCTCGCCGAGGTCCGCGGGGACGCGATCGCCCAGCGTGACCTCGCTGCGGAGGCGATCGCGGTTGCCTCCGCCTGTAAGTCCGAGGACGACCTCATGGGGGCCCAGGCGCGCGAGGCGAGTGCCTGGGCCGCGCTCGGCGAGACGGCGCGGGCGCGCGAGCGGCTCGAGAGCTTGCTGGCCCGGCATCGCGCCGAAGCGAACCTCATGGGCCAGCGCAGCACGCTGGTCCGACTCGCCGAGATCGACCTCGCCGCCGGGGACCTGCCAGCGGCGCTGCAGCGCATCGACGAGCTCTTGGCCAATGAAGGCCACGACGCGCTAACGCCCGAGGCTCACCACGCCGCTTTGCGCGTGCTCCGCGAGGCGGGAGACCCTCGGGCCGCGACCCTTCTGGATGCCCTCGCCGAGCGCCTCCGGCGCCTGCTCGAGCAGGTGCCCGACGCCGCGGTGCGCGAGCGAATCGTCCGCACGCTTCCTCACTGGCGCGACGTGCATCGTGCCGCGCGAGAGCAAGGGCGATCTTGCTGAGTGCGTCGCTAGCACGCGTAGAAACGTAGGGCGTTGTCGCGCAGCAGGGCCCGCGGGGCGGCGGGACCGACCTCCGTGGCGAGCCGCGCGTAGGCATCGAAGAAGTGGCCGAGCGGCGCGCTCGGCTTGTCCATGGGGAAATTCGACGCGAAGAACGCGCGCTCGGTTCCGAACACGGCGAGCGCGTGGCCGATGAACGGCCGGAACGTATCGGACAGCTCCTCGACCGAGGGCGGGCTCGGTCGGCGATGAAAACCGAAGCCGAGCACCGGCATGCCGAGGCCGGAGAGCTTGGTGAAGACCTGCTTGTGCTCGCCCAGTCGAGCGAGATCCTCGCGCCAGGTCTCGAAGATGCGTTTGCGATCCTGCGCCGTGGCACCCACGCGGCCGCCTTTGCCGACCGGACCGCCCGCTCCGACCGGCGTGCCCACGTGATCGAGCACGATCTGCGCTTCCGGGAAGCGGCGCGCGAGGTCCACGAGATCGGGGATCTGGTGCGAGTAGCACCACGCGTCGAAACGCAGCTTGCGCGCCACCAGCTTCTCGAAGCCGCGCAGGAAGGCCGCCTCGCGATACAGGTTGGGGACGTCGCAAAACGCCATCACGCCGCGATCGGGATGATGCGTCGCCTTGTGCCGGACGCCGCGCAACCGGGGACTCGCCGCTTGATGCGCCGCCAGCACTTCGTCGACGTGGGGCTCGCGCAGGTCCGCGTGCCCGACGATCGCGCCGAGCCTGCGGCCGTGCCGCTCGAAGTCGAGGGTGTCGAGCCAGCGCGTCTCGCCGACCACGCCGAGCTTGCCGCGCTCTTCCCAGCCCGCTTCGACGTGCACCACGACGTCGATGTCGAGCCCCGTGGCATCGCGCGCGTAGTCGCTTGGCAGGTACGGATGAATGACCGAGTAGCCGCCGACGAAGTCCCGCGCCGCCCGCGGCATCACCACGTCCGCGACCCGCTCGAAGAGGCGCGGCCAGCGATGCAGCACCCGCGCGAACGGCGAGGCCAGCCGCGGCGTGGTGAGCGGATCCCAGTGATGGAAGTGTGGGTCGACGATCGCGAAATCGAGCTTTGGCATGCATGAGGATGGATCCGGCACGCGCACGCCGTCCAGACTCGCGTGCCACCCAGATCGGGCTCCGCGGCCGGAGTCGCTCCCCCCGGCGGTTTAACCTTCCCGCCCGCGAAGGGTCCTCACCCACGTCCGTCACAGACGCAGTTCGGGGAGGCCACCGTGTCGACACACGCGTTGCGTCGGGCCCTGGTCATCGCCGCTCCACTCGTTGGTCTCCTCGGCCCGCCGAACGGCGCTTGGGCGGCGACGCCCCCGGTCAGCGTGGCTTCCGGGCGTCCGGGGGTGGGCGCCCTTGGCACTCGGCTCATGATTCGCCTGCCGCTCACCAATCAGGGGACGGCCGACGCCGGCAAGGTCCACATCACGGACGTGACTCTGCCCGGTGCCACGCTGCTCAGCCCGACCTCGTTCCCGGTGGGGCTCGGGAAGATGGTTCCGGAGGGGCGTTACCCCTTCGAGGCCGATTTCGACGCGACCGGT
>CAZYWA010000134.1:0-16458 GCA_964650975.1 uncultured bacterium
CCGAGTCGTTGCCACCGCCCATCGTGTCGGCCCAGTCCGCGGCCGAGCAGCCGATCCAGAACGCGACCGCCAGGGCCGCCACCCTCGAGAGCCAGAATCGAGCACGATTCGACATGCCGCCGCTCACCTCCGCCGTGACTTCCGCGCCAGCTTCTTGGCCGGCGCCGATCGTATGCCGGCTGGCGGCTTCGCGCCACGCTGGTTGCCGCGACCGCCGCTCGCGCGCCTCCGCGCGGGCCGGTCGATCGCCGCGATCAGCTCTTGCCACGAATCCTGGAACTGATCCGCGAGAGCTCCGATGTCGCTCAGCACGTCGTAGTCGCCGATCAGGCCGAATCCGAGCTTGCCGTCGTAGCTCAGCACCGCGATGCCCAGCGCCACGTTCGGTCCGAGCGGAAGGTAAGGCGCGATCTCCAGCAGCCGCGCCCCGCCCACGTAGAGCGGCTGCTGCGGGCCAGGCACGTTGGTCACCACCAGGTTGAGCACCCGCTGCGCCCACTGCATGCGCGCGACTTGCTGGAGCAGTGTCGCGGGCGGGGCGCCCGGCAGGTTGGTGAGGGTCTGCGCGGCGTTGGCCGCGAACGAGCGCTTCTCGAGCTCGGTGCGCTTGCAGATCTCGCGATAGCGCTTCGCCGGATCTCGCTCGCCCACCGGCAGCAGCGTCGCGATCGCCGAAACCTTGTTTCCCAGGTTCTGCTTCTCGGTGTCGCGACGGACACTCACGGGAATGCCGACGTGCAGGTCGACGCCCGTCACTTTCTCGCCACGATGAACGAGGTAACGGCGCAACGCACCGGCGACCACGGCGAGCGCCACGTCGTTGATGGTTCCGCCCAGCGTGTTCTTGACGCGCTTCACCTCGGCGAGCGGCACCATCACCCAGTCGACGCGCCGGTGCGGACCGATCGGCACGTTGATGCAGGTGCGCGGCGCGAGGCCCTTGCCGATCCACGAGCCCAGCCCCTCGAAGTCCTGCTTGAGGCGCTGCGCCATCGCCTCGGGATTCACCAGCACCGCGCGCGCTTGACCGAGCCACTCGCGCGAGGCCGCGGCACCCTCGGCGAAAGCGCTGCCGACGCGCTGGCCGAGCTTGGGTAGCGGGCGCGGCTTCCAAGTCTCGAGCGGAGGCGGGGCGGGTGCCTTGGCTTCCGAGTCGAAGAGCAAGGTGGCGACCTCGACGCCCGACACGCCGTCGACCATGCAGTGATGGATCTTCCACACCAGGCCGATCTCGTCGTTCTCGAGGCCGTCGACCCAGTACATCTCCCAGAGCGGCCGCGAGCGGTCGAGCATCTGGGAGAGGATCCGCCCCGCGAGCAGCTTGAGCTCCGCGCCACCGCCTGGACGTGGCAGGCCGGTGAAGCGCACGTGGTACGCGATGTTGAAGTGCGGATCGTCGACCCAGCTCGGGCGCCCCTGTCCGAGGGCCGGGCCCTGCACGCGCTGGCGGAAGCGCGGCGCGCGATCGAGGCGGCTCGCGGTCTGCCGGAACAGGAAGTCGCGATCGATCGCACCGTTCTTCTTGCGGATCGGTCCGCCTTCGAGACGGCACACCATGCCGACGTGCATCGGGCTGGTGAGCGTCTCGACGTGCAGGAACATCGCGTCGAGCGCGCTCAGACGGTCGGCATTGCTCATGGGGACCTCGATTCTGGGGAGAGTACCGATGTGGGTTCACGCGCTCAAGCGCGCGCGAGAGTGCGATCGAATGGCTGGAGGGACGCGGGTCCCTCGCGTCCGCCGCGGTCGATCCCGATGCGATGCTGCGGCTGCGAGGGACCGCAGCCCTCCGGGCGATACGCACACTACTGGACGAGCTTGGGTGCCGAAGGATCGGTGATGTCCACGACCGTGAGACCCGCCGAGCCGTCGGCGACGTAGGCGTAGCGATCGGTGAGCGCGACACCATACGCCTCGCCGCGGGTTTTCACGTGCGCGAGTTGCTTCGGCGCGTCGAGGTTTTTCACGTCGGCGAGAAACAGCCCTTCCGAATGACCGGCGACGGCCGCGAGGCCGTTCCGGACGTCGAGGCCGAACTGGAAGTCGGCGAGCCCGACGCTGCCGCGCAGCTTGGGCGCCGCGGTATTGGTGAGATCGAGCACCTTGAGGCCGCCGGTGTAGATGCTGAGGAACGCGATCGGCCCATTGTGCGCGATGCCGACCACTTTCCGCGGGCCGCTCCAGAGCTCCGGGATCGGTTTCTTGGCGTCGGCCGGATCGGGATGCGCCGTGGGATCGAGCACCTTGAGGCCGCTCATGTAGTTCGCGTCGAGCACCAGATTGCCGGCCGCGGCCAGCGTGAAGGCATAGCCCGCGTCGCTCTTGCTGCCGGCGCGCACCGGCTTGTCGGTGTCGGTGCGCGTCAGATCCATCTCGGCGAACTGGTACATGCCCTCGGCGGTGTAGGCGCGATCGCCCACCACGCCGACCGCAAACGCGTGCTCCGGCGTGTCCCAGACGCGCACCATCTTCGGCGCCGCTGGCTCGCTCACGTCGAGCTCCACGAGGCCCATCTGTCCGGCCGCGACCAGCGCGCGGGTGCCGTCGACGCGCACCGCGTACGCGTAGTCGGTGACCGGCACGTTCGCGATCGGCTTCGGGTGTGCAGGGTCGGCGAGGTCGAGGATCTCGAGCCCGGCGGCGCCGTCTGCGAGATAAAGGTGATCGCCGGCCACGAAAGCACCGCGCCCCGTGGGGACGATCTTGGTGCGTCCCAGGAGCTTGGGTGCGGTGGGGTCGGCGACGTCGACGAGTGCGGTGCCTTGCGACAGGAGGCCGACGAGCACGCGGTCGCCGTCGAGTGCCAGCGTGTGCGCGCAGCCGTAGATCTCGAGCGTCGAGAGCAGCTTCGGCGCCGCCGGTTCGCTCAGGTCGGCGATCGCCAGGCCGTAGGGCTCCTGTGCCAGGTAGGCGAAGTGACCGCGGACCCGCAGGTCCATGGTCTCGGCGGGCAGGTCGAGGTGTCCGACGATGCGCGGCTCGCGCGGCTGGCTCAGATCGGCCACCAGCAGATCGCGATCGACGCCCGCCAGGTATGCGTAGTGCCCCTCGATCTCGATCGCGAGCGGCGGCGGATCGATGGGCTCCCACAGCCCGGCGACGGTAGGCGGGGGCATCGGCAATTGGGTCACGAGCGACGGATGCGCGGCGTCGGAGACGTCGACCACCAGGAGACCTTCCTTGCCGTCGGCGATGTACGCGAGGTTCCCGACCACCGCGACGTCGTTCGACCAGGGTGTATCGCGGAACGTTCCGATCAGGTGTGGGCTCCGCCGGTCGGCGACGTCGAAGATGCGCACACCCGAATCGCGCTCGGTGGTGTAGAGACGATCGCCGGAAAGGCACAGGCCGAAGCTGTAGCCGGCGCTCGGCAGGCCGGTGATGCGCTTCGGTGCGTTGGGATCCGAGACGTCGACGACCACGAGGCCCGCGTCTCCCGCGCCGATGTAGAGCACGTTCCCGTCGAGCACCATGCCGTGGACGATGCCGCCGAGCGGAAGCTGGCCGGTGGCGTGGATGTTGGTGGGGTCGGAGAGGTCGAGCACTTCGAGGTGCGTCGCGACGCCCGCGTAGCCGCGATTTCCCGCCGCTTCGACCCAGATGACCGGCGTGCCCCAGTAGCCGAGCAGCGGCCCGTAGTAGCCGAGGGCGCGCATCGCACCCTTCTTGAACGTCGCGACCGCGCCCGCTTCGAGGCTGCGGCCACCGTAGACGTAGAGCGCGCCGGTCACGGCGCCAGCGAAGATCAAGAGACCGAGGACGAAACGCCCGATCCGCGCCAGGCAACCCCGGCGCGGCCGCTGCGTGGGAACGGGCGACGGATTCGTGGGATCGGCGGTGGTCACGAGTCTTTCGACGGCGCGGCGGAAGAGGGTACGAACGACGTGCAAACCTTCGAGGCCGCGCTCACGTCGTCGATCTTGCAGTCGACGCTGGCGAGCACGGCCACCGGCATCGACCGGGCCCCGGGACCGTACACGAAGTCCATGAACTCCTGACGGGCGCGGCGATAGCGAAGCTCCGCCTTGACCGTGAACGGTCCCATGGTGGGTTCGCTCCAGTCGGCCGGATACTCCTCGCGCTGCTCTTTCCCGGGCGCCAGGAGCTTGACGTCGGTGAGGGCGGTGACCGCCACGATGTCGTGATGGGCGAGCGGCTTTCCGTCGGCGCCGAGCAACGTCGCGCCGAAGCGGTGGGCGGAAGGATCGAGATGGCCGGCGTCGTCGAGCGCGCCCGACGTGAAGAGCCGCTCGGAGCCGCGGCTCACCTCCACGTAGAGCCACGCTTCGTTGAGATCGAGCGAGCCGAGAGGGAAGGGATGGCCACCTCTCACGTTGGTCGCGGTGACCGCGAGGGAGCCCGGCTCGGCGCCGGCCCCTCGCCACTCGATCGCGAGATCGAAGACCGGCCGGTCGACGTGCACGCCCAGTCCGCTCGGCTCCGGAGCGTGACCGGCCAGCCAGTCGGCCAGATGCTGGTCGCCCGCTTTCGCCGATGCCAGCTGATCGACATGCGCGTCGGCGGGCACCATGTCGGCCCAGTGGTCGTTGATGCCGTACATGTGGTGGTTGGGGAAGTGGACGCCCACGCGATTGGTGGTGTCCTCGGGCATGTGGCACTGCTTGCAGCCCAGCTCGACGACGCCGAATCCCGGCGCGCCGTCGTAGGGATTGGGCAGCACCATCTGGCTTTCGTTGGGAAGCTGAATGCGGTGGCACGACCCGCAGAACTCGCGCGAGCCGAAGAGCGGTGAGTTGGAGAATCCCTTGAGGTGGATGCGCAGATCGTCACGGATCGCCTCGTGCCGAGGCGAAACGTACTCGTCACCCGCCTTCAGCAAGCCGGGAATACGCTCTTCCTCGCGCATCTCGAAGCGGCCGTTCGACGGTGGCTTCGCGAGCTCGTGGGTGAGATGGCAGCTCTTGCAGGTGACGCCCCAGTCGTCCGACATCGCCGCGTCGCTGGTCGCGAACGCGCGATCGGGGAGCACCGCCAGCACCGGCTGATGGCACGACTGGCAGAACGCGGTCTCGTCGAGCCGTCCCTGGCGCACCAGCTCGCGCATCACCTCGCGATAGAACGGATTGTTGCCGGCCAGCGCGTGCGCCGAGCCCGACCACTGGTCGAAGAGCACGTCGTGGCAGCCGCGGCAGCTCCGCACGTCCTCCATCTCGGCGAGCCACCATTCGTGCAGCGCCGCGGGCGGTGTGGGGGGAGCATGCGACGAGTCGCCACGGAAGGTCGGCGTGGGGAACACCCGCTGATTGCGATAGCTCGAAAGCTCGCCAGCGTGGGTCTTCCGGTTGGCGACGGTCAGCGTGTACGCGGCGAAGGGAATGCCCACCAGCACCACCGCCAGGCGCGCCGGCCACGGAAAGCTGGTGGGCGTGCGGCGCACGTGGTGCAACCCGAGAAACGCCGCGAGCGGCAATCCGAAGAGCGCCGCGAGCCCGTGCAGGTGGTAGTAGTAATTGCCGAAATTGTTGGCGATCGCGACGTTCACCGCGGGCACCAGATAGAAGCCCGAGGACAGCACGATCAAGAGATAGGTGTTGAGGATCAGCCCGCCGCGGGTCTTGCCCTCCTCGGTGCGCCGGTCGAGCCGCCGGAGGTAGGCGGCCGAGGCGAAGATCGTGATCACCGCGCCCAGCAGGATCGGGCGCGGCAGCTTCGAGTCGACGTTGATGAAGAGCAGCACCAGCACCAGCGCGATCGTGAACGCCGCGTGGATCGCGAGGTTGAGCTTTCCCGCGTTCCGCAGCACGTGGTGCGCGAGGTACGCGAGGTAGAGGGCCGCGAACGCCAGTCCCGCGTCGCGATGCACGCGCGCGAGCGGGAAGTACCAGTCGGGCCAGCGGTACTGGGTCGCGAGCACCAGGCCCGATCCGACCATCAATCCGAACACCACCAGCAGCAGCACGCTCGCGCGCCGCACCGTCGCGGGACGCGCCTCGCCTCCCGAGGCCACCGACACCGCGCGCGCACGCATCGAGCGGCGCACCAGATCGGCGGTGCCGATCGGCCCGAGCAACAGGTAGAGAAGCGTGCGCAACGGCCTCGTGAAGAAGCCCTGCGGCGCCACGATGATGCTGACGATCAGCGAAAGCGGCCACACGAAGTAGCACGCGTACAGCACCTCCTGGTGGAGGATCGCGTTCTGCTCGCCGACCAGGTCGCGGATGAGATCGTTCATTCAGGAGGCGGGGCCCGCCAATGTGGCACAGCGCCTCGCGCACGGGCCACGGGTGGAATGTTCGGCACTCGGCGATTGACAGCGCGGAGATCGCTGATGTACCGTTCCATCATCCCCCTCGAAGGAGGAGCACGATGTCGACCTGGAGACCCGCACCGCCCGTCAAGCCGCCCAAGCCCAGCAACCCGAAGTAACCTTAGACCCGGCTCAAGCGGAAACGATCCGAGCCGAACGGCGACCTGATGGTCGCGGTTCGGCTCGGATCGTTTTTTTGCTCCTGTTTCCTCGAGGGTCTGTTCCCACCCTCGACTGAGCGGCGCGGGCCTATTGGGGCAGCCTGTTATGCCGCCGGTGTCCGGCTGGCTGCCGCTGGTTCCGGGCCTAGCCAGGTCGGCTCGCTGCCGGTCGCGGTGGGGCGCTCGGGCAGCAGCCGGCCGCCGGCGTGGCCGAGCAACGCGGCCGCAACCGCCAGCGCCAGCACCAGCCACTGGAACCCGAGGGTGTAGACCAGCGTCTGGAACGTCACCACTCCGAGCACCGAGCCGAGCTGAGCGATGCCCCACGCTTGAGCGCGTGCGGCCGGCTCGAGGCCCCCCGCGAGGCTCACGAACAGCGTCGCGACGCCAACACCGATCGCGAGCGACGCCCCGGCCATGGCCGGGAGAGATCGATCGAGGGTGAGCCCCGCGACCAGCCCCGCCGCGGTGAGCAACGCCGCCACCCACGCCGCGGTGCGGCGCATCGCGGCCGGCGCGTCGCCGAGACGCAGCGCGCACGGCACCAGATAACCGCCCAGGAAGATCGGCCAGAGCAGCACCGCGCCCATCGGCACGCCGGCCGGATCGGCCCGCGACAAGCGGCCCACCACGATCGTCTCCAGCAGACCGCCCAGCGCTCCCAGCGCCACGAAGTAACTCCGCAGCCGCGCCGACCCGTCCGGCGCCAGCGCGCGCGCGTGCCTCGAGAGTCGCCACGCGATCACGCCGATCACCAACAAGAGCGGCAGCGGCAGGATCGCGTAGCCGATGCTCAGCCCCGCTTGCAGGAACGGGCGATCGTCGGTGTCGACCCGAGTGAGCCGGCTGGGATCGAGCGGCACCGCCCGCGAACGATCGTGGTCCATGCCGAGCGCCTCGACGCGCGCCGCCATGCCCTCGGCCAGCTCCCGGTCGGGGGACACGAACATGAAGAAAAGCGGCAGGCCCGACATCGGCAGGTTCGAGAGCGTGGTCCAGAACGCCGACGCGTACGCACCGTCGGGCACGTTCGACCACGCGTCGTAGACCTCCTCTTCCTGCGAGCTGCCCCAGTCGATCACCAGGAGCCCGTGCGGATTCAAGAGCCGCAACATGCCGGCGATGGTGTCGCGGTCGAAGAGGTAATCCTCTTGCGGGATGAGCGTCCGTGGGTGCAGGTAGAGCCGGATCATCTGCCCGTTCAAGAAGATGATGTCGTACTTCTCCTTCTCGTCGCGGATCAGCGTCTGCAGGTCGCCGGCGACGGCCGTGTGGCCGGGCCGCTTCCAGCGATCGTTGAAGTAGCGCGAGTAAGGACCGGTGACCTCGTTCACCACGGTCTGATCGAACTCGAGCGACTTCGAGCGTTCGAGCGGGCCGTACCACTTTTCGATCAGCGACAAGTACATGCTGTCGGTGCGGCCCACCGCGAGTGCGCTCTTCCGTCCCTCCCCGGCCACCCGGAACACGGTGCTGATCTCGCGCGGCAGCTTGTCGGGGTCCTGGCAGTGGTACCAGAGCATGAGGTTGTCGTAGACCCCCCCCATGCACGTGTCCTGGTTGAAGCTCACGAAATCGAGCTTGTAGTAAGGCGTCCAGTGCTGGCTCTGGATCTTGTAATCCGCGAGCCGCCACACGAACGGCGCTGGCGCGATGCTCTGCGACCACCAGCCGATTCCGGCCAGCATCGCGAAGCCCGCTGGCACCACGATCCACTTGCGGTTGGCCACCACGAGCAGCGTCAGCGCACCCCACGCGAGCATCGTGAGGTACGGGTTGAACGCCTGGTGAGCGAAGTACGACGCGACCACGCCGCCGGCGAGCCCGGCCGCGAAGCCGCCGAGCGTCTCGTGAAACCGATCGGTGGAAGCCAAGAGCCGCGCGAACCGGCTTCCTAGGATCCCGGCCAGAAGCCCGCTCGCGATCCACGCCGCACCCATGCCGACGGTGCGCGCCACGTAATGCGTGGGCTTGGGATACGGGTAGTACTGGTTGGTCAGCAGGTAGTGGACCGACACGTTGCGAATGCCGCACATGCCGGCGCCGAGGGCGACGACCGACACCAGCAGCGCTACGTCGAGCCACGGCGCGCGCTCGCTCGCCTCGCGCCCCAGCAGGAACGCACCCAGCAACCCAGCGCCGTAGCCGACGATCAGGATGAAGAACCGGAACGCCAGGTCGTCGGTGCTCTGCCACACGCCGACGATCGCCACCAGCGCGACACCGGCCGTCCACGCCCAGAGCGAGGGCCGGATCGCCGGCCGCGCCGACCCCGCGAGCGCGCCGATGCCAACGCCCGCGAGCGTCAGCACCAGGAACAAGCTGCCGAAGAGATTGACCGGGAACGATACGTAGAGGAACCGGTCGAACCCCTGGATCAGACTCTGCAGCAGAAATCCGAGTGCCAGCCCCCACGCCACATGCTTGACCTTCACGACTCGTCCCCCGTTCTCTCGCTCGCCGGATCGCTGCTTCGTTGCGCCGTCTGGGCTGGCGGTGTGCGCGTGTCCGAAGGGGGGCTCGGATACGCGGCCGGTGCCGCCGTCTCACCGCCGACCGGCCAGTGGGCGTCGATCCGGCCGATCGCCGTGATGGGCATGTGCGGCGGCGGCTCGGCACCTCCGCCGTACGCCCAGTCGACGAACTGTTGAGTCAGTTTCCGGTAGTTCCAGCGGGCGCGCAACTCGAGGTTGCCGCGGGCCACGTCGGCCGGGATGGTCACGGGGTAGGTGTCGACCGTCGATTCGCTGAGCGCGATGTGACGCTCGATCTTCTCGTCGGCCACGTCCCAGATGCGGTGGAACTCGAGGCGCTTGCCGCTGGTGTCGAGCACGTAGCCGCCGAGACGGTGCGCCGTGGAATCGACGTAGCCGCGATCGTCGACGGTGCCGCTGCGCAGCAGCACGCGGCCCGCCGCGTCGGTCAGCTCGACGTCGAGCCACACGTCGATCAGGTCGAGCGGCGCCGCCGGGAAATGGTGCTCGATCCCGGCGTTGGTCGTGTTGATGCGCAGCTCCACGGTGCTGCCGGGCTTCACGTCGCCCACTAGATCGGCGGCCGAGCGCAGCCACAGAGCCTGGTGCTGGCCGACGTCGCCCTTCTCGCGGAGCACCCACGCCGAGCCCCAGTTGTCGAGGTAGAGCGGTTTCTCGCCGGTCAGGAACTGGCGCAGCGTCTCGCCGGTTTCCGCGTCCGCGAGCAGGAACGGCACCGCGGTGTTCGACGCCGGGAACAGATGGTTGTGCGTGGCGCCGCCGGCGCGGCCCAGCATGCCCTGCGGTTCCATGTGACACGAGGTGCAGCGCGGATGTTCGAAGCTCTTGTCGTTTGTGGGATGGATCTCGTTGTGATGGCACGAGAGACACAGCTCGTTCTCGCCCACCAGCGAGGTGCGCAGCGCGCGCCCGTGGCCGATCGGGTTCATGCGGATCATCGCCAGCGACAGCGCGCTGGGCTCTTCGCGACCGTCGGCGGTCACGAACATCCGCAGGTGATCGAGCGGTGGATCGAGCACGTAGCTCGAGCGCGCGGGGCCTTCGTCGAGCGACACCTCGCGGATCGCGTGGCAATTCACGCATCCGAAGCCGGGCTCGGTGGCGTAGCGGCGGAACTCGGGCTGGTCGGTGGCGGCGGCGAGCGGGTAGTGGCAGCCAGCGCACACCAGCGTGTCGCCGGCGCCGCGCTCGCTCTCGAGCAGCGCCGTGGTCCGCTGGAAATGCGGTGTACGCGGCGAGCGCAGGTGATTCGAGTGCTCGAAGTCGTCCACGATCGTGGGGTGGCATCCGTCGGCGGCGCACGAGCGCGTCACCGACACGGCCGCGCGATCGATGCCCGTGTATGGCGACGCCGGCGGCATGGGATGGCCGGGGCCAGGAATGCGGCCCAGGAGCGTCGACTTGGGCAGCACGTGCGAGAGATGCTCGTAGCTCACGATACCCACGAGCGCGAGCGCGCAAGCGCCCACCGCCGTGGTCGCGAAGCGCAACTCGCGCCGCGATTCCTGTGCGCTCGGCGCATCGCGCCGCTCCACGCGGTACGCCTGCACGAACAGCACGTGGCCCACGTACAGGCCTCCGGCCACCAGCGCGAGCGTGCGGTGCAGGATGAGCGCGTCGTGCGCCGCCGGCATCGCGTGCCATGGAAAGAGCGTCGCGCCGGTGGCGAGCGCCACCGCCCAGCTGAGGAGCGCGAGGCTGCCGAGCACGATCGACGGCACGTGCCGCAGCCGTCCCACCAGGAACTGCAGCATTCCGCGCAGCGGCTTGATCAGGAACGCGACCACCGCGAGAACCGGCAGCCAGCGCAGCTGGGGCGACGCACCGAAAGCCTCGCCGAGCGCGATGCCGAGCGCGGGCAGCAGCAGGAACACCGCGAGCCCACGAGCGCCGACCTGGATCTGCGATTTGAGCTTGTCGCGCAGATGTTTCGCCGCATAGCCGATCAGGATTCCGGTCGCCGCCAGGCCCAGCAGCGGATGAATCAGCAGGTTGAGCCGATAGGCCGCCGACCACGACTCCGACGCGAGCACGTAAACGCCCGACGCCACCGTCAGCGCGATCAGCAAATTGGTGGCACGGCTCATGGCGCTCTCGTGTCAGCCTCGACGTCCGGGGCGCTCGACCCGGAGGGCTGCGGTCCCTCGCAGCCGCAGCGTCTCATCGCGATCGATCCCTGCGGACGCGGGGGACCGCGTCCCTCCATTCGACCGGAAGGGTGATCGTGGATCGAGGAAGCACTGGCTCGAACCGAGCCGGGAAGGGCGCACGCTGATCTCGAAAATGCGGCTGCGGCGGGGAATTCGAGCGTAGCGTCGCGCCGAAGAGCGGGTCAAACAGCGAGATTTTCGGTGACTGGGCCCGCTCGTGTCGTCACGTCCTGCGCCGCGGAGCGTCGCCCTCCACCGGCCGCGGGCAATCGCCAATCGCCGCTCGGACCGCCCATCTTCCGTCGCGCATTTTCGATCGATCCCGAGGCGACGTGGCGGCGGACGCTCGCCTCGGGGTGCTCGAGGCCGAGCATCGCGACGGCGTGGGGGTCGCGATGACGTTGGCGCGAGGCCGAATGCAGGCCGGCCCCCCCTCTGCGTCGATGCGGTGGCCGGCCGTGCCCCGGGGCGATCGCCCGCCGCCGCGCCGCCCAACGGACTCACCCTGCGGAGCTCGATCGGACGCACTCGCGACCCTTGTCCGTGCTCGCGAGGGATTGCGATCATTTGCGGACCGCGCGTCGCTAGGCGCGCGGTTTCGTGTCGACGGCCGTGCTGGTGACGTGGCCGCCGGACAGACGGTCACGGGGAAGAACATCCTGGTGCAGACGGCCACGGCCGTGAATGGGCGGCGTGCCGATCGTGGCACCGCTCGCGATCCTCGCCCGGTCGCGCTGGTGCCGTCGCCGGGAGCGCAGTCCCGTCTGAGGCAGGCGAGTCTCGCGCGCAGCCCCGCCCAGCCGGCGGGGCTGCGCGCTTTCAGGCCGCTTCGGCGGTCTCGACCAGGCCGCTCCCCAGGCCGCCGTGCGGCACCTGGAAGACGAACTGATTGCAGCCGGTACGGCCGCGACAAGGCACCAGCTTGGTGAGCGGCCAGCCACGCTCGGCGGCGAAGCGAGCGACCTCGTTCGCCGACGCGTACTCGTACGGCCAGCCGCCCAGCCAGTCACGGATGTCGTGCAGACGGTCCATGCCGCGCTGCGGGGTGGCGGCCCGGGCGTGCGCGCGATCCGCGAGCTCGGCAGCGCCCGCGTAGCCCGAGACCAGAAACGAGCGCAGCCATTCCGGCCCGCTGCCGTAGCAGCGCTTCACCACCCGCCATCCCGCCGACGTCCAGTGGCGGTTGTAGAGCGCGGCCACCAGCACACCGCCCGGCTCGACCAGCGTCGACGCTCGCTCGAGGGCACTCCACATCGAGCCCGTATGGTGGAGCGAGCCCCACGCGTAGCCGATCGAGGAGCGCTCGAGACGGGAGCCGAGCGACGCGTCCAGAATCGACGCATGCAGCACCTGAAGGCGCGACCCCGGCTCGCTCGCGCAGCGCCGCTCGGTGAGCTGGACGCACAGAGGATCGGCGTCGAGCGCGGTGACGCGCGCCGCGCCGAGCCGCAGAAACGCCTGGCTGAAAAGCCCCGAGCCGCAGCCGATGTCGACGATCGTTTCGCCGTCGAGGCGATCACGTCCCAGCAGCTCCCGGATCGAGTCCATCGCCCGGGTCAGCGTGTCGTCGGTGATGAGCCGCGAGAAGGACGACCAGTTGCTGCCGAACGAGAAGCCCGGCATCGTCTCGACGAGCCCGGCCGGCTCGCTGCGCCGCGCCGCGGCGGGCACGAGCGGAAGAGTCGTGGACTCGGACTCCCAGTCGATCCCGGCCGGGTTCCCCACCGGCGCGACCTCGCGATGAATCGTGTCGGGTGTGGGCACGTGGGCGTCCTCGTCGCGCGGCTCCACATCCGCCGCCAGCCGTCGCCTCTACTCGGCGACGGGCCCGACCGTGCACGAAATTTGCCATTCGCAAAGACACCCGAGAGTGCCAGGAATGCTTGGTGTTTTTACTGATCGATCGCGCGGCGTCTGGGGGAGATCTGTCACCGCTCCGAAGGGAGTGGGGCGTTACGCCACATACCGGTTCGACGCCGGCGACTGTGCTCGGTGAGGCCGCACGGCCGCCAGCGCGAATGTCTCGGAGAAAGTTTCAGCTGCTCCACGGCAAGGCGAGCGTGCTCGACTCCGCCCGAGTGCGTGGACGCGCGGCGCTCGCCGAGCCGCGCGACTCGAGGTCGAGCAGGAACCGCTTGCGGTCGAGCCCGCCGCCGTAGCCGGTGAGCGATCCGTCCGCTCCGATGACCCGATGGCACGGCACCACGATCGCGATCGGGTTTCGTCCGTTCGCGAGCCCCACGGCGCGGCTCGCGGTGGGTTGCCCGATGCGCATCGCGAGCTCGCCGTAGCTGATCGTGGTCCCGAATGGGATCGCGCGCAGCTGTTCCCACACGCGCAGCTGAAACGGGGTGCCGGTTGGCGCGAGCGGCAGCTCGAACGCCCGCAGCTGGCCGTCGAAGTAGTCGCGGAGCTGCCGGCGGCCGGCTTCGAGCACCGCATCGCCCGCCGCGCTTTGGTTCGGTGCCGAGCTAGGGTGATCGAGCATCTCGATGCTGGTGAGGGCCTCACCGTTGGACGTGAGTCGCAAGGGCCCGATCGGGCTTTTCATCTCGAGGGTGCGGGAGCTCATGGAGGTTCTCCTTCGGTTTTTGGAATGCATGGCGGAAGGTAGCGCCGGCGGCATGTCTCGTCTGGCCGGATTCGGACCTGGCAAATGGGGCTTTCACCAGGGGCGCGCTCTCTGGCATCATCGACCTGCCGACCGGTAGGTAAAGCTATCGGGTACCCGACATTCGAGCGACCGAGCCGCATGAAGAACTCGACGAAACCCAGCGCACGAGAGTCGAACGCGAGAGCGAGCACGGGCGCGCCGCCCGACCCGGACCACGTCACGCGGCCCGATCTCGAGCGCACCCTCGAGGAGCTGGCGAGGCGGGTCCGCGATCCGTGCGAGGGGCTCTTCGGTCCCACCAGCATGCTGTGGGAGATCGGCCGCGAGTCGATCTGCTTTCTGGGCGGTGGACGGGCCGCGCTGCTGCAGCTCGCTCATCCGTACGTCGCGCACGGGGTCGATCAGCACTCGAAGACCCGCAGCGATCCCTTCGGCCGCTTCCAGCGCACGTTCGCGAACGTGTTCGACATGATCTACGGAGACCTGGAGTCGGCGATCCGCTCGGCGCGACGCGTCCACCGCATCCACGAGCACATCAGCGGCCCGATCCGCGAGGAGGTGGGACGTTACCGGGACGGAGTGCGTTATCGCGCCAACGAGATCCCGGCGCTCGTCTGGGTGCACGCGACGCTCTGGGACTCGGCGGTGCAGTCCTTCGAGCTGGTGGTCCGGCCGCTCACGGCCGCGGAGAAGGACGCGTACTACCAGGAGACGAAGCGCTTCGCGCTGCTCTTCGGCATTCCGGCCGGCGCGCTCCCGCCCGACTGGGCGAGCTTCGAGGAATACAACCGGCGGATGTGGGAGTCGGACGAGATCGTGGTCGGCGAGCCCGCGCGCGAGATTGCGTCGTTTCTCTTCACGCCACCCGATCCGCTGCTCCGGCCCGTGACGCAGTGGTCGAAGATCGTGACGGCGGGGCTCCTGCCGGAGCGGATTCGCGCCGGATTCGGCCTCAAGTTCGGGGCCACGGAGCGCCGTGTGTTCGACGCGACGGTGCGCGCGCTGCGTCTCACGCACCGGCGCTGGCCGTACCGGGTGCGGTATCTGCCGCCTTACGTGGGCGCGCGCCGGCGGCTGCAGGGGCGCACCGGCCGGGATCGGGTGGGCGAATGGTTGACGCGCCTCTACACCGGCCGCGCCGCAGCGGCGTGAAGCGGCGCGGGAAGCCCTCGCAGTTGGTGAGGAATTCCCTGGTCAGTCGGTTCGGGGACACTCACACTCGCCGTCATTCCCGAACCGACCGCTCTCGTGGATCTCGTGCCGGCGCCGAGAGGCGCCCGCGAGCGCAGCGAGCGCCTCGGGGGTGGGCCCCCGAAAAAATCGCACTTTTTTCGGGGCGGGGGGCTTGAAAAGCCCCCCGAAGAACTACGCGCGCAACGAGCGCCGGCGCTCCCGGATCTCGGCCGCGAGCACCCGGCGGTAGGCGGCGAGCAGATCGCTGCGGGTCAGCATTCCGGTCACGCGACGCGGGGCTATGCGCTCGACCACCGGTAGCCGGCCGACGTCGCCGCGCAGCATCGAGCCGAGAGCCTCCTCGAGCGAGCTGTCCTCGAACGCCACCAGCGTGCGGCGCCCGAGGATCTCGCCAAGGGTCCGGTCCGGCTCGTGGCTGGCGCGCATCAGGTCGCGCCGCGTGACCACTCCCGCCAGGGTGTCGCTCGCATCGAGCACCGGAAATCCCTGATGCGAGGACCCGGGTGCGCCGTTCTCGATCCAGCTCAGCACCTCGGCGACGCGCTGATCCGATCGCAGCGACACGACGGTACGGCTCGCCACCTCGCGGACCGACACGGCACCGAGCGGGTCGGGCACGAAGACCCGGGGAGTGCGGACGCCGCGGCGCTCGATCTTCTCGGTCATGATCGAGTGCCGCATCGTGAGCCACGAGAGCAGGTAGGCCGCAGTCGATCCGCTGAGCAGCGGCACCAGCGCCAGCGGCTGGCGCGTGGTCTCGAACGCGAACACCACCGACGCGAGCAGCGCCCGCGAAGCGCCGGCGAACATCGCGGCCATGCCCACCAGGCCGCCCACCCGCGGATCGATCCCCAGATGCGGTAGGAGCCGGGCGACCCCGCCACACAGCACGGCTCCCAGGGCGCCGCCGATCGTGAAGAGCGGCGCCAGCGTGCCGCCCGAGGTCCCGCTGCCCAGCGCGACCGACCACGACAGCAGCTTGGCGAGCGCCAGGAACACCAGCGCGCCCATCGCGAAATCGCCGGAGAGCACCGCGTCGATGTTGTCGTAGCCCACGCCGAGCGTGCGCGGCGCCACCAGCCCCACCAGCCCGACCACCACCGCGCCCAGCGCCGGCCACCACATCCAGTGAACCGGCAGCGTCGCGAAAGCGTCCTCGATGGCGTAGACGGCGCGCGTGATGGCGACGGCCGCGAGGCCGACGAGCGCCCCGATGGCGGTGTAGACCGCCAAGCCCCAGAGCCCCACCGCCTCCACCGCCGGCATCGGGAACATCGGCGCGGAGCCGATCATCGCCCAGCGCGCCGCCGCGGCGGTCGACGCGGCGAGCGCCACCGGGATCAGCGAGCGCGGCGCCAGCTCGAAGAGCAGTAGCTCGATCGCGAGCAGCACCGCCGACACCGGCGAGCCGAAGGTCGCCGTCATGCCGGCCGCTGCCCCCGCGGCGAGCAGCACCTTGCGCTCGGAAGCGGTCGTGCCGAGCAGCTGGCCCACCAGGGATCCGAGCGCTCCGCCGGTGGCGATGATCGGCCCCTCCGCGCCGAACGGCCCGCCGGTCCCGATCGCAAACGCCGCC
>CAZYWA010000135.1:0-16351 GCA_964650975.1 uncultured bacterium
GCCACCAAAAAGGCCGCTAGTCCGAAGCCGGCCGTCAGTGCGTGTTTGGTCCGCATCCCCAACACTCCACGCCACGGAAATCGAGAAAGAAACAGGACGACTTCCAATCCGAGATCACTCTCTCGGCCGCCGAGACGGAACGCATGAGCCACGCCGACGTCGAGACGCTCCTCGATACCGAGAGGCAAGGGTTACTTCGCGACGTCGACGGCATTGCGGCGGCCGTGGTCTCGGCGAGACGACTCGCGTGTAACGCCTCGGCTCACGCCGATCAGCGGCTCCCGGACGGATGGCACTGCCGGCACACCGTGGTGCGCTCGGAGAAGCTTCGTGAGAAGCCGCGCGGGTGCGGGCTGATGCCGGAGCCGTTCCGCGGGTCACGGTCGTTATCGCTGTGACAGGTGACGCAGATGGCGCTTCCACTTCCGGTGCGCTCGTGACAAGTGGCGCATTGCACGATGTTGCGGCGAGCCTCGGCGCCGTGCTGCGCGATCCAGTCGGTTGGATGCACCCCGGCCGCTCCCCCGATCCGGTCGGTGATGACGCCGTTCTCGCGGTGACACGATTCGCAACCCCTGACGTCGTGACAGCGCAGGCACGCGGCTGGCGCGCGCACCGCCTCGATGGGATGGGTGGTCCGAAAGTCGCCGCGATGGATGAAGCTGCGGGAGACCCGCTCGGGCTCGGCCACCGCGGGCTCGAGAGCACCGGCGAAGCCGTCGCCGCCCATGCGAGTCGGATCGTGGCAGGTCGTGCAGAAGCTCGGCTGATGGCACTGGATGCAGCGATCCTGGTCCGCTCTGGCCTGGATCCGGTGCATACGGTCCCAGCCCTGGGGATGGCGGAAGTCCGCGATTCGAGCCGCTGGCACGTTGGCGAGCGTCTCGTGACACTTCTGGCAATCGAGGCTGGTGAAGTCCTGCTGGTGGCAACGCTCGCAGGCCAGGTGGCCGGGCGTCGCCTGCTGGTCGACGGTCACTTGGGCCGCCACCGTGGAGTGACAGTCGATGCACGCGACGTTCGGTAACGCGGTGTGCGAGGCGTGTGAGAAGTGAATTTGGGGACGCCTCGGCGCGATCCGCGCCGCCTGCGTCGGATCGCTGTGACACGTGCTGCATTGCCCGGCGACGGCGTCCTCGTGGCAGGTCTTGCACTCTTCGTGACCTGGCAACTCGACGTCGCCGACGGCTTTGCTGGTCGCGATGCGGTCGTGGCACGTCTCGCATGGCAGGCCGAGCCCGGCGACGTGCTTCTCGTGCGAGAAGGCGAGGTGGTCTCCGGACGCGACGAGCTTGAAGCACGCCGCGCCCACGCCGACGGTGGCGAGCAGCACCACCAGGCCGGTAGCGCGGATCCATGCTCGACGTTGCGCCGTTCGGCTCATCGCCAGCTGCTCCTCACTCGAAGAACGACACCGAGAACCGGCACCGGGCGCGGAGCAACCCTTCGACCTCGTTCTCGAAGAACGGGTTGGTGCTCCAGCTCACACTCCCTCCGAAATCCACGTCCGGTGAGTAGGCATAGGAAAGGGCGCTGGTGATGCTCACGCTCTCGGCTTTTCCGCGGATGTCCCGGTCGTAGAGGAAGAGCTCGGCGTCGGGTGCCAGCGTGAGGTCGTCGAGCAGGTCGTAGCTCACGAACGCACGCAGCTCGGTGAAGTCCGAGGCAACGAGCGTGGACGAGCCCTGCAGGCCGTCGGTTCGGTACGCACCCAGCCCGACCTGAACGCCGTCTCCCGGCGAAAGCCAGGCTCCCGGCCGTCCACCGGGGTGAAACTGAACGTCCCCTCCGAAGCGATACGCCTCGAGCGTCGATGATCCGATCCGCTCGCCGCCGGAGCCGCCGTAGTGGGATTGCGCGAGCTGTGCGGTGACGGTCACCCAATCCGTCGGGCTGACGGCCGCGCCGCCCGAGATCTCCTGCACCTCGCCGTCGGAGAACACCGAGAAGATCGAGGCTTTGCTCACCAGATCCGACGGAACCGTGTAGTCGAACCCCGCGAAGAGCTGGAACCAGTCGGCGACGGTCGAGCGCGCCGTGGCCTGGACGTCGAAGAGACGGTCCGAGATCGTGTCCCATCCACCCGTCCCCGAGAGCTCGAGCCACCTCCCCGGGCTGACGAAGGCGTCGAGGCCCACCTGCTGGCGATCCACGTTCTCGTTCTCACGCGAGCCGACGTAGCTGACGCCGAGCTCGACCTGATCGGTTTGCCGCCAGTGGAAGCGCCCACCCCACAGGTAGTCGCCTTGCTTGGTGCCGACCTGCGACACCACGGGCACACCCGTGAAGCCCGAGACGCCGAAGCCGTCGACCTCGCGCGACTGAACCACCGCGCCATCGATCCAGTCGTGGGCGACGCCCATGCTGAGGAACTGACGACCGGCCCGGAGGCTGGGCACCCAGCCGTTCGATCGATAGTTCAGGTACCCGTAGCTCAAGTCGGCGTCGGCGAGATCGCCCCCCTCCTTGCCGAGGGAATCCCAGCGTCCCCAGCCCGCACCGCGGAAGCTGAGCCCCTCCACTCCGAGGTCGGAGACGTCGAGCGACAGGAAGTCGAAGGTCGGCAGGCGCGTCGCGCTGCTGTCGTTCGAGAGGTTCTGGTCGCCGACGGCTCGCACGTAGATGCTGTCCGAGCCCGAGACGGTGACCGCTCGCGCCTGCCGTGGCAGCGCCAAGACCGTCGCGGCGATCACGCTCAGCCATCCAAGGGAACGGGTCGCGGTCTTCATCGGCACCTTCGGCCGCTACCCGATGCGCTCGCCCTCTTCGAGCGCGCTCCCGGCGCCGGGCCGCGAGCGCGACGGGGGCCGAGCCACCGAATCAGCTCCGTGTTCCCTGCAGGAAATCGAATGCAGGCCCGGACCCGAGCGTCGCCTCGACCGATCCGTCGAAGGATCCGTCGTCGAGAAAATCGATCGAGTCGTACACCAGCTTCTTCACGTAGAACCGGTTGTGCACCGCGCCGGCCGGCTGGTTGCGGAACAGGTTGAGATTGAACGCCGCGCCCAGGGTCTCTTTGTTCGGCCAGGCCGTGAATGCGGCGGCGGGTGTCTGCTGGGCCGGGTCGGACGTGGAGAAGAAGTACGGATAGGTCGGCGCGTAGTAGATGCCGTGCGGCGCGAAGGCCGCTTCCAGGGCGTCGAGCGCCGCCTCGTACTGGACGTCGAGCTCCTCGAGATCGGCCACGGTGATCGCGTGGTCGCCGCTGTGGCAGCTCTGGCAGGTGGCCTGCTGCGCGTTGATCTTGATGATGCTGTCGTCCGGCCCCCGTTCGAGCGCGTCGAAGGTGTGCCCGGCGTCACCCGCCATGTGGCAGCCCACGCAGGGCCCGTTGCTGCCGGTGCCTGGCGCCGCGGCGGAGCCGATCTGGTCGTGGGCGAAGAAGCTGACGTTCGCGTAATCGCGGCCTTCGAACTCGAAGCCGATGGTCCGGAACAGGATTCCGCCCGCCGCCAGGTAGTGCGAGTTGAAGCTGCCGAAGTTCTTGCCGACGATCGCGTCCGGGTAAGCGAGGGCCGCGATCTGGGCACCGCTCTCGCGCCCCGAGTGGCACGACATGCACAGGTTCGAGCCGTGGAGGTCGGGCACCGCCGCGATGCGGTCCGCGGGCACGTCGTAGGGCGCGGTACCCGGGAATGGACCCGGATTGCGGATGTTGCCGGTATTCGAGACGTGGCAAGCCCAGCAATAGAGCATCTCTTTCTGCTGGCCGGTCGCCACGAATACGTTTTTCGCCGGGTCGTAATGGGCGGGGTCGTTCGCGAAGTTCCGGAACCCCGTCGAGGTGTGACAGCGCTGGCAGTCGGCTCTGTCGGTACCCTTGAAGTCGTAGTGCGTCCAGGCCGGGCCGGTTTCCTCGCCGACGGCGGCGCCGCGGTCCGCTGCCTTGAGCTGGCCCAGCCGCCCCGCGTGGCCCGACATCGCCCACTCGCGGTTGTTGGTCGTGTCCGCGTCGTGCGGGTTGTGGCAGTCGCGGCAGGTGCCGCTGTTGGTGTTGCCGGCGAGCGCGTCGTGCCCGGACGCCGGATCCACCACGTATCCTTCGATTCCAGGTGTGGAGGGATCGTCCCAGTGCGTGTCGACGATGATCTGGTCGACGCTGCCATGCGCGTTCACGCTGGGGTCGTGGTATCCGGCGCGGTTCAGGTTCCCCTGCGCGTCGAGCAGCTGGTGGCAAGCCGTGCAGGTCTTGAACTCGCTCGACCAGGATCCAGGGAGCCCGGCGATCGAGTCACCGAGCAACCGTTCCGGATTGTGCCCGTCGTGACAGGTGCGGCACTCGATCGGCGACGCGTCGGCCACGTCCGACTGGCCGTCGAGCGCCGCCACCAGGTCGTCGTGGCTCTCGGTTCCGCTCACCAGGTGGATGTACTTCCGCGCACCCTCGTCGGTGTGGCACCGCGAGCAGCGTGCCTGTACGTCGGTCGTGCTGCCGTCGACGTAGTTGGCCGCGAGGATCGACCGGGCGTGCGGTGAGGTCCGGTACGACTCGGCGATGCTCGAGCCCTCGGGATGGAATTCGAGGTGGCCGGACGGAAACTGCGCGTTGTGGCACTGCGCACATTGCTGGACACCGGGCACCGGATTCGGGGGAGGCGCATTGGCGCCGAAATGCCCCGCCCCACCGCCGTGGCAGCTCTCGCAGCCGACCACCGGCCGGTTGACCGTGCCCAGTGCGTCGCTGCCGGACTCCAGGTAAAAGTCCTGAAGCAAGAGTCCGTCGCCGAGCTGATCGTGGCAGCCGAGCGTGCAGCCGGGCACCTGGCCGAGCCCTTCGAAACCGTAGGACGGGAACCCGGTGTTGCTCGGGGACGAGTCGACGACCTCGAAGGTCGGCGTCAGCGTCTCGTTGTTCGCGTGAGGGCCGCTCAGCCAGCCAAGTCCGTCACCGAGCGAACTGGCGGAATCTCCGAACACCGGCGGGAAACCGGCAGGGTTGTTCGAGTCGGCGTGACAACCGAAGCACTGCGTGATGCCCACCCCGGCGTGTGGCTCTCCCCCAGCCTGGTCCGAGCGATGCCCGCTATCCGCACAGGCTGCGACCAGGACCACGAGTGGCAGTGCCAGCCGCAGAGCCTTCATGGCGACTTGCCATCCCCGGCGATCCGGATCGATCGACATGTGCCCGGCACCGATGGCTCGCGATCGAGATGCATGACGATTTCCGAGTTGCCGGTGGCGGGCGGGGAGGCCCGCGCGATCGAGTCGCGACAGAGCACGGATCGTGCCGAGCGTGCGTCCGCCCCGGCGGGAGCAAAGGGAGGGCCGAGCTAGCCAAGCGCTCGAGGCTGCAATGGGTGAGCGATGATCCTCGCTGGGGCCCCGGCGCCCGGCGTTCCGGCAATCCGACGCGATCATCGAGATGCGGATCGGAGAGCCTCGTCGGAGTGCGTTTAACGCCGTCATCTCATGGGGTTCGAACGCTCCCGGTGCGTGACGGAATCGGCGCAAAGGGCGCGCCGTGGTTCTGGGCCAGTCACTCGGACCGGAGCCACCCAGCCGTGGATGCTCATGCCGCTGGAGCCATTTCCGCGGATCGGGAGCTGAGAGTGGTCTTGCAGCCTTTACACGAACCCCGCCTCGAGTTTCCAAGACCACGTCTACGTGACGCTCGGATGCCAGGTGCGTTGCTCACAGTCCACGGCACGATCTCGGCCGCGGCTGTTGAGCAACGGTGATCGAGCGGCTTGAGGCAATCGGTTTGCCCGATCACGGTCGCGGAGTCGTCGGAAAGCTCGGACGCCATCTCGCGTCCGCTCGCCGGCTCGATGCCGTCGCACGCGTGGCGTTCTCCGAGAATCCGATTCTCCGGATCGATCCCTTCTGGGGACGCAGGCGATCTGCATGGCCCTCGACAGCCGTCGCGTCAGCCGTTCGGTGATGGGTGACTGGGACGGGTCGCTGGGCGTCGTGCGATTTCGTGCCCGCAGAGCTCGCAGTCGATGAGGGCCGGCGCGAGTTCCGCGGTCTGGGCCCGCCGCCTCCTCTTCGTGCCGGTCGGGGCTGCTACCAGTCTGCTGCGTCCGTCGCGAGCCGTCGCGGAATCCTTCTCAGGAGATCCGCGCGGACCCTCGAATCCTTTGCATCTTGCTATTGCCTCTCAACTTGATGGGAAACGGTCGCGATCTTGAAGTAGTAGAGCTTGAGGCGTGTTCCGGATCGGAAACACCGTCCCGGATCGACTGGATCAGGGGATGAACGAAAACCAGGATGAACGTTGGCAGGTATGAGCGAAATTGGCTGCGAAAATGGACAACTCTGTGTGTGAGGTCATCTGCACGCTCGACATCGGCTCCACGTATTCGTCTCGCCGGTGTTGATCCAGCTCTCACTCTCTCGCCCACACATCGAGCGCGAAGGAGTTACACGATGCGTGTAAGAGCTGCCCCGCGGGATCGAATGCAGCGAAAGCAGGAAGGCGGGGCGAGCCGGGCGCCGCGAAGGCCACAGCGCGGGCAATCGAGCTGGGCCGAACGGAACGATGGCCTCAGGTCGGGCTTCCGCGCACCACTTTGATCGCCGCCGCCGGTCGAACCGGCACACGCATTGCTCTGGTCGCTGTTCATGACGCGCGCGGCTCTGCCGATCCGCTTCGGTCCGAAGGCTGTCGCGCACGATCACGGGCTCGAGAGCGCGCTCGCGCTCTACTTCGGTGTGCTCAAGCGCCGCGGGCGACGCCTCTCGATGTGGGTTGCTCGCATCGCGGCTGGCCGGGCCCGAAGGCTGCGCGACACGACCGTCACGATGAGCGCCGGTCTCCGACGACACCTCGGTGGACAGCTCGGACACGTGCTGAATCCGCTCTGGCAAGTGACCATGCGCACCGGTCGCAAGCCGGAAGCGGGACGTCGCGCCGCGCGACGAGAGCAGCTCCACGTTCCCTCCGAAGTCCTGTGCGAGGCCGAGGCCGACATCGAGAGACGAGTCCGGATGGTGATCGCGGATCAGCTCGGGATCGATGACGTGGAGGTTTGGCCGGAGGGGCGACTCCTCGAGGACTTCGGAGCGGACTCGCTCGACGTCGCCGAGCTGCTCGTCGCCCTCGAGGAAGAGTTCGGAACGGCGATCGACGAAGGCGAGGTGACCGAGGTCACCACCGTCGAAGAAGCGATCATGTGCGTGGTGCGCGCGTTCGACTGGATCGACGAGGGCGAGGGGCTGGAGGCGACTCTGGCACCCGATCCCGACATCCCCCTCGATCCAGTCGAGCTCCCTCCTGCGGCACGAAAAAAGCGGCCCGTCGACGTAGCGTAGGATTTTCCATATGAATGCGTTGCTCGCGGATCTGGCCGTTGACTGCGTCACACAGCTCCCGCGCGAGTCGTCCGTCGGCGGGCGGTCGATCGTTGCCGCGCTCGGATTCACGATCGGCTTCGCGGTGTCGTCGCGCGCCGATCCAGATCCCCGAGCAGGTCCTCGATCTGCGCCAGCGCTGATCTCAGATCATCGGCGATCTCCCGCGCCAGGACGTTCGGGTCCGGCAGGTTCGCGCTGTCCTCCAGGGCCTCGTCGCGCAGCCACGTCAAATCGAGGCTCACCTTGTCGCGAGCGACGATCTCCGCGTAGCTGTACCGTCGCCAGCGGCCCCCGGGGCTCTTCTCGGACCAGGTGGCCTGACGCTTGTGCCGCTCGCCTGGCCTGTAGCAGTCGACGAACTCGTCGAGCTCGCAGCGCGCCATCCGGCCGGTTTTGAGCGTGAAGTGCTTGTTGGTGCGGAGATCGTAGACCCAGACGGCCTTGGTCCACGGCTCGACCGCACCGGGCTTCCGGTCGAAAAGGAGCACGTTCACCTTCACGCCGTGGGCGTAGAAAATGCCGGTCGGTAAGCGCAGCAGCGTGTGGACGTCGCACTCGTGGAGGAGCCTTCTGCGGACGATTTCACCTGCACCGCCCTCGAAGAGAACGTTGTCGGAGACCACGACGGCGGCGCGACCGTGGATCTTGAGCAGGCTCTTCACGTGCTGGACGAAGTTGAGCTGCTTGTTCGACGTGGTGGTCCAGAAATCGGGCCGGTTGTACGTGAACGTTTCACGGTCGGTTTCGCCTTCGTCGTTGACGATCGTGAGCGCCGACTTCTTGCCGAACGGCGGATTCGTCAGCACGACGTCGAAGTGGTTCCCTGGCTCCTCGCGCAGGGCATCGACGTTGCCACGGATCGGCGGCTCGCGGCTGTCGTCGCCCGGACCGATTCCGTGGAGGAATAGGTTCATCGCGCACAGGCGCGCGACCCCGGGCATGAGCTCGACGCCACGCAACGCATCGAACTGGAGGTGCTCCTCGGCCGTGCCGTCCAGTTCGTGATGGCTCCCGAGGTAGTCGTGAACGGCGACCAGGAAGCCGCCCGTGCCGCACGCCGGGTCGATCACCAGCTCGGCCGGCGCGGGCTGGACGCAAGCCACGATCGCCTGGATGAGCGCGCGGGGAGTGAAGTGCTGTCCCGCGCCGCCCTTCGCGTCCTGGGCGTTCTTCTCCAGCAGGCCCTCGTACGCGTCGCCCTTCACGTCCGCGGAAATCGAGAGCCAGTTCTCTTTGCCGATCAGCTCCACGATGAGCTGCCGAAGCTTCGCAGGGTCCTGGATCTTGTTCTGGGCCTTCTCGAAGATGAGCCCGAGCATTCCGCCCTGCTGGCCGAGCCTCGCGAGCGTGTTGCGGTAGTGCTCCTCCAGCTTCACACCCTCCATCCGGGTGCTCGCCAGGTCGGACCAGCGATACCCCTCGGGGATGGGCTGCTCGGTGCTGGTCAGAGCCGCGCGTTCGTCGGCCATCTTGAGAAAGAGCAGGAACGTCAGCTGCTCCAGGTAGTCCTGGTAGGAGAAGTCATCGTCGCGAAGGGCGTTGCAGTAGGACCAGAGCTTCTGGGCGATGCGGTTGGGCGTGTCGCTCACGCTGCCCTCGGGTCCTTCCGGCGGACTCGACCGTTCTTGGTGGCCCCAGCAGCGGCACGCTCGGCCGCGATGCGCTGCATCAGCACCGAGGCCGGTTCGTCATCGGGGTCCTGGTCGACGAGGCGTCCGTCAAAGGCCCACTTGAAGATGGATTGATGGAGGCGAGCGCAGCGACGACTCTGGGCTCTGACCTGAATCGCGACGGCGTCGGCTACCGATAGCAGTCGCTCGGCCGACTCGATGGCCCTTGCCTGCTCGGCGGCGGGCGGGAGGGCGACCGGCAGCGCGCGAAGGTCTCGGATGTAGATCGCTTGCTGAGCAGCCGACACGGAGAGCGCAACGAGACGGCGCTGCACGGCCTGGCTCCGCAAGTAGAGCGACGTGTACCGGCTGTCGGTCGGCGGAGCCGTCTTGAGCAGGATCACGCTGCCCATGAGGCAGAAGCTGTCGCAGGGCTGAACGACCGTGGTTCTTCCGATCGTCGCCCCCCTGCCGACGACCAGCACATCCCCGGGCTCTGGATCGCATCTGCGACGGAAGCGGTCGGCGTCATCTCTCGACACGAACTTCGACTCATCGAACGTGACCCCTTCCTCCCTGACGTCCTTCGCCGAGAGCAGGAAGACACCGTGGTCGGTCGTGGTCGGTGAAAGGTGTTCGCCATCGGTGATCTTCCAGAGGATTTGATCGGCGGTGGCCCAGCACCACCCCTCCGGTGTGTCGGGCAACTCGCTCGTGTCGGGGGCGACGGGCTCCTGGTATTTCCCCCGGTCACCAGTCTTCTCCCACCGATGGCGGCGCTCGGTCAGGATGCGCTCCAAGAGCACGGACGCAGGTTCGTAGTCGCGGCTTTCGGTGCGGGCCAATGCGGCCTCGGTGGGCACGAGCCGCCCTTCGACGGCCGCGCTCAGCACCGAGGCCCGAAAACGCTTCAGGTTTCGCTGCACACGCGACAGAGTCGCGACCGCATCGTCGAGCCGCGTGAAGCAGCTCTCGATGACATCGACGATGCGGTGCTGCTCGGGTAAGGGGGGGAGAGCCAACTCGATGCGCGCAAGGCTCTTCGCGTTGACGTTGGCCCGACCGATGCCCGCGCTGGCGGCGGCGGCTTGGTTTGCGTAGCCGTAACTGGATGTGAAGGTCTCCAGCCAGGGGCCCAGCGCCTGATCGACCGGCCGCCCCCGGATCAGGTACGAGGCGAAGACCGATTCAGGCGGGTTCCTGACCCTGCACGCCTTCTCGATGGAGCCGGTTCGAGCGAAGACGAGATCACCGTCAACCAGTCGGTACTTCGCCAAGGCGTTGCTGCCGATGCCGCAGCTGGGTACGGCCGACCAATCAATTCGACCGTGCGTCAGATCGGAGATTCTGAGAAACCTCGGCCCACGACCGCGATGATCCGCCTTGGCCGTGTAGCCGTGCTCGAAACCGGACACGACCTCGCCCAGGGTTGCGGTCGTCCATCCGACGGGGAGCCTCTCATTCATCTTGCCAGCACGTCATTCAGCTTTAGGCCGCCGAGGCCGGCCGGTAGCGGGACGCCTGAATCAGGCCGCCGCGAGCATCGATGGCTCGAAGCTCACCTGGTCTCGACCCGCCGCCTTCGCCCGGTAGAGAGCGTCGTCCGCGCGAGCCACCCACGATCCCGCCGCCTGTCCGTTGTCGAGCTGTGCTACGCCCGCGCTGGCGGTGAGCCACAGCGTCACTTCGCCGACGTGAATCGGCATGGTCCGGACCGCGGCGAGAAGGCGGCACACCGCCTCCAGCGCGCCTTCCATCGATGCGTGGGCGAGCACCACGGCGAACTCGTCGCCACCGACACGAAAGACCGCGTCGGGCTCACGGAAAAGATCACGCGCTATACCAGCGAAAACGCGCAGCACCAGGTCGCCGGCGGCGTGCCCGTGAGCGTCGTTGACACGCTTGAAATGATCGAGGTCCAAGAGCGCCAGCGAGAGTGGAAGGCTGTGTCGGTTCGCGCGCGCGATCTCCCGGGACAGACAGTCATCGAACGCGCGGCGGTTGAAAAGCCCCGTGAGCGGATCGGTTCGGGCGAGCCCGGCGAGCTCCTCCATCATCCGCGAGTTCGCCGCTCGAAGCCGCTTGGTTTGAAGCGCGCGCGCGACAGCCAGGCGTACCGAGTTACCGCTGCGGAGGGGTTTGAGGAGGTAATCGTGCGCACCGAGCCGAAGTGCTCGAATGGCGGACTCCTGATCGCCCGCGTCCGCGCCGGTGAGAAGTACCACTTCGGGCGGGCATGGCTGACTGCGGATTGCCTCGAGCAGCCCGAACCCGTCGAGACCGGGCATCGCCAGGTCGCTCACGACCACGTCGTATGATTCGCGCTCGAGGCGCTTGAGTGCTTCGAGACCGTCGCCTGCCTCGTCGGTCAAGCAGTCGATCGACGCCAGGTGCGCTCGAAGGCTCGCCCGGCAAACGGGCGAGTCGTCGACGATCAGCAGGCGAGCCGGGCCCGTTTGCTCCAGCTGGCTTTCGAGCAGTTGGGGAATCGGTCCGTCCGGCATCATCGGTGCTCTCCCTTTCAGGTGCGCAGAGCCGAGTGCGCCCCGGCAGGCGGCATGATCCTCGCATCCGTAGGAGCAATCCGGATGCCGCCAGAGACATGAAAAGGACCCTGGCCGGGCCCTTTGGCGATCGTGTTCGCCCGACGTGCGGCCGAACCGCCCGGACAAGTCGCCCGGGTCAACCGCCGTAGAAGTTCAGATTGTACGCCTGCGTCAGGATCTGAGAGATCGTCACGACGCCCACGCCACCGTGACTTGCGATCGACTGCAAGTCGTACGAGTATTTCACGGTTTTGCCAGCCTCCTCACCGACCTGCCGCGATGCGAACGTGACACTATTGGGGATGATCGACGCTTGGAACCACACCTTGGTCTTCCCCAAGTTGACGGTCATGTCCGGCGCAAGCGCGGAGTAGTTGGTCACCGCTGACGTCGTACCGCTGCCGATTCCTCCCAGGTTCCGCACGTTCCAGTAGCCCGACAAGGAGGATGTCGAGATGGTCGCGGCATTCACTCGCTGCGGTGGTCCGAAATACTGCTTGCTCCGGAACCAGCCACTCGCCGACTGAAGTCCTCCGTCGCTCGCCACCAGGGCTGTCTGGGTGGCGACCTGGCGGCCGACGATTGCCAGGTCACGCTGGCTGGACGACATGACGCCGATCGCGGCGAAGGTCATCGCAACCAGCACCAGAAGCACCAACACCAGTGCCACTCCCGAATTGCTCCGGACGGTTCGTTTCATCGAGTGCTCCTCGCGGGATCGTGGGTGTGAAACGTCACCGGCCCAGGATCTTCCACCGAGTCATGGTCACCGGCGATCCACCGGTGAGGATCGCCACGGGATGGAGCTGGGTGTCGCTGCTCTGGACGATCAGTGTGTGCCGCTCCGCGTCCATGATCGGCTGCGACGGCGCGCCAGCGCCGAGATTGAGCGTTCGCACCGGCTGCCCGGCGCGCACGTCCGTGGAGTCGACGGTTCCGTCGCCGTTGATGTCCAGCACCGGAGAGGCCAGCGGCCCTCCGGTCGCGCCGTTCATCGCGAATAGCGTGGGTAGACCGCCGAAGTTGCATGGATCGCTGGTGTCAGGGGTGAATACGGTGATGAAGAAGACGCCATTGGTGATCACGCCCGGATAGAGCGCGCGCGCGCCTTTCGGTGCGTTGGCGGATCCGGCCTCGCCGTTGGCGCCGAGCTTGAGGTCGATGAACCACCCGGATCCGGCGAAGCTCACGACGGGGCTGCCGGTGGTCAAGCCCGTCGCGTTGACGAGATTGGCGTCGGTCAGCAAAGGGGTCGATGGCGTACCGTTTCGCGCGCCCGTGTCCTTGAGTGCGTAGATGCGCTGGACGCTCAAATCGGATTCGTCGCTGACGGTTTCCAGCTTTCCGGTGCCGAAATAGATCAACACGTTGGGGTCGCCCGCGAGCGCACTGGCGAAGCTGAGCACCGGGCGTGCCATGATCGGGCGCGTGCTGCCGGCGTTGTAGACGAGCTGTGTGGGGTTGGTCGTTTGAGCGACGTCCCAGCGCCACACCCTGCCGAGCCGGTCGCCCACGTAAACCCGGTCGGTCGCCTGATCGGCGTTCAGGTCGACGGCCACAGGGTCCGTGAGACCGTTCCCTGCCTCCACGGCCGGATCGACGTTGATCACGGTCGGCGAGGCGACGCCGGTATCGAGCGCCACGTTGAATAGATAGCCCTGGCCATCCGAGTTGCCGGTTCCGGAGGCGATCGTGGCCACCCAGCTCGACGTCGTGGTCGGGAAGGTGGCGCCGCTCGCCGCGAGGAAATGAATCGCGGGGCGGGCCGTCGCCGAGCCCAGGCGCGCTTCCGCGAGGGCCGCCGGCGCGGCGAACGAGGTCGGATTCGGCCACTGCCAGAGCACCACCGGTGGGTTGGGCGCGGCCTCGGATCCGGGATCGGTGACGTCGAGCGCGACGTACCCCCCGTGCTTCCCGCCTCCCACGATCAGGATCGTGTGCCACGCGGCCGCCGCACCGTCTTCGCTGAAGTACGCGTCCACCACCCGTGGGCTGCCGTCGAACGCGAAGTAGTGGCAGTAGGTCGCGCTCGAGAGCGTGCTCTTGAAGAGTGGCAGGTTCCAGTTGGGGATGAAGCCCCACCTCTCGCTGCCGGTGACGGAGTCGAAGGCGTGCAGCATCCCGTCGTTGGAGGCCACGTAGATGACGAGCGGGCGGTTCTGGTTGTTGGTGTAAAACGTCTGGTAGCTCGCCTGCGGATAGAAAAACGGCGGTGCACCCACGACGACGGGACTCGAGTCGATGACATCGCCGAGCTTCCACACGTTGACGCCGCTCGCCGGATTGCGAGTTCGGTACGGCGCCGCGTCGGTGCCGCGCACCCAGTTGATGAGCGCAGCGCCCTCGGTGGAGTTCGCGGCGCCGAGGTACGAGCGCAGCGTGGCTTCGTTCGTCACCGAGAAGTCGATCCGGTCGTCGATCCGCGTATCGGCATCTGCGGTGTCGAGGGCGGTGTAAATGCGTCGCGTCGAGGGAGCCCGCGCGAGCAGCAGGTCGCCGGCCTTCCACAGCGGCGTTGCGCCCGCGACGAGCGGCAGCGCGTGGCCCACGAGCTGACCCTGCCACGAGTCGCTCACGAAGCTCGCGGTCACCAGCAGGTCGGTGGCCGCTCCGCTCGTCGACACGACGGCCACCGAGGTCGACGACGAGGACTTCGCGATGATGCTCTGGGCGGCCGAGGAGATGGCCGTGACGAACTGGGCCGCGTTGGTCGCCGTGTAGGCGTCGCCACCCCCACCGGTCGCCGCCTCCTGCAGTAGTTGATCGACGCTCGAGATGTCGTCGACGAAGCCGATCGTGTACACGTTCAGCGCCTGGCGGCCACTGAACGCCGTCGAGGCGTCGAGCTCTCGGTGCACGCAGGTCGCGAAGTCGTTGATCGCCAAGAAATCGTCGGCATGTCCGAAGATCGTGCTGTCCGAGTAATCGCCGGTGCAGTACGTGGTGATGAAGTCGGTGCCGATGCCCCAGCTCACCTCGGACGCTTCGGCCATGTCGGTGTTGGGCCGGCCGTCGGTGGCGAGGATGACGAAGTTCGGTTGACATGCGTAGGCGATCGGGCTCGCGAAGTTGGTGGTCGTGCCGGGGTTGTGGAAGGTCCCCTGGAAATACTTCCAGCTGTCCCGAAGCAGGTCCGCCAACCAGGTACCGGTCGCATCGTTGACGACGTCTCCGGTCGTCGAGCTGAAAAGCGGCGGGGCGCTGGTGAGCGTGGCATTCCAGCCGATCGCGGCGCCATACGTGGTGAGCGCGGTCATGACACTCGTGGCGTTCGTGACCGAATTCGTGCCAGTGATCGCCGACACGAGCTTTCCGCCCAGCGCGGCATTGCCGGGATGGCTGCCGTCCTCGGAATTCACGAACGTCATCAGACCCCAGTTGAGATCGTTCTGGGTGGCCGCAACCGCGTCGCGCAGACCCTGACGCATCTGGTCGTCACGGGTGCGGGCCAGGTGCTGGTAGTTGAGGTAGCGGCCCTGAAACAGGTTTGTCATGCCGCTGGTGTTCCCCGCGTAGGTCGCATTGTCGATCGTCGGGATCAGGTTGCACGGGTTGCCGCTCTCCACGGCGCGCCCCAGGGCGCTGGTCATCGTCGGAAAGGCGACGCCCTTGCCGTAGTCGTAACAGTGGCTCGGGTTCGGGTCGGGTGAACCGACGCCCGGGGACCCGACGTGGTTGTACTTCGGCACCTCCCCTTCATTCGTCGTACCTGTCCCGGGGAGATCCTGGCACTGCGCCGGCCCGTCGGTCGCGTTTTGCATCGCGCCCAGGTTGCACTTGGCCGCCCACGTCAGGTTTGCACTACAGGGTGCACTCTTATAATCGTTACAAATTTTGTTCTCGGCGAAGTCGTAAATGGCGACATCCGTGAATCCGGTGTTCACTGTGCCCATCAGCGTGTGCAGGTGCGTCTTGAGCGGCGAGGTGCTCTCGACGAGAGTCGCCAGACTGGCTTCGAGTAACCCTTTGTAATCGGGATTCGACCCGCCGTAACGCGCCTCGTAGGTCTGTACCGTGGCGAAGCCGTTGTTGAATGCGTACGCCGTCGTTGGGTCGGCGAAGTCCTGCTTCATGGAGCCAGAGGTGTCGTGCGCGAGCAGCACGTTGGGCTTGGCTGCCGAGCTCACCATGATGGGGAGCTCGCAGGTCTGGGCTCGCGCGACAGCGGATCCCAGGACCAGCACAACCAGCGCCGCCTGCACGCCCAGCCCCAGCGGCCTGCGTACTCCGGATCGCCGAGGGTCCAGTCCAAGAGGACACGAGCCGCGAGCCTTCCCGGACGGCGAGCATTGCAACTGAATCATCGGTGGTTCGGCCTCGGCGGCATCGGATCGTCCGCGTGATCGCTCGTTGGAAAGCAGCGACGGAAGCGCGTGCAATCCTGGTGCCCCGAGAGCACGACTCTCGGCCGACGGCCGGATCCTTGCTCGATCCCAGATTCGCCAAATCTGGGTACATGCTTGGAGCTTTGCCCACGCGGACATGGTTTCGCGTGCCGCGGGACACTTCGCCGAAGTCCGGACGCGCGCGGAGCCGCCCGGATCGCCCGGGTGTATTGCTGCCGTTATCTCGAATTCAAGAACTGGATAGGGTCTCTCGGACCTTTCGCGCGAATACTGCAGGCGAAAATGGTTTCTGCAGGAAATTCACCCGGTCGTGAAAAATACCCTGTCGCACGATCGCGTCGTTGGTATATCCAGAAACGTAGAGGATCTTGGTCGCAGGCCGTTTGGCCAGCAACCGTTCGGCCAGGACCCGGCCATTCATCCCGGGCATCACGACGTCGCTCACCAGCAGGTCGATCGGGCCTGCGTGATCCGTGGCGACCTTCAGCGCCTCCGGGCCATTGCTCGCCGACAAGACGACGTATCCGCCGTCCTTCAGCACCCGACACCCGAG
>CAZYWA010000136.1:0-16225 GCA_964650975.1 uncultured bacterium
CAGGTTGGTGCGCGAGAGCGGCAACGTGTCGTCCGGCCGCGGCAAGAGCGCGTCACCGGTGCGGAAGAAATCCGCCGGATCCTGCTCGTGGTCGAAGCCCGTCTCGCCCTGGTACTCGAAGAGCCCGTCGGCTTGCTCGAAGAAGATGAACGGACCGAACTCGTTGCAGTTCGGGCACTCGAGGAGCCGCGGGATGATCGTGAAATCGGGGTTCGGTTGCTTGGTCTCGGAGACCCGGAACACCTCGAGCCCGCCGCTGCCGGGAATGTCCGAATCCCACGGATACCAGGGATCGTCGGGAGTCGAGGGACGGCGGTTCTCGACCAGGAAATACTCGTTGCCGCTGCCGATCTGGTAGACGACGCCGTTCGCGAGCACCGGCGGCACCACCGCCGCCTCCACGGTGCTGGTGACCGGGATCACCGTCGCCCAGCCGGCCTTCACGCGGTCGACCGCGTTGAGCCCGGTGTAGCGGCCGTAGCCGCTGCCCCATCGGGAATGACTGCTGCCCGGATTGGGCTCCCAGCCGAAGGGCGGATAGGTGATGTCGAGCGCGTCCTCGTTGTACATGTCGTCGAAGCCCACGAGATGCCCGAACTCGTGCAGGTAGTTCCGGTAGTCGCCGAGCTGCGCGACCGCGACCGCGTTGACGCGAACTCCGTCGAACGTGAAATCGGCGGGCGTGAAGCCCGGGAACTCCTCCGACAGCTCGGCCACCGGCAGCGCGATGCCGCCGACGTCGGTGTTGATGATCGCCGCGATGCCGTCGGTCCAGCCGTCGGCGTTCGAGTCGAACTGGCTGAAGTCCACGCCGAGCTCGTCGTGGGCGCGGCGCAGCGCGTCGCGCAGCATCTCGAGGGCCGGCTCGAGCGCCGTGATGTCGCCGCGCTCGATCACGCAGTCGTCGTGGGGAGGCGGCATCGGGCAGGTGTCGTAGTGAACCACGGCCGGGATGACGGCTTGCGGCCGGTAGGCACCGATCGATTCGGCCTCCCAGAATCGAGTGAACCCGTCACTGGTATTCGATGGATCGTAGAAATTGAGCATGTCGGTCCAGTCGGGCGGGGTGCCGATCTCGACTCGCAACACGAGCACCGGCCGGCTGCCCGTGCGCGGCACCTTGTTGCGACCGATGTCGTTGGGATCGCTCATGTGATCGATGAAGCCCGCGCCCGCCCGAGGGACGAACGAGGTGACGGCGAGGAGGGCGAGCACTGGCCCGCCCAGGGATCGCAAACCGCGACGCAGCATCTCTTTCCGCTCCGGATGTGGTGTGAGATCGAACGGCTGGGGGCGACGAAAGAACAACCCAACGATGATACACGTCCACCCGGTTCGCGCGCCTCCGGCCGATCACGCGGGCCGCGAGAGACTTGGCCGGGGGCACCGGTGTAGGCTCGCGTCCCCTGCCGGAGCCTTGGCGATCGGCGGTTTTCCTCGAACCGGCCGCTTTCCCGGCGCCCTCTTCCAAGTAGGCTCGCGGCGTGCCGCCCGTCATGTCGATTTCCAACCCATGGCTCGCGGTGGGACTCCTGCTGGCGGGAGTCGCGGCCGGCGCCTGGGGCGCCCTGCTGGTGATCTGGGCCCGCCACAAGCGGGTCACGCGCTACGGGGGCGCGGTCCTGTTCGTGGCGGGCAGCGGCATGGTCGGCGCCGCGCTGCTCACGGTCACCGAGAACGCGTTCTTGATCGGCTTCCTCGGTGCGCTCTATTGCCTGGCCGTGGTCGCGGCGATGCTGGCGCTCGACGGCGCCACTCCCGAGCCGCCCCCGGAGCCGACGCTGCGGCGCCGATTCCAGAACGACCGCAGCACCCGGGTCATCGAACGCGGTCCGCCCAGTGGAGTGCCGCCCACCGGCCCGCCGTGACGTCGGGGCGTGGTGGGACGCCGCCCGATCGCGTCACTCGCCTCCGCTGCCCGCGTCGCTCTTCCCCGGCGGGCGCGCCTTGCTGGCGCGCGTCGAGGACATGGTGACCAGCTTGCCGCCCTGATTCACCAGAAACTCTCCGGTGTCGAGCCCGAGCGGGATCCGTCCCAGAACCTGCTTCGGGTGCTGGATGATGCGGTAGCCGTTCGGGATCGACCGTCCCGGATAGACCCAGACCGGGCCGGAGATCGACACTCCGTGCCCGACGCAGCCCGCCAGGAAATTGAGCCCGGTGTCGGCGAGGCCGCCGTCGCTCTCGACCTCGATCGTGCCTTCGAGCTTGAGATCGTAGAAGCGCACCCGGCCGCCGACGAACGACTCGCTTCCCACCAGGCCGCCCTGGATCGTCTTGACGAAGCTCTCCGGGTAGACGGCCGACAGGTTGAGCAGCGCCTGCTGCGCGACGATGGTCTTGTCGCCCACCACCGAGCCGTTCACGATCGCCTGCTCGCCCACCGAGGCGCCCCCGCCGAGCACCGAGAAACGCACCTGCGCGCCGGCGTTCACCGTGACACCCTCGCCCAGGATCGAGCCCTCGACGACGGCGCTCGGGTGGATCGTCGAGCCGCGGCCGATCACGTTGAGCCGCCCCAGGAAGCCGAAGGCGATCCGCCCGCGGCTGGTGGCCGCGAGCGAGCGCAGCAGCACCCACGTCGCCCACGCCTTGCGGTGCAAGAGCACGCGGGCCCACGAAAGCCCGATCGAGAACAGATTCGCCTGCCACACGTGCACCCAGTGACACACGTGCATCACCACTCCCGTGGTGATCGGCACCGCCATGGTGCGGCCCCGCGCGCCCATGGCGCTCAGGTCCACGGGGAACGACCACTCGCGGATCTCGATCACCTCGCGGCGCGCGGTCTCGACCAGCGCGCTCAAGCTCGCCACCCGCGAGCGCACCCAGAAGATCCCGTAGAGGGCCCGCTCTCCCGAGGCGAAGGAGAAGTCCTTCTCGAAGCGCAGGTCCTGGATCCGGTGCGTGAACTCGACGAAAGGACCACGCGGCAACGCCAGCACCGAGCTCACGCCGGGCGCGGCGGCGCGCGCGCCGTCGACGAAGCGGCGCAGCACGCCAGCCGAGAAGAACACGTGATCCTGCACCAGCAGGTACTCGGGATCGTCGATCGCCGCGAAATCCCGGACCCGGCGCACCTCGAAGCCGAGCTCGGTCAGGCCCCGCTCTTGGTGCTCGCGGAGACGCCGGTCGCCGATCCAGGTCTGCGACACCGGATCCCCGAAGGGCGCGACCGTGCGGTCACTCTCGAGGATGAAGGCGCGCATCGGCGCGAAGCTACCAGGGGCGCAAATTTTCAGTCAAAAGACGCCGCGAGCACGATCGCGCTTGCGCCGCTTCACGCGACTCCGCTAAATCGAGCGACCGCTCCACCACCATGCGTCGACCGATGAAAGCGTTCGTCCTGCCCGCGCTCGACCCGGTCGCTCCCTGGGGCGATGCCGCGAGCGAGCTCGAGGTGTTCGGGACGACGCTCCGCGAATGGCGAAGGCGCGTGCTCGCTGGCCTGGGCTTCGATGTCGTCGAGCTCGATGCCCACGACGCGGTCCCCGCGGGAGCGCCGTGCCTGGTGATCGGCGGACACGTGCTGCCCAGCCGGGCCGCCATCACCGCGCTCGTGCGCTCCGTGGGAAGCGAGCCGCGTAACCGCGTGCTGGCGCTTCCCGACTGCGCCTTCGTGCGCTTCACCACGCCGCTCATGAACCTCCGCGCGGTCGAGCACGCCGGACGGACCGTTCATTGCTACGACGTGTTCTGGGTGCAGGACGGCCGCGTGGCCCCTCTCGACTTCGAGCAATTCGAGCCGCTGGTCCTCGAGCCCAAGGAGAAGGCGGTCCCCAGCTCCGCGCCGCCCTTCGTCCCCGGCGAACGGGTGCCGATCGGAATCACCGCGAGCTACCTCTTTCACGTGCGCCACTGGACCCACGTGCTGCTGGTGAACATCGTCGGTGGAATGTGCGAAGGCCTGGCGCGCGCGAGCGAGCCGCGCACCTGGGGCTGGGCCGCGTGGCGGGTGCTGCGTGCGTTTCCCTGGACGCCGCGACGGCTGCTGGGATCGTTCAACCACAAGGGACGGCGCTGCCGCATTCATCCGACGGCCACCGTCGAGGGCTGCGTGCTGGGAGACGGAGTGGTGATCGACGCAGGCGCGGCCGTGCGCGGCTCGATCCTCGCCGACGGTGCCCACATCGGGCAGCACGCGCGCGTGCAGTGGAGCGTGATCGGGCCCGGCGCCCGCGTGTCGTGGAACGGCATCGCGAGCTTCGCGGTGCTCATGCGGGGCAGCGAGATCAGCTTCCCCGGTGCGCAGATGTCGGTGGTGGGTCGAAGCGCGTGGCTCGCGTCCGGAGCCTGGCACTACGACACGAGCTTCGCGGGACCGATCCGGGTTCGTGACGGCGATCGCGTGGTGCCGACGCACATGAACCTGCTGGGCGTCGCCGTGGGCCACGGCGCGGTGCTGGGAGGCGGTGTGAAGATCGCGGCGGGGCGCGAGATACCGAACGAGACGCGCTGGATCGAGGATCCAGCCGGGCTCGCGACGCGGATCCCGGCGCAGCTCGAGGCCGGCGCAACCTACGTCGTACGAGACGGACGTCCCGTCCGCCTCGACGGCGAGCCCGGGACGAAGGGCGGCGGCTGAGCGCCGGTCAGCCCTCGGTCGTCGCCATCACCGCACCGGTGGCCTCGTCGACGAGCTCGGCGCGGTAAACCTCGGCGTTCCCCGCCTTCTTGTGGATCTCGGCGAGCTGCGCGCCGACCTTGCTCAGGAACATGGTGCGCATGCCCTCGGGCATCTGGTCCATCGGGAAGCCGCTCACCCAGACCTTCACCGAGAGGTCGTTGTCCCATTCGAAGCGGGTGACCTTCGGGCCCAGGATCTGGTGGTTGCGGAAGACCGCCTCGACATCTCCTCTCGGCCCGGACGGGACCTCGGCGGCGGGCGCCGTCCCCGGCATCGCACCGCCATCGAGCGGCGGATGTCCGGGAGGCAGCTCTCCGGGAGCCGCGCTCGCGACCACGGTCTTGGGTGCGCGCCCCTCCAGATTCGCGACCACGTTCTCGAGCTCTTGCTTCAAGTCGTCGGGTGGATTCAGCGTCTGCGCCTTGCGGTACGCCTCGAGCGCCTTCTCCTTGTCACCCTTGGCGTGAAACGCATTGCCGAGGTTGTAGTAGGCGTTGACGAAATCGGGCTTGGCCGCGATCACCTTCTGGTACTCGCGGATCGCGTCGTCGGTGCGCTGGGCGTAGAGGTACATGGTTCCGAGGTCGGTGCGCACGCTCGCCTCGTCGGGGTTCTTGGCGAGGAACTTCTCGTAGAGCGGAATCGCATCGCGCGGCCGCTCGGAATCGAAGTAGACGTTCGCGAGCGCCACGATCGCGTCCAGGTTCTCGGGATCCTTCGCCAGCAGATCCTTGAAGATTCCCTCCGCCTCGGGGAGATAGTCGGGAAGCAAGCTGGAAGCGCGATAGACGCCGTAGCCGAGCTTGAGCTTGGCGTCGATCGAGCTGGGATCGGCCTTGGCCCGGTCGCGGAGCGGCTTGAGCGCGACCTCGATCTGCTCCTTGGCCACCTTCGGATTTCCGGGACCCGCCGCGGTGGATGCGACGCCCTGCCCCTGGGTCGCGGCCTGGGTCATCACGTCGGCCGGGCCGCGGGGCGTGGCGGCCGAGGGAACCGTCGGCGTGCCGCGCCGCGCCGCCACCCACACGATGCCGCCCACGAAGAGCGCCGCCGCGGCGATCACCACGATGGTCGGACCGACGCTGCTGCGCGCCGTCATGGCACCGAAATCGAATCCGCATTCCGCACAGAACTTCGTGGCACCCTTCAATCCGGTGCCACAGCCGGGACAGAACTTGATCTCGGGGATCGGTGGTTGGCTCACGGGCATGTCCTCGGCGACGGCGATCGGGATTCGAGCCGGTATCGCTCAGGCGGTCTGGTAGAGCTCGAGCGCGCGGGCGAGCCGGGTTCGCACGGCCTCGCGTCCCAGGATCGCGAGGGTCTCATCGATCGGCGGGCTCACCGTGCCGCCGCTGACGGCGATTCGCGCCGGTTGCGCCACGCGCCCCAGCTTGCCTTCTCGGGTCTCGGCCAGCCGCGTCAGCGCCGCGTGGATCGGCTCGGTCTCGAACGGCTCGATCGTGTCGAGCATCGCCAGCAGCTCGCGCAGCGCGGCGACACCATCCGCGGTCAGCCACTTCTTGGCGTCCTTGCCGTCGCTGGGCGGCAACTCTACCGCGTGGTCCGGAATGAAGAAGAGCCGCGCTTGATCGGTCATCTCGGCCAGCGTCTTGGCGCGTTCCTGCAACGCCCGCACGATCCGCTCGAGCTTCGCGTCCGCGGCCACTTCCAGACGCGCTTCGCCTCGCTCGGGGAGCGCCAGGAAGCTCGCCCACTCGCGTGCCAGCCGGGACGGATCGCGGGCCCGGATGTAGGTGCCGGAAAGCCACGTCAGCTTCTCGCGATCGAACACCGCCGCGGCCGTGCCGCAGTCTTCCAGCGTGAAGCCCTCGACCATCTCCTCGAGCGAGATGACCTCCTGGTCTCCCAGGCTCCAGCCGAGCCGCACCAGGTAGTTGCGCAGCGCATCCGGCAGGAATCCTTCCTCGTCGAGATACGCGGTGACGCTGGTCGCGCCGTGCCGCTTCGAGAGCCGCTTGTGGTCGCCGCCCAGGATCATGGGCACGTGCGCGAAGTCGGGCTCCCCGTGACCGAGTGCCCGGTAGAGCAGGATCTGCTTGGGTGTGTTCGACACGTGATCGTCGCCGCGCACCACATGGGTGATCCGCATCCACGCATCGTCGGCCACCACCGCGAGGTTGTAGGTGGGCGTTCCGTCGCTGCGCAGCACCACGAAGTCCTCGATCTGGTCGCACTCGAAGGCGAGCGGGCCTTTGATCTTGTCGACCCAGGCGATGGTGCGGGCAAGGGGCGTCTTGAATCGCACCACACCAGCGGCGTCGCCGGCCGGCGCCGGCCGCTCCCGGCAGCGACGGTCGTAGCCCGGCGGGCGGCCAGCCTTTTGCGCTTCCGCGCGGCGCTCCGCCAGCTCATCGGCCGTGCACACGCAGCGGTACGCCGCACCGGCCTCGAGGAGCTGGCGCGCGGCCTGCTGGTGGGCAACCAGCCGTCTCGACTGCAAAACCGCTCGGCGATGCCATGGATCGTCCGCGGCGATCGCATCGAACACGGTATCGCCCGCTGCGTCGAACTCGTCGGCCATGAGCCCGAGAGCGCTCATGCCGCCGAGGATCGGGACCAGAAGCTCGGGACGATTGCGTTCCCGGTCGGTGTCCTCCACGCGCAGGTAGAACTTGCCGCCCGTGTGATGAGCCAGGAGCCAGTTGAAGAGCGCCGTCCGGGCGCCACCGACGTGCAGATAGCCCGTCGGGCTCGGGGCGAAGCGCGTGACGACCGGTCCGGACATGGAGGGCCTCTCGGGATGAACGACGATCCGAATGAAAGCGGCGCGGCGCGGTCCAGGGCCTAAGCGAGGAACACCACGCCCGCATAGCCCACGAAGTCGACGGGCTCGCCGCGCGGGCGCACGTCGTGACTCGTGGTGTACTCCACCAGCTCGCCGCGCTCGGCGCCTCGCGCCCGGGAGAACGCGATCACCGCCGCGATCGCGCCGGCACCGCACGCGTTCCGGTGGCGCTCGGATTCCGGCACGACCTCGTCGGTGCGCATCGAGGTCATGACCTGGATGATCGCCGCATCGTTGGCGGATTTGACCCACTCCAGAGCCTGACGACCGCCGCCCCGCGGTGTGAACTCGTAGCCCGGGCCGTAGTGAGTGAGATCGCTCGAGCCCAGGGCGAGAACATCGCTGCGTCCCTCGACCGCGCGCGCGACTCGCCGCCCGAGCTCCGGAGCATCGTCGCCCGGTGAAACCAGCAGCGGGACGATCTTGGCGGACGGCCACAACCATTGAACCAGAGGCACCTGCACCTCGATCGAGTGCTCGCGGCGATGGGCCGAAGCCCGGGACTCGACCAGATCACCGGCTTCGCCGCAGATGCTGGCCGCCAGGTCCGCGTCGATCGCCGCGTCGCCGAGCGGGCTCGCCCAGACTCCATCGGGATAAACCTGCGCGCGCCGCCGCGCCTCGCCCCAGTGATCGGCGCCGAAGAGCACCACCGTGCTGGGCGCAAGCTTCGAGGCCACGCGGGCGAGCACGTGCCCGGCCACGGCGCCGGAGTAGACCCAGCCCGCGTGGGGAACGACACAGCCCACGGGCGAGGAGAGCTCCGGAGACCCGGCGGGGCTCGCGGGCAAGGCGGCCGGTGGCGCGACGGTCAGCTCGGCGAGCATCGACCGGCACACCGCGGGATCGTCCGGATAAAACCGGCCCGCGACCGCGGGAGTTCGCCGGTTCGTCATCATTCGCGAGACTTCGAGGACTGCGACCGATCGTTCGGAAGCTATCGGCCAGTCCCGAAGACCGTCAAGGAATGCCGGCGTATTGCGTGCATCCAGCGCGCGCGGCTTCGGCGCACGTCGCCGCGGGCGAGCAGCGCGTGGTAACAGGTGCTGACCCGGCCTGCTCCCCGGCGGGCTTCCGGTCCGCTTCGGCAACGCGCCTCATGACGCGACAGCAACTGGCCCAGCGCACTGGGTGGCTGTGCTACGCGCTCGGCATCCCGCTCGGACTCGTCCCGTGCGCCGAGATCGCGTCCCATGCGGGCGGCCCCTGGCTCGCCGATCTCGCGGCACGGATCGGGATACGGAACGAGATCGGTTACTTCGTCGGAGCCGTCGCCGGTGCGTTCGTGGCGATTCTGGGCGTTCCGGTCTCGCTCGGCCTTGTGGGCCTGGTACTGGGCCTCGGGCTGGGACGCCTCGCCCGGCTCAGGCCCGCGACTTGGCCCAGCCCACGCCCGGCGCTTCGGGCAGTGGCCGGGCTCCTTCCCGTGTGGGCGCTGGTGTTCGCACCTCTGTCCCTGGTGCTCGTGGCCAGCCTTCCATTGCTGCGAGCGGTGCGGACCCTGCCGATCCTGCGCCGGCCCATGGTGCAATGGGCAGCCCGGTCGGTGTTTTGGTCACTGGTCGCGATCCAGTTCTGGCTCCTGGCCACCTGGGCGCCACTCCTGTCGGACACCGAGCTGGCGGCAACGGCGATGCTCTTCGTGCTGGTCCTGGGGTCGCTGCACATCCGGCGTGGCGCGCTGGTTCCGTGGACACTGCTGGCGGTGGCTCTGCTCCCTGGCGTCGCGGGCCCCTTTCCGATGGCGTGGCGATGGAGAGCCCTGAGCATCACGATGCACGCCATCGTGCTGTTCGCGCCCTGGATCATCCTGCGAGGGGAGCTGCTCCGCGAAGCGGGATCGCTGGCGCTCGCCTGCTTCGTCACGTTCGCCTTCTTCTGGGGCCGGCTCGCTCAGACGGCGTTCATGCCATCGATCGAGACGCTCGATGGCCGGGTCGCGACTCCGTTCTTTCACGGCGCAGACGAAGGGATTCCCTCCGGTGCGCACTTCCTGGTCCAGCCGTGTCCAGGCTGGCCGGTGGTGGCAGGGAGCCACGATCGCGAACGTGGGCTGGTGGTATTTCCGGAGAGCGGCGGCCATTCCCTGGCCGGCATTCGCTACCTGCCCTCCGATGACCTGGCCGCCGACTGTGAGCGCGACGCCGCGTACGTGGGTCAGTTCATGGAGAACGGCATCGACCGATTGAGCCGCGCGCGGCCCGAGCGGCCGGCGCGAGCGCTGGGCAACCTGTTCGTCGAGCGGCTTCCCATCGATTGCCCGATTCAGACGCCCTGGTGGCTGCTGCTCGACCGTTCCGGAGAACATCTCTACATCCTCGACGAGCAGAACCAGATCTCCGTCGCCGATCTGAGCAGCCATCGCTGCGACGTGGCGGCGACGGGGGACAAGCTCTGGGACTTTGCCATCGACTCCGACCGCCAGCGCCTGATCCTGGGTGATGCAGGGAGGGTACGCATCGTCTCGACCGACGGACGCATCGACGAGGAGACCATCGACCTTCCGGGACGGTCGCGCTGGATCCTGACCGCCGCGCACAAGACCAAGGTCGCCATGGCCGCGGATGGAACGATCTACGCCGCGTACATGAATGCAGGCACGGTCGCGAAGCTCGGCCGCGACCCGCTCCGCCTGGAAGCCACGGCCCGCCTCGGTCGCGGACTCAGGCTGCTGCTCTGGGACGAGCGCAGGAACGTCGCCTACGTGGGGAATCGAGTCACGGGCGATCTGGTCGCGATCGACGGCGCGACCCTCGCGGAGCGCGGGCGAGTCCACGTCGGACGACGCATGCGAACGCTCTCGCTCACGCCCGACGGCCAGGCCCTGTTGCTCGGATCGGTGGTCGGCGGCGTGCGAGTCGACGTCGAGCGGCTGCTCGGTTCCGCGCCGTGACGAGCCGCCCCTCCGAGGCCGCGCCGGTGGGCGGAGCGCTCGCGCGTGCCATCTACCTCGCGATCGTGGCGGCCTCGGCCAGCGCGGTCGCCCTGGGGTTGCGCCGGGCGCTCGACGCGCTCCACCGGCAACCCAGCCCCATGCTCGCGGCACCGGGTGTCGCAGTCGCCGCGGCGGCCTTCCTGCTGTGGGCGCTGGTGGCGGCGCTGGCCCGGTTGCTGGTTTCCGACCCACGGGTGCGCGCGGCCGCGCGGCACACCTACCCGTTGCTGCCCCTCGCGCCACCGGTCGGATATGCCCTCGCGCTGCTCCTGCCGCTCCTCCCGCGGCGCGCCACGAGCACGATCGCCCGCTCCCGTCGGCCGGCCGTGGCGCTCGGGCTCCTGGCACTGGCCGGCGGCATCTGGATCGACACCGCCGCACCGCGCCTCGACACCGGTGCGCGCACCCTGGTGATCGCGCTCGCCGTGCTCGGGACCGCGATCTCGCTCCGTCGCCCGGCCCTCGATTCGCGGCTCTGGCTGGGGCTCGCGGTGGTCGCCTACGCCGTGGACGGCTGCCGGCTGAGCCTGCCGCCGCTCTTCCTCCTCGCGTGGACGGTTTCGCCCTTGCCGCTCCTCGCGCCCGCCTTGCTCCTCGCGAGAAGAGACCGCGGGCCAGGCGAACGGCTCGCGATCGGAGTGCTGCCTGCGGCGACCTTGATCCTCGCGCACGTTTACGGCTGGTACACATTGCCCGCGCGGCCGTTTTCCGCTCCCCCGGGCGTGACCGAGATCTATCGATCCGCCACCGGTCTGGGGGCTTGGGACAACCGATTCCTGGTCGACGGACTCGAGCCCGGCACGTTTCTGGTGGGGACCAAGGAGGAGCCGCATGCGCTCTCGCTTCTCCGCGGCCCGGCAAGCGCACCCGAGGTCTGGGCACGAGGTCAGACGGGCGACAACGGCCTCGTCGATCGCGATCGCCATGAAGTGGTGGTCCCGTTCTACGAGCCGAGCGAGGTCTGCCGCTGGCACGAACGCGACCCGCCGCGCTGCGTGACCTACATGCCGCCCACCGAGGCCGAGGCGCGATCCTCGCTCGGTTTCTCGGTCGTGCGGGGGAACGGCCGTCGCTCGTTCACGATCGCCGGTACTCGCTGGCTGTGCGCGATCCACGAGGATGCGGTGAGCTGTTTCCTGGCCTTCGATGCCGCGACCGCCGACCTCGCCGTGACCGCCACCGAGGTCTGGGCCTCGGGGGGCGGAGCTCTCTTTCGTTGCACCGATCGGGGCCACTGCACCAGCCAGCGGATCTTTGCACACGCTCCCTACGCGATCAGCGACTTCGTCCGCGGTTACCTGGCCAGCGACGGATCGAGGCTGTGGATGACCGACAACCTGACCGGCGACCTGGCCGAGATCTCGATCGCGGACCAGAAGGTCACGCGCCGATTGCACCTGGCGCGAGGAATCCGGAACCTCGCCTACGACGCCAACCGCCAGCTCGTGTACGTCGCGAACGAGGTGACGGGCGATCTCAGCGCCGTCGACCTGGAATCCTTCGCGGTGCGCCGCACCTGGCAGCTGGGCCGCCGACTGCGCTGGCCCGAGCTCGACGGCGGCGGCTCGCGGCTCCTGGTCACGAGCGCGGCTGGAGGTTTCGCGATCGATCTCGATCGCGCGCTGGTCCCGTGAGAGGAGCGGGCGCGGAGACTAGGCGACCACCCAGCGCGGCGCCGGCGTCGCGTCGAAGACCGGCAGTGCCAGTCGGCGCAGCGCCCAGCGAGCCAGGCTGCGAGCGTAGTGACGGGCGTAGGCTCGCTCCTCGCGGCCGTTGGGGCGCAGCGCCCCGCACAACACGGCCGTCACGCCGAGCGCTTCCACCGCGAACGCGGGCCAGCGGCGAAACCACTCCGGCCTGAGACGTGTGCGCCAGCGGCGCGGCACCAGCGGCAGCAACCGGAAGAGCGCGCCGTGAGCGCGCAGCGCCGCGTCCCGGACGCGGTCCTCGGCGACGGCCGGGTCGTGGTAACCGGTGAGCTCGCCCTCCTCGATCGCGCGCGCGTCGTGCTCGCTCAAGCGTCCGCTCGCGACGGCCTCGCGCATCATCTCGGTGCCCGGAAAGTAGGTCGCCCAGTAGATCGAGATGCGCGACGGGAGGTGAGCCGCATAGAACGCCGTCGCGCGCCGGTGGGAGTCCTCCGGCTCACCCGGAATGCCCAGCATGTGGTCGACCTGCACGGACACGCCGCGCGATTCCAGCGCGTCGATCGAGCGCTCGACGTGCGACGACTGCTCGTAGCGCTTGAGGCTCGCGCGCTTGAAGTCGTCGTCGATCGACTGGACGCCGATCTGCACGCCGACGCAGCCGGCGTCGGCGAGCCATCCCGCCACCTCGCCGTCCACGTAGCGTGGGTGGCTCATGCACCGGAAGGGCGAGCCGATCTCGGCGCGGAACCGGCGCAGGAACTCCGAGAGCCAGGCCTTGTCCACGGTGAAGACGTCGTCCTGGAAGTTGATGAGCTCGAGGCGCCCGTAACGGCGGCGCGCCGACGAAAGCTCGTCGAGCACGTGGGCGACGCTGCGCTGGCGGACGTACTTGCCGCGCGGGGCGTCGGGAAGATCGACGAAGAAGTTGTTGAAACAGAACGTACAGCGGTACGGACAACCGCGGGAGGCCATCGTCAGATAGACGTCCGCCACGTGCAGGTGCTCTTCCCAGAGCCGCTTGTCGAAATGCGGCAGCGAGTCGAGATCGGCGAAGTAAGGCAGCTGGGGTCCAGCGACCATGCGCCCCGACGGATCCTTCCAGCGAAGATTCGGGATCGGCTCGGCCGGTCCTCCCCGCTCGAGCGCTCCCAGCAGCGCCGGGAACGCGACGTCGCCCTCGCCCACGCACACGTAATCGACTTCGCTGCGCGCCAGCACGCGCTCCGGCACGGCCGACGCGTGCACCCCACCGAACACCACGCGGATTCCCGGGCAGCGCAGCTTGGCCTCGCGCGCCACCGACAGCATCCAGCGGTACGAGTTGGTGAGCGCCGAGCACGCGAGCACGTCCGGCTGCTGCGCGACGATCGCGTCGACGACTTGCCGCCGGTCGTCGACCAGTCGCGCGACCTTCGGGAGGTGCAGGAAGTAGCGATCGTCGAAGAGCGAGGCGCTGAACGCGAGCCCCACTCGATGGCCGTCGCGTCGCGCTAGCGCCGACAGCAAGCTCACCGGGAGCTGCTCCCAGCCCATCGCGAGGAAGGTCACGCGCACGCGCTGCTCCGTGCTGCAAACCCGACGGCGATCATACGAACACCCGCCAGACCCTGCGCAGCAAGTAACGGAAGTGCGCCCACGTACGCACCTGACGCAACGCGCCCATCAGCACCCGCGGCCGGAAGTAGAACCGCAGGAACGCGCGCCGCTGCCAGGACCGCACGTCGACGCTCGGCGGTGCCCAGCCGCGCCCGCCCGTGGTCAGGAACTCCTCCCACGCGAGCGTCTCGGGATCCGAGCCGCTGGTGGCGGTGTGCGCCGCTCGGGTGCCGGGTAGTGGCAGGAAGTTCGAGAACTGGGCGTGATCCAGGTCGAGGGAGAGCGAGAGCTGAACGGTTTTCCGAAAGTCCTCCTCGGTCTCACCCGGATAACCGACGATGAAGAACCCGGTGGTCTTGAGCCCCAGCCGGTGCGCCGCCCGCAGCTTCGGCATCAGGGCTTCGAGATCGAGGTCTTTTTGCATCGCGGCCAGCACCCGCTCGGATCCCGATTCGATTCCCACCGCGAACGCCACCAGCCCGGCGCGCCGCATCAGCGCCAAGAGCTCCTCATCGACGGTGTCGAGCCGCATGCCGTTGGGGCAGCACCAGCTCACCGGCGAGCCGCGCGACAGCAGCGCCTCGCAGAACGCCCGCACCACCTTGCGGTTGGTGGTGAAGTTGTCGTCCTCGAGATGGAGCTCGCGCACCCCGTGGCGATTCACCAGCTCGTCGATCTCGGCGAGCACGCTTTCCATGCTGCGCACCCGTAAACGCCGTCCAGCGGTGCTCGCGGCGTCGCAGAAGGCGCACAGATACGGGCAACCACGGCTCACCAGAAAAGGGGCCACCGGAAACGCGCTGGCGACGAATCCGTGGGGTGCCGGCGGGTAGCTCGAGGGCCGCATCAAATCCCACGCCGGAAACGGGATCGAGTCGAGATCCTCCACGAACTGGGCCGGGGCACGCGCCTCGGGCGCGTCGCCGCGCCGCACCAGGTTCTCGACGTCGTCGAAACGGCGCCGGCCGTCGATCGCCTCGATCAGTCCGACCACCCCGCGCTCCGCCTCGCCGCGCACCACGAAGTCCATCTGCGGGAAGTAGCCGAGCGCGTGATCGGGGTCGGCGCTCGCGTGCGGGCCGCCCAGGACCAGCCGTGCATCCGGGTTGCGCTGGCGCGCGACGGCGGCGAGCTGCTTCACCTGCGGCAGGTCGCAGGTGAACGACTGGAACCCGACCACGTCGAAGCGTTGCCCGTCGTACCAGTCGGCGAAGGCGTCGGGCGTGATCTGATCGCGCATGCCGTCGACCACCGACACGACGTGGCCGGCTCGCTGCAACACCGCGCCCAGGTATCCGAGCCCGAGGCTCGGCACCACGGTGGGAATGCGACGGCTCCAGGGCCGCACCAGCAGAACCCGGGCGCTCATGCTTCGGTCACGATCGGCTGGCGCGGCACCCAGCTCGGCGCATGGATGCGAAAACGGTCGGCGATGACGATCACGGTCTACTTCGGGCCGCGACGGGGACGCCGATCTTAGCACCGGTCGACGGGTCGCGTGCCGGCGGCGCGGAAGTCGCCGGGACCTCGATCCGCACCACCCCGGCGCCGCTCCCCACCCACGCGAAACGCTCGTCTTCCGCGAAGCTCACGATGCGCGGCCGCGACCCCACGTCCACGGTCCGCACCAATGACAGGTCGCGCCCGCGAAGCAGGAACACCCGGCCCGTGGTCCACCCCGACACCGCCACCAGATCGTGGCCCGGGGCGTAGGTCATGTGGCGAATCCCGGTGCCCAGCTCCACGCGCGCCACCTCTCGACCGGTCGCGAGATCGATCGCGTGCACGCTGCCTTGCTGCACCGAGGACACGAACACCCGCTCGTCAGTGCCGACCGTGTCGTTGGGAAACAAGTTGGGCATCACCCACGAGAACGGGTTCCAGTCCCCTTCGAGGGGCGCCGACCGCTCGAGCTCGAGTCGACCGCTGCACACGTCGCAGGATCGGTCGGAGAGCACCGGAACCGAGCGAACGACTCGCCACAGATGCCACTGGCTCTCGCTCGCGGTCACCGCGCGGTCGCCATGGAGCGCGGCGAGCCCGCCGGCAAAACGCGGGGATTCGGCGAGCACCCGGCCGGTCGCGAGCTCGGCCACCCGGATCGTCATGTGCGCGGCGTCGAGGTACCAGGCCAGCTCCCGATCGGGCGACACGACGAAGCGCCCTGGGCCCAGTGAAAGCCCGTCGAAGCCGCGCAGCGGCTTCGCGGCGGCCAGGTCGTGCGCCGGAAAGATCATCGTCTTGCCGTCGTGCCAGTCGGCCATCACGAGATCGTCCCTGTCGCACAGGAAGACCACGTTGTCGGCCGGGTCGCGGATCGAAAGCCAAGGCTGCGTTCGTCCGGTGGCGAGATCGAGCAGGTGGTAGCCCTGCGCGGACTTGTGCACCTGCGCCAGCGCCCGGCTCGCGGTGCAATCGGGAACCACCGAGTAGAACTGCGTGCCGCTCGGAAAGGTGCGGTCGCCGCTCGCCAGCACGACCGACACGCCTGGCTGTTCGGGTACCGCCCGCTCGGGTGAGCCCGGCGAGTAGTAGAAGCCGGCCGCCGTGGCGAGAGTGGCGAGCAGGGTCACGAAGCTCGCCGTGAGGCCCGGTCCGATTCGCCGAAA
>CAZYWA010000137.1:0-16203 GCA_964650975.1 uncultured bacterium
CTTCACCATCGACGAGGCATTCGGCGGCTGGCAGCGGGCGCAGTCCATTCACTTCGCCGACGGAGGTGTCTTCGACCAGATCTTCCAGGCGCGGTGATGGCGTTCTCTTTCGTGCATCGCTGGGGGCCATCCGCCCGACCCTCGAACCTGCTGCGGCGGACGCGCCCTGGGCGTCACCGATACCCCTGGCGGGTGGCCCCCAGTTTTTCTCCCTGACCGGCGATCTGAATCAGGCCAACCATGTCGACTCTCGCGACCTCGCGCTCTGGATTCCGCAAATACAGCGTGCTGCCGGGCTTCGGCCCGGCGCTCGGCTTCACGGTCTCCTACCTGAGCCTGATCGTGCTGGTGCCGCTGTTTGCACTGGTGCTGCGGGCGACGACGCTTCACTGGGATTCCTTCTGGGCCACGATTTCGTCGCCACGGGTCGTCGCGTCGCTTCGGCTCACCTTCGGTGCATCGTTTCTCGCCGCGTTGGTGAACGCGGTGTTCGGCTTTCTGGTGGCGTGGGTGCTGGTGCGTTACCCGTTCCCGGGGCGAAAGCTGGTCGACGCGCTGGTCGATCTGCCGTTCGCGCTGCCGACCGCGGTCGCGGGGATCGCGCTCACCGCGATCTACGCGCCCAACGGCTGGATCGGCCGGTGGCTGGCGCCGCACGGCATCAAGGTCGCGTTCACGCCGGCCGGAATCTTCGTGGCGCTCACATTCATCGGTCTGCCGTTCGTCGTGCGCACCGTGCAACCGATCCTCGAGGACCTCGACGCCGAGCTGGAAGAGGCGGCGGCGAGCCTCGGCGCCTCGCGATGGATCACGTTCTGGCGCGTGCTGATGCCGGCGCTCTGGCCCGCGGTACTCACCGGTTTCGTGCTCGCCTTCGCGCGCGCCCTCGGCGAGTACGGCTCGGTGATCTTCATCGCCGGGAACATGCCGATGAAATCCGAGATCATCCCGCTGCTCATCGTCACCAAGCTCGAGCAGTACGACTACGCGGGCGCGGCGTCGATCGCGGTGCTGATGCTGGTGCTGTCGTTCGTGCTGATGCTCTTGATCAACGTTCTTCAGGCTCGATTGCAGGGACGGCATTTGAAAGGCGCGTGACGCGGGGAATCGCCCGCGGCCGCACCGGTCCCGACGGCACACGCTGAGGAGACCCGACGATGCACACATCCCAATCGACCGCCGCGCCGCCCGACCCGCGCCGCGCCGTGATCAGCGAGCCGCGCCTGGTGCGCTGGCTGCTGGTCGGCACCGCGCTCGCGTTCCTGACGCTCTTCCTGGTGCTGCCGCTCGCGACCGTGTTCGTCGAGGCGCTCGCCAAGGGCTTCGCGACCTACTTCGGCGCGATGGCGAAGCACGACGCCCTCGCCGCGATCCGTCTCACGCTCCTGACCGCGGCGATCGCGGTGCCGCTCAACCTGGTGTTCGGCATCGCCGCGGCGTGGGCGATCGCCAAGTTCGATTTCCGCGGCCGCAACCTGCTGATCACCATGATCGACCTGCCGTTCTCGGTTTCGCCCGTGATTTCCGGCCTGATCTTCGTGCTGCTTTTCGGCTTGCAGGGCTGGCTCGGTCCGTGGCTCGACGAGCACGACATTCACATCATCTTCGCGGTGCCTGGGATCGTTCTCGCGACGGTCTTCATCACGTTCCCGTTCGTGGCGCGCGAGCTGATCCCGCTCATGCAGGCGCAGGGCACCGAAGAGGAGGAAGCCGCGGTGGTGCTGGGCGCGGGCTTCTGGCGAACGCTGTGGCGCATAACCCTACCCAACGCCAAGTGGGGCCTGATCTACGGCGTGATCCTGTGTAACGCGCGAGCGATGGGTGAGTTCGGCGCGGTGTCGGTGGTTTCGGGCCACGTGCGCGGGCTCACCAACACCATGCCGCTGCACGTCGAGATTCTCTACAACGAGTACGACTTCGTCGGTGCGTTCGCGATCGCGTCGCTGCTGGCGCTCCTGGCCCTGGTGACGCTCGCGGCCAAGAGCCTGGTGGAGTGGCGCGTGGGCGCCGCGGTGCGCGAAGCCACGTCCGAAGAAGAGATGGAGCTGTCATGAGCATCGAGGTGCGGGGCATCCGCAAGAATTTCGGCAAATTTCGTGCGCTCGACGACGTCGATCTGCACGTCGACACCGGCGAGCTCCTGGCGCTGCTCGGGCCCTCGGGCTCGGGCAAGACCACGCTGCTGCGCATCATCGCCGGGCTCGAGGTGGCCGACGCCGGCTCGGTCCTGTTCCACGGCGAGGACGTGGTCGATCGCCACGTCCGCGAGCGCCAGGTGGGGTTCGTTTTCCAGCACTACGCGCTCTTCCGTCACATGACGGTGTTCGAGAACGTCGCCTTCGGGTTGCGGGTGCGAAGGGGCAAGTCCAAGCCGCTCGAGGGCTACATCCGCGCGCGCGTCCAGGAGCTGCTCGAGCTGGTGCAGCTCGGCTGGCTGGCGAACCGCTATCCGTCGCAGCTCTCCGGCGGGCAGCGTCAGCGCGTGGCACTCGCTCGCGCGCTCGCGGTCGAGCCGCGCGTGTTGCTCCTCGACGAGCCGTTCGGCGCACTCGACGCCAAGGTCCGGAAGGAGCTGCGCCGCTGGCTGCGCCGTCTTCAGGCCGATCTCAAGATCACCACCGTGTTCGTCACGCACGATCAGGAGGAGGCTCTCGAAGTCGCCGACCGGGTCGTGGTGATGAACGAAGGCCACATCGAACAGATCGGCGCTCCCGACGACGTCTACGATCACCCGGCGAGCCGCTTCGTCTACAACTTCCTGGGCGACGTGAACCTCTTCCACGGCCGCGTGCACCAGGGAAAGGCGCAGCTGGGCGAGCTGCACGTCGAGGTGCCCGAGCATCACGAGACCCTCGATGCGGCGGCGGTGGCGTACGTGCGCCCGCACGACGTCGAGGTCGAGCGCAACCGGAACGGCCACCCGGCCATCGAGGCGAAGGTGCGCTTCGTAAAAGCGCTCGGTCCGCGGGTGCGGCTGGCGCTCGAACGCGTCGACCTGGGCACCGAGATCGAGGCCGAGCTGAGCCGCGAACGCTACGCGCAGCTCGAGCTCCGCGAGGGCGAGACCGTGTACGTGAGCTTGCGAAAGCTTCGGGTGTTCGTCGAGGACGAGGCCGCACGCCCGGCATCGGCCGACCCGGCGCCGGCGATCTCCCCTCGGTCGGGGCGCTGACCCGTGCGTCCGCGCTCGAGGAGCGCGCATCCTCGCCGGTGGAAAGCGGCTCGATGAGGATCGGGCCATGTCGGGCGCATCTCCTCCGTCCTCGCGTCGCGGTACCTCCTCGGAGACCGCTCCGCCCCGGCGCGCGCGGCGTCCCATCATCGAAGAGGTCGACGCGGCGCCGAGCCGCATCGTCACACGGACGCGCCAAGCGCTCGGCCCCGCTCCGTCGCGCGCCCAGGCGCGCCAGGGTCTCGAGCGTCTCGATCGCGACGGCTACGCCGGAGCCTTCCTGCTCGAAGGAGTCGGGAGCGCGCGTGGCATCGGCCTGGGGCATGCGGTGGTGCTGGCACGCGACCTCGACCTGGAGCCGCTCGTCGAGGATCTGGTGTGGGATCCCGAGACCGAGATCGGGCGCATCCGTGCCGCGTCGCGCGAGGAAGCCGCAGAGCTGCGCCGCCTCTCCGAGCGCCTCGAACCGAGCCTCGCCGCTTCGGAGCGGGGAGTCCTCGAAGCGCACGCGATGCTCCTCGAGAGCCAGAGCTTCACGCGGGCGATCGAGGAACGGATCGCGCACGGAAGCTGGGCCGCGGGTGCGGTTCGCGCGGCGACGTCCGAGTACGAGGGCCGCTTCGAGCAGATGCAGGACGAGTACCTGCGCGCGCGCGCGGCGGACGTCCGCGAGCTCGGCCGGCGCTTGGTCGAGCGTTTGAGGCCGGCGGGCCGAACGGTGCACAGGTACCCGGAGCGCGCGGTGCTGGTGGCGACCGAGATCGGCATCGCGGACCTCCTGGAAGCGCCGCTCGACCGGCTCGCGGGATTGGTGTCGGTGCGCGGCACCAGTGCGTCGCACGTGGCGTCGCTGGCGCGCGCACTCGCGATTCCCGCGGTCTTCGGCGTGCCGCCCGTGGCGCTCGACCATCTCGACGGACGCGAGGTGATCGTCGACGGCGACGCGGGGCGGATCTGCGTTCACCCCGACGACTCGCTTCGCGATCGCTACCGCGTGCTCGTCGAGGAACGGGCACGCGTCGACCGCGAGCTCACCGCCCTCGTGGGGCTCCCCACCGAGACTCGCGACGGGCGGCGCCTGCGGCTCTTCGCCAACTCGGCACCGCTCACCGATCTCACCGCGGCGCTGGCGGCCGGCGCGGAGGGGATGGGGCTCTACCGGAGCGAGCTCCACTTCATGCTGCGCGACCGGTTTCCCACCGAGGACGAGCAGCACGCCACCTACCTGCAGGTGCTGTCGTCGATGGCTCCGCGGCCGGTGGTGCTGCGCACCCTCGACGTGGGGGGCGACAAGTTCTTGCCGTATTTCCCCATCGAGGAGCCGAATCCGTTCCTCGGCTGGCGCGGCATCCGCATCACCCTCGACCAGCCCGACATCTTCAAGACCCAGCTGCGCGCGATGCTGCGGGCGGGCGCTCGCTCGCCGAATCTCTCGATCCTGTTCCCCATGATCTCCGGAGTGGACGAGCTGGAGCAGGCGCTCGAGCTGCTCCGGCAAGCCCGCGACGAGCTTCGCGAGGACCACTTGCCGGAAACGCTCCCGCCGGTCGGCGTGATGGTGGAGGTGCCGTCGGCGGTGCACGAGATCGAAAAGCTGGCGAGCCGGGTCGATTTCGTCTCGATCGGAACCAACGACTTGACTCAGTACCTGCTCGCCGTCGACCGCAACAATGCACGCGTCGCGCGCCTCTACGATCCGCTCCATCCCGCGGTGCTGGCGGCGATCGCGCGCGTGGTCGAGGGCGCTCATGCGGTCGGAAAGCCGGTCACGGTGTGCGGCGAGATGGCCGCGGACCCGCTCGCCGCCGTGCCGCTGGTGGGCATGGGTCTCGACGCGCTGAGCGTCAACCCGGGCAGCCTGCTCCGCATCAAGTGGGTGGTGCGCACCATCGACTTCGGGGAAGCGGCCGCACTCGCGCGTGAGCTCCCCCGGGAGCCCAGCGCCGCGCGCGTGCGCGAGCGGTTGACCTCTTATCTCCGCGATTGCGGCTTGGCGGCGCTGGTGCCGACCCGAGCCTGAGCGATCCGCTCGAAACCCGATTCCACGTTCGTCATCCAGGAACTCTCTCTTGATCGGTCACCGACGAAGCGCGACTCGATACACGAGAACACAGCGCGGCGACCCCGGAGCGGCACGGCGACTCGCCGTGCCGCAGGCCTCTTTCGGGTGGGACGCCGCGCACGACCGAACCGTCGAATCCGACGCGTGTCCCTCCCCATGTCCGCCCCGAGCGGACCTTCTGGGAGGATCGCATGCGTACCCTCAGCCACTCCCGGGCGAGCGCTAGTGCGCCGTCCGCTTCGATCGATCGCGACGACGGCGATCGATCCGACGCCGGCAACGCGAGCCGCTTCGGGACTCTGGCCAGCCCGCGACCGCGCAGCGTCGCGATCGTCGGCGGCGGTCTCAGCGGAACCGTGGTGGCGCTCACGATTCTCGAGACCTGCCCGGACGTCGCACGGGTCCACCTGATCGAGAGGACCGTCGGCAACGAAGGTCGCGGGCTCGCGTACGCGCGGCGCTTCGTCCACCAGCCGCTCAACGTGGTCGCCGCCAGGATGAGCCTCAGGCTCGACCGCCCCGACGATTTCGTTCGCTGGCTCAGGCTTCACTTCGGCCGGCGCTTCTCGCCCGACGATTTCGTGTCGAGAAAGCTCTTCGGAGACTACGCGACCGACGCGCTCGCCGAATGCTCGGACGGACCGGGGCGTGGCCGGCTCTCGGTGGTTCACGACGAAGCGCTCGCGATCTTGCCCGGGCACGACGCGCGCTACCGGATCGAGCTCCGCTCGGGCGCCACGCTCGACGCGGATTGGGTGGTGCTGGCACTCGGGAACTCGCCGCCCAGCGATCTCGACATTCCCAACCGCGCATTTCTCGCCTCGCCGTTTTACGCATCGAATCCGTGGGACGACTCCGCGACCGCCGATCTCGAGCCCAACGACCCGGTGGCGTTCGTGGGCGCGGGGCTCACCATGATCGACCTGGCGATCGCGCTCGAGCTGCGCGGCCACCGGGGAGTCATCCACGCGATCTCGCGGCACGGCCTGCTGCCGCAGGTGCATCGCGCGACGCCGCCGCGCGCGATGGCGGCGCCCTCCGGAACGCGCGAGCTGCGCGCGCTCGAGCTCTACCGCTGGGTCCGGCGCGAGGTCGACGCGGCGCGGCTCGAGGGCGGGAGCTGGCGCAGCGTGATCGACGGGCTGCGCGAGCTCACGCCCGAGCTCTGGAGCCGCATGCCGGTCGTCGAGAGGCGGCGTTTCGTGCGTCACATGCGCCCTTACTGGGAAGTGCATCGACACCGGATGCCGCCGGAGTCGGCGAGTCTCATCGCCGACCTGCGTTTCTCGGGGCGGCTCAGGCTCATAGCCGGACGGGTTCTCGACGTCGAGGTCGAATCGGGCTTGGCGCGCGTCGACTTTCGTCGCCGGGGCCGTAGCACGGTCGAGTGCGTCCAGGTGAGGAAGGTTGTGAACTGCACGGGCCCCGAGTGCGGATCTCGGCGGCTCGACGGCCCGCTGATGGCGCAGCTCCTCGGGAAGGGCTGGCTCGCGCCCGATGAGCTCCTGCTCGGAATCCGCACCGATCCCGATGGCACGGTGATCAACGCGAACGGCGCTCGGATCCCCGGGCTGGTCGCCATCGGCGCCTTGCGCAAAGGGACTCTCTGGGAGTCGACCGCCCTGGCCGAGATCCGCAAGCAGGCTGAGGCGCTGGTGCTTCAGATCGCGGAGGCGTGATGGGGTCACGCGAGATAACCGTCCGCGAGCCCGAGCGGGATCGACGTGACCGGTGCCGCCGACTGCAGCGCCGCGAGCTCCCGCTTCCGGCGCCCCGTCCGTCGTCGGATCGATGCCTGACTCAGGATCCGCACCCAGCGGACCATCGCGTCGCGGCCGATCGGCGGCGCGCCGGCTTCGGTGTAGGCGAGGAGGAATCGGAGCCGCTCGCCGTTGCTCGCCGACCGGGGATGGTCTCGCTCGATCTCGGCGAGGCCGCGATCGAAGCGCGCGAGATCGCGAATGCGGCGCGGCCAGCCGACCCGTTCGGACCAGTGCGCGCGCTCCAGGTCGACCAGCACGGGCCGGCGCTCGACGCCGAAGAGCACCTGTCCGGGAGGGAAGTCGTCGATCGTGAGGCCGCGGTCGTGAGCGATCCGCATCAGCCAGGCGGCCGACTCGAGGGCCGCGATCCGTTGCGTCGCGGACGTGCGTGACGAACCGAGGACGGAGGTGAGGTCGCGCGCGCCCGCGAGGAACGGGTAGGCGATGACCTCACGCCGGTCACCGCTCCACGCGGGGCGCGCGCGGCCCACCGGCAGCACGGTGGGGATGCCGGCGCGGCGCGCGCGAAACGCGTTCGTCCACTCGCGTTCCGCTCGCCCGCGTCGCTCGTGGGAGAAGAGCGCTTTCCGCAGCGAGCGAGGCCGGTAGATCTTGACCAGGAAGGCGCCGCGCTCCGGCAGCCGGACCTCGAAGCGACACCGGCTGCGGCCCAGATGGCGTGCGCTGGTGAGCGGCAACGCGGCGAGATCCTCGGGTGTCCAGGCTCGGCTCACGTCGACGAGCTCCACGTCGTCCACGGTGCACGTCCACCGGAGCCGGCCCGCTCGCGGATCTCGAGGGGTCTTCCGGCCGCGTCCCAGCACGGCGGCGCGGCGGTCCTCTTCATCGCGGCTCCGTCGGCCGTGGCTCCGCCAGCACCATGAGCCGCTCCGACCAGAAGCGGGTGACCGGGAAGATCTCGACGACGCGCAAGCCGGCCAGGCCGACCTCGGTCTCGATCTCGCCCCGGGTCAGCCGGTTCCGCGCTCGGCTCGGGCTTCCGCGGAGGCGCGCGCCGGCGGTCCGCAGGAGGTTCTTGAAGGAATGGCGATGGTAGTAGTTCACCACCGCGAAGCGCCGTGCCACCCGGGCCAGCTCCCGCAGCACGGCCACGCGCTCGGGGTGGGACAGGTGGTGCATGAGCCGCACGCACACGGCGCCCGCGACGCTCGCGGTCCGCACCGGCAGGCAACCGGCGTCGGCGCGCACCAGGCCCAGGCCATCCAGGTCGCGAGGGGAGCGCTCGATCATGGCCCGTGAGGTGTCGGCTCCCACCGGGCGGAACCCGGCGCCCGCCAGCGTGCCCAGGAACCGGCCGGTGCCGCACGGCACGTCGAGAACGACGCCTCCCGAGCCCGGTGCTCGTGCCAGCGCACGGACCAGCGCCGCGCGCTCCCGTCGATCGAGCGTGCTGCCGCGCAGGCCACGAAAGCGGCGCCGCTCGTAGTCGCGCGCCACTTCCTCGCGTGCGTATTTCTCTCGAGCGTTCACTCGGCTGGGCCCCTCTCGGTTGAAGTCTTGTTGCAGAGATTTATGTCCTGTATAACGGACAGCGTCAAGCGACGGGACGCGACCAGCGACCGGCATCCGTTCATGGACTCCTGACGACACCCGCATCCCCGGGCTGACCGGACCACCGGAGGCCAGCGTTCCTCGGCGAGCGCTGGCCTTTGCCGTTTCCGGCGGACCCGAAAGGACGACCGCCATGCGCCGACTCCCGCTTCGATTCCCGCACCTGCTGCTTCTCGCGTCCGTGCTGCTCGTACCGTCCTCCGCGTCCGCGACCAACGGTCACGTGCTGCACGGAAACGGCTCGGTGAGCGAGTCGATGGGAGGCGCCAGCATCGCGACCTCGCTCGACGCCATCGGCTCGGTGACCAGCAACGTCTCGTCGGCCTCGTTCCTCGACCAGAGCTCGATCGAGTTCGCGGCCGAGGTGTTCGTGCCCGACCGCACGCTCGGCGGTTCGGTTTCCGGTCAGGCCTCGGGCACGGTCAAGAGCGCCGCGCGCGAGGCGGTGATTCCGGCCTTCGGGCTCGCCTACAAGTCGACCAGCCCGTGGACGTTCTCGTTCACCGCGGTGGGAGTGGGCGGCTTCGGCGTCGACTATCCCGGGAACCAGCCCAATCCGTCGGGGCAGTTCAATCCGCTGGCGGCACCCCAGTCGGCGGGTGGCTTCGGGTCCATCTACTCGAACTACCAGTTGCTGCAGGTGACGCCTTCGATCGCGTACCAGCTCACGCCCACGCTCTCGGTGGGTGTCGGGCTCGACGCGGACTGGGCCTCGCTCGCGGTCAATCCCTGGCCGGCGACGCCGCCCGACGCGTCCGGCTACCCGACCGGCTCGCATGCGGCCACGTCGTGGGGTTTCGGCGTCACCGCCGGGGCGACGTTCAAGCTGCTGCCCAGCCTGGCCCTGGGAGCGAGCGTCAAGAGCCCGCAGTGGTTCGACACGTTCTCGTGGAACTCCGAGTTTCCCGACGGCGCGCCGACGCGCTTCCGGTTCGGCCTCGATTACCCGCTGATCGCCGGTATCGGCGCGAGCTTCACGCCGGTGGATCCGCTCACGCTGGCGCTCGATCTCAAGTGGATCGACTACGCCGACACCAAGGGCTTCGAGCGCCAGGGCTTCGCCGCGAGCCCGACCGGCCCGTACGTGCGTGGGTTCGGCTGGAGGAGCATCTACACGGCGTCGCTCGGGGCGCAGTACCGGCTCACACCGAGCCTCGCGATTCGCGCCGGCTACAATTACGGAGGAAATCCGATCCTGTCGTCGCAGCAGTTCTTCAACGTGTTCGCGCCCGCGATCGTGCAGCATCACCTGAGCGGCGGCCTCGGCATCGCGCTCACCGATCGGATCGGCCTCGATGTGGCGTATTACCACGCGTTCCGCGCGGAAGAGACCGGTCCGTTCGTGAGCGCCGGAGCGCCGAGTTATCCGCCAGCCAACGCCGCGATTCCGGGAACCGAGGTCAAGAACACGCTCTCCGAGGACTCGGTCTCGGCGCAGGTGGCGGTGCGGTTCTGAGGACGAAACGCGCTCCCTCGCGTCCGCAGCGTTGGATCCCGATGGGACGCTGCGGCTGCGAGGGACCGCAGCCCCCCGGGCAGCGATCGATCGAGATGAATCCACGTGAATGTCGCAGCCCGGCCGCGCAGAAGCGCGGCCCTCCACGGCACGACGGGCCTTGGAGGGCGCCGCTCCCGCGGCGCCGGCTGTTGCGTACGACCTGAGAAACTACCCGCGATGCGGCTCTCCGAAATCCTGACCGCGGTGGCCGGTGGCGCTCTGATCGGCGTGTCCGCGATCGCGCTGCTCCTCCTCGACGGACGGCTCGCCGGCATCAGCAACATCGTCGGCGGCCTCGCCGTTCCGAGGCGCGGCGAGATCGGGTGGCGCGCGGCGTTCGTGCTCGGGCTTCTGGCGGGTGGGGTGCTGCTCCGCGTGGCGCATCCCGAGGCATTCGCGGCGAGCCTGCCGCGCTCGCCGCTGGTCCTGGGAATCGGCGGCTTGCTCGTCGGACTGGGCGCGGGCCCGGGGAACGGTTGCACCAGCGGTCATGGAGTCTGTGGTCTCGGCCGCAGGTCGCCGCGCTCGCTGGTCGCGACGATCACGTTCATGAGCACCGGCATGCTCACCGTTTGGATCGTGGTGCACGTGCTCGGCGGCCTGGCGCGGCCATGAGCGGCGTGGTCGCATTTCTCGCGGGACTGGTGTTCGCGGTGGGCCTGGGGCTGGCGGGAATGACTCACCCGACGAAGGTGCTCGGCTTCCTCGACGTCACCGGCCACTGGGACCCGACGCTGGCATTCGTCATGGGAAGCGCGGTGGCGGTGACGGCGCTCGGGTTCCCGCGCGTGCTCGCACGCGCGCGGCCGGTGCTGGCGGATCGATTCGCGCTGCCCACCGGGACCCGGGTCGACCGGCGTCTCGTCTTCGGGGCCGCGGTGTTCGGCGTCGGATGGGGGCTGACGGGACTTTGCCCCGGACCCGCCGTGGTGTGCCTGGTGACCGGCACGCCGGCGATCGGGCTCTTCGTGATCGCGATGCTCGTCGGGCTCGCGCTCGCGCAGGGCCGCCTTTCAGGCCACCGCTTTTCAGGCCCACGCGACGGCGATCTGGCGAGGTCCGCGGAACGGCAGCCGCCCGTGTGACACGGCGAAGTTGTCGAGAGCGACCACGTCGCCGCGACGCCACGGGAAGACCACCAGGTGCCGCCACACCGCCTCGCGGACGGATTCGACGTCGGCGTCGGCGATCGGTGAGCCGTCGAGGTGCGTGCACTGCATGGCGAGCTCGTCGGTGGGCTTGCGCCGCTGCAAGCCCTCGAGCGCCCGCGCGACGCGCCACAGCACCTCGTTCCTCAGACCGGGCCGGATCGCGCGGATGCGGCGGTATTCGCCGGCGGCCTGCGAGAGGTGAAACGTCGTGCTGTGGTTGTGCCACACCTCGGCGCCGGTCTCCGGATGGCGGCGGACGATCGGCTGAGTCGACACGATCCGCAGTCCCCCCGAATCGGTCCACGCCGCTTCGAAGCCCTGATCGCGGCACTTCTGCTCGACGATGTCTCGCCGGGTCGTGCCGAACATCTCGTCCCAGCGCTTGAGGCGCCACGGATCGAAGCGCCGGCCGCCGCCGGGACCGGCGTAGTTGCGGACGATGCGCAAGCCGCGCTCCTCGAAGCGCGCGCGCACGGCGGGATCGAGATCGGCGAGCACCTTCCGGAAATCGGCGAGCGGCGTCTCGCCGCTGCCCTCCTCGGGCGCCACCAGGCAGCAGAAGAAGAGCCGACGGGGCGGCTCGCGGAGGAAGCTCATCTCGCAGTGCTGGGGGATCGGGTAGAAGGGAGGGAGCTCGCTCGCGGTGAACACGTGGGTCGTGAGCGCATTCCTCGGCGACGTCCCGAGGTACTCGTTCTCGAGATCCGGGCTCACCGCCCGCGCGATGCGCTCGAACGTGGGCGCGTCGTCGATGGCGAAGCCACGGAGCAGAATCGCGCCCCAGCTGGCGAGCTGCTCGCTCACCCAGGCTGCGCGTTCGCGAAGCCAGTCGGCCAGGCGCGCCGGATCGCCGTTCCCGCCGGCCTCGATGAGCAGCGGCAAGCGGTCCGGATGCGCGTCGAGAGGCCGGACGTGGTAGCCGTCCGCGTGGCCGTGCGGCTCGCTCGCTACCACTGCCAGATGCCCGTGTAGCTCTCGAAGAGCCGTGAAACCGCGCGATTCGAGACCGGCTCGACCTCGTCGATGAGCTCGTCTCGGGCGATGCCGCGCTCGCGCGCGTCCTCGTCGACGTAGAACACGCGAACGCCCTCGTCGGCGAGCGCGCGCACGTCCCGCGCGATGCGCGGCGGTTGCGACTGGGGGCAGTCGCCGAACACCAGGCCCGACGCATCTTGCGTCTTGACGCCGTAGTTCACCGCGTTCCCCCTCAAGAGCAGGTCGAGATCGGCTCCGGCGCGCCGCAGCGAGTGCGTGAGCCAGAGCACGGGGTCGTCTTGCTCCTCCAAGTTCGCACGATACGCAGTATCCAGGATCACCAGGTGCTTGGTCGACATAGACGCTCCTTCCTCCCTCAGCGCGTGGGGATGATGAGGGTGTTCACGGAGGCTTGGACGAACTTCCAGAGGTCGGCGGGGCTGCCGCGGCGGGTGCGCGGGATCGATTCGCCGACACCGCGCTCGTCGACGCACAGACCGCAGTTCACCCAGTCCACGCGCAAGCCGCGGCGCTCGGCCTCGTCGAGGATGGCCGCGATCCAGTCCTTGGGCAGCGGATGGTGCTCCTCCGCGACGTCGTGGCCATGGATCGCGTTGGCGTGCGCGGCCTGCTTGGCGAACGGCAGCGCCACGGCGCCTTCGTAAGCGAACACGTTGACGTGGAAGCCCTGCTTCACGGCGGCGTCGATGAGCCGGAGCGCCGTGGTGCTGCGCGCGCTCTCGAAGGGCGGGTCGTTGAGCACGAAGGTCAGGGTGGTGGATCTCGTGTCGGGCATCGCGGTCTCCCGGCTGGAATACGGTCAGTGCCAGAGCGTCCGGTCGCCGCGCGCGAGGTGGGCGACCACGACGCCCAGCGACGCGGAGCTGACGAGCGGCGACAAGCGCTCGGGAGCGATGCCGCGCTCGCGCAGCGAGAACTCGTCGGCCAGCACGGTCACGCCCAGCTCGCGCAACGCTCCGAGCCGCGCTGCCGCCGCGCCGTCGCGCGCCTCGAGCACGCCGTTTTGGATCAGGAAGAGCGTCACCTGGTTCGGCTCGGTCGCCAGCTCCGCGGCGAGCGCGGCGAGATCGTTGGCGGGACGGCGATCGAAGGGGTCGCGGGATTCGACGAGCAGGTACTTCGACATGGATCGGCTCCTCTTTCGCGCCGGGTGGTGTGGCGGTTCCGTTCTCGATCGGTATGTCTGTTATAACGGACGCAGAGTCATTCGCGCAAGCAGTGGCGGATCCCGGAGGCGACCCGATGTGCGAGCTGCTCGGCATGAACTGCAACGTACCGACCGACATCGTGTTCTCGTTCACCGGTCTGGCGCTGCGTGGAGGCCGCACGGCACCGCACGGCGACGGTTGGGGGATCGCGCTCTACGACGGCCGCTTCGCGCGCACCTTCCTCGAGCCGGTGCCGGCTTGCGACAGCCCGCTCGCCCGCTTCGTGCGCGAGAACCCGATCCGCGCGCTGCTCGCGGTGGCCCACGTGCGGCGCAGGACTCGAGGCGTCCAGACGATCGAGAACACCCATCCGTTCAAGCAGGCGCTGTGGGGCCGGCACTGGACCTTCGCCCACAACGGAACGTTGCCCAGCGTGAAGGAGCGAAAGCTCGGCGAGCTCACGCCGCTCGGCGACACCGACAGCGAGCACGCGTTCTGCTGGATGCTGGCGGAGCTGCGCGCCGCGTTTCCCGGCGGCTATCCGGAAGACCGGCTGCCCGAGCTCTGGCAGACCGTCGCGGACCTGGCGGGAACGCTCGGCGCCGAAGGCAGCTTCAACCTGCTGCTCGCCGACGGCCGGCACCTGTTCGCGCGCTGCGGCACCAAGCTTTGCCACCTCGTCCGCCAGGCGCCGTTCGGCCGCGCCACGCTACGCGACGCGGACGTGCAGGTGGATTTCCGGGCTCTCGCCTCCGATGGCGACCGGGTCGCGATCGTCGCCACCGAGCCACTCACCTGCGACGAGCGCTGGATTCCCGGAGCCCCGGGTTCGCTCTGGGTGTTCGAGGACGGCGCGCTCAGCGCGACGCTCGCGAGCGGCGATCCGTCTGGCCGCCCCGAGTGGAGCGGCCCTCCTGACTTCACGGGCGACGCGCCGCCCAGGGATGAATGACTCGCCGCCGACGCGACGTCCGGCGTTTGACTCAGAGTTACGAGCCCGGCGCCGCGGAAGTGCCGCCCTTCCGCGCCCGTCGCGGCGGTGGTCCCATGCAGAAGCACCGCGCTGCAGGCGCGCGGCGAGCGAAGCGAGCCGACCGGGGGGTGGGGGGCTGGAACAGCCCCCCGAAGAAACTCACCGTGGGTAGACGATCAGATCGTGATAGCGAGCTTCGTTGCCCGCGGGGTTCTCGTAGGTGTGGCGGCGATCGGCTGGAAACGCCACCGAATCCCCGGGCCCGAGCTCGTAGCGATCCGCATCCACGTGCATCCGCAGTAACCCGCTCAGCACCACGACCAGCTCGAAGGTTCCCGGCGCATGCGCCTCCGACGTGTGGCTCGAGCGCGCCGCGAGCTTGAGCTCGTAGGCCTCGATCCATCGGGTCGAGCCAGCAGGCGTGAGGGGACGGCTTTCCATCTTGCCGTCGGCGGAGCGGAGCGCCCGGGTGTCGGCTCGACGCAGGACGTTGACGCTCGGTCCCGCTTCGCCGATGAGCTCGCCGAACGGCACGCCCAGCCCCACCGCGATCTTCCACAGGACGCCGAGCGAAGGATTGCTCTTCAGCGTTTCGATCTGGGAAAGCGCCGCGCGGCTCACGCCGGACGCGGTGGCGAGGTCGTCGAGGGAGAGCTCGCGCTGTCTGCGCCGTTCGCGGAGATTGGCCGCGACGCGGCCCGCCAGCTCCGCCGCACCGGCGTCGTCGCCAGGCGGCACGGGCGAGCGCCTCCGCAACTTCGCGGTCGGCGCCGGGTGGCCTGCCGAGGGAGGTCTGGAGCGCGCGGGCAAGGTGGTGCCGGACTCGTGCTCGTCACGTGATCCGGGGCGGCGAAACCTACCACGTATCGGGTGGCCGAGCGCACGATCTCGTGAACCGAGGATCGGGCCTGGACCCGGCGAGCCGCGCTGCTAGGATGCGCGTGCATGTGCGAGCTGCTCGGCATGGACTGCAACGTCCCGACCGACATCCTGTTCTCGTTCACCGGGCTGGCGATGCGCGGCGGCCGCACCGCGCCGCACTCCGACGGCTGGGGTCTGGCGCTCTACGAAGGCCGCTTCGCGCGCACGTTCCTCGAGCCGCTGCCCGCCTGCGACAGCGCGCTCGCCCGGTTCCTGAGCTTCAACCCGATCCGCACGCTGATCGCGATCGCGCACGTGCGCCGCAGGACGCGCGGCGCGCAGGCGATCGAGAACACCCATCCGTTCAAGCGCGTGTTCTGGGGACGGCACTGGACCTTCGCCCACAACGGCACGCTGCCCGCGGTGAAGGAGCGGCGGCTCGCCGACTTCACGCCGCTCGGCGAGACCGACAGCGAGCATGCGTTCTGCTGGATGCTGGGCGAGCTGCGCGCCGCGTTCCCCGACGGCTATCCCGAGGACAGGCTGCCCGAGCTGTGGCGGACCATCGCCGAGCTCACCGGCGTCCTCGGCGCGGAAGGCAGCTTCAACGTGCTGCTATCCGACGGGCGCCATCTCTTCGCGCGTTGTGGCACCAAGCTCTGCCACCTGATTCGCAGCGCGCCGTTCGGCCGCGCGACGCTTCGCGACGCCGACGTGCAGGTGGATTTCAGCGCCACCGCCGGGCAGCACGACCGCGTCGCGATCGTCGCCACCGAGCCGCTCACCTGCGACGAGACCTGGACCCCCGGCCGACCTGGAACGATGTGGGTGTTCGAGGACGGCTTGCTACGAACCACGCTCGCGAGCCGCGACCCGAGCGGGCGCGACGAGTGGGCCGGGCCGCCGGACTTTCCGGACGAAGCGATCGCACGCTGACGCAAGCGGCTCGAGCGCCCGGCTCTTCTGGCGATGGGCCGCTCCGCCGGCGAGGGACCGCCGCCCTCCAC
>CAZYWA010000138.1:0-16195 GCA_964650975.1 uncultured bacterium
GAAGGTCCTCGGTCGCCGGCTCGTCGAACGGTTCCTCGGGCGGAGCCTCGACCCTCGCACGCACGCGCGTGGCGCCTGGCTCGGCCGCGTCCGCTGGGCCGCCCGCGCCGGGCGCCATCGGTCCGCGCACCCGCGTGACGCGATCCTCGCCGCCCTCGGCGGGCTCGACGGCGCGCGCGCGGACTCGCGTCATCGGCCCTTCCTCTTGAGTGGTCGCGAGCGGCGGGCGTGGCGCACCCTGTGCTCCCTGCCCTCCTTGCGCCCCCGGCACGCGGGGAGCGGGCATCCGCGTGCCGGGGGTCGGCGGCGACGCCGCCAGCACCGACGCCGCGGTCGCCACCTTCTTGAGCCGTTCGACGAACTGCAGCGCCGAGCCGGGCCGCTTCTCGGGGTCGACCGCAAGCGACGCGAGCACCAGATCCTGCAACGAGCGCGGCACCGCGGGCAGCGAGAGCGGCGCCTTGGGCGGCGCCGGAGTGCTGCGCAGCCGCTCGACCACCGCGGAGACGTCGTTGCCCTTGGTGAGCGTGGTCCCCGTCAGCATCTCCCAGAAGATGAGCCCGGCGGAGTAGAGGTCCGAGCGCGCGTCGAGCGCGCCGCCCAGGAGCTGCTCCGGCGACATGTAGGCCGGCGTGCCGATGATGCCGCCGGTCTGGGTGAGCTTGTTGGTGGAGTCGCCGGGATCCTTCGCGATGCCGAAGTCGATGATCTTCGCGTACTCGGGAGCGCCCTTGGCGAGCACGATGTTGGCGGGCTTCAAGTCGCGGTGCAGCACTCCCGCGTCGTGCATGGCACCCAGCCCACCCAGGATGCCGAGCACCCAGTCGCACGCGGTCTGCCACGGGACACCGTTCAGGTGCCCGAGGCGCCGGTCGAGCGGTTCTCCCTCCACGAAGTCCATGACGATGCACGGATAGCCGCTATCCAGAAACCCGTAGTCGAGTACCGACACCACGTTGGGGTGCCGCACCTTTCCCATGAGCTCCGCTTCGCGCTGGAAGCGCTCCTTGAGCGCCAGGTCGGTGGCGTCGAGCAGCAGCTTGATCGCGACCGCGAAGCCCAGCCGGTCGTGCTTGCCGACGAAGACGGCACCCATGCCGCCCGCACCGAGGGTGCGTTCGACCACGTACCGCTCGAGGACGCGCTGGCCTCGCTCAAGCACCGAAACGGGTTCCCGTGCGCGTCTTGGGGGACGCATCGGGCGGCCGCAGCATCACCGGCCGGTCCGGCACGATCATCTGCGTCCCCACCAGCACCCGCGGCCGGAGCGGATCGCCCGACTTCCCGTGGTCGAGCACGATCCCCACTTGCCCGTCGGCGAGCGTCACATGGGCACCCAGCGGGATCTCGCCCGACGCATAGACGAGCGTGCGCACCGAGCGCTCGTCGAACCCGTCGCCCATCTTGGCCGCGGCCTGCGCCAGCAGGTCGGCGTAGGTGAGCGCGAAGCCCACGTTCCCGGGAATGCGGCCCTTCTCGAGGTCGTAGACCAGGTGGATGAGCGCCGGCAGGCCTTCCCACTCGCGCGGATCGGAGGTGGCGTGGGAGATCTCGTGGAGCAGCGCGCACACCTTGAGCCGGTGCGGCGCGATCCGCGATTGCTTGCCGCCCTGGGATGGGGAAGGCAGCAGCTGGCCGAGCGCCGCGGCGGCGGCCTTCACCGTGGGCGTGCCGCCGATCGGCGCCAGGCCGTGGCACGCGAGCCCGAGCACCGCGTGCGACGCCGCGCGCGCGGCTTGTTTCTGGACCTCGAGCGCTCCGGTGGCGTTCAAGAGCCGGTACACGGCGCTCACCGCGCGGCGCGCCGGCGACCATTCTCCGGGCGCCACCTCGAGCGCCCGCGCCATGCCGTCGGCGCTGCGGTCGACCGCGTTCTCGAGCCGCCGCACCACCGCCATGCCGTGGCTCCAGTTCCACGGTTGCCTGCTCTTCGCGATCAGCTCCTCGGCGCGCGCGATCGCGAGCGACAGATGCGTGGCGCAGAACACCTCGGGATCGACGTCCTCGGCGTCGCGGCCCCAGCGCGCCGCGGGCAGGTCGCGCCACGCGATGCCCCGGAGCTTGGCGCCCGACGGCGCGGCGATTCCCTTGGCGCCGGCGGCGAGCAGATCGCCGAGCTTCACCAGCTCCGCCGCGGGCGGCAGGGTATCGATCACGATTTCCGTGGCGCCCATGCCGACCGCGGCGCCGATCAGCTCCTGGACCTTGTAGAACTCGTCGACGTCGAGCGGCACCAGCGCACGATCGCGGAACACCGCGTGCCCCACGAAGTGAAGCTCGACGGGCGGCACCGCCTTCTTGAGGCTCTCCACGACCAGGCTCGCGCCCTTGGCCGTGAGCGGGTGATCGGCCCCGTGGGTGCCGATGGTCTTCATCAGCAGGAAGAGATCGATCAAGAGACCGCGGGTGCCTTGAGGATCGTGGGTGGGCATGGCGCGGCTCAGTTCCCGCCCGCCGGCGGCTTTTGCGGCTTGGGGGTGGGCTTCGGCTTGGTCTCGGTTGATTTGCCGGAAGCGTTCTTCGAATCCTGAGATTTGCCAGCGCTCGAGCCGGCTTTATTTCCTGGCGTGCCGGGAGCCGGTGCCGCGCTCGGGGGCGGTGTCGTCGGCGCTACGGCGATCGGTGCCGTGGTCTCCTCGACCGGTGGGGGCGCGCCCTTCAAGCGCGCGACCAGACCCGCGAAGTCGAGGTTCTCCTTCTTCATGTACCAGAGCGCGCCGCCGCCGCCGGCGAGCAGCAGCACCGCGACGATGGCGAGCGCCCACTTGAGCGCGCCGCCACCGCCACCGCGCACCGACTCGAGCCAGCTCTTGATCTGCGGCGGCTCGGAGGAATCCGAGATGGAGCGTTTGATGGCGCGCTCGAAGAGCTCTGGATTGGCGCGCAGCGCCTGGTAGGCGACGAGCCGGGTGCTGGGCGGCACCTTCTTGCCCTTGGCCATCGGGAGCACCAGCTCCTCGCCCTTGCCCTCGTGCATGAGCGCCTTGAGGAGCGGCTCGATGGTCTGTTTCCGCCACTCGCCGCCGTCGCGCGCCAGCGCCAGCTCGCCGAGCATCGCGATCACCGAGCCGTCGCCGGAGCGCACCAGCGCGTCGACCACCGGCTCGGCGTTCACGTGATCGGCCTTTTCCAGGAAGCCCCTGACCTCGCCGATGAGCGGCATGAGCGCCGCGGCGGGCATGGCCGCGAGCAGCGGGCCGCCGCTCTTGGCGTTGCGCAGCAGATCGCGCGCGACGGCCGGGCTTGGGTCGCACATCGGCAGCACCTGGACCAGTCCGCGCTGCGCCGGTTGCGTGAGCTTGGCGAGGTCGATGTGCTTCCAGAACACCTTGAGGCTCACGTGGTGGACCAGCGCGATCGCCGCCTCGAGGGCCGCGCGGTCGGCGCCGGCGCGCTGCATGAAACCGTGCGCGAAGCCCTGGGAAACGCGGGTGCGCTCGCCCGACAGCAAGCGCTCGACCTCGGGCCGCGCGACCTCGTTCAACCGCAAGCTGGCCGCGATGGTCTCGCCGATCGGCTCGCGCTCGATGATGCTCGCGAGCGCCACCGCGAAGGGATCCTTGCGCTGGCCCAGCTCGCCCAGCACCGCGACCAGGTCGAGGTCGACGTCGTGCTTCAGGATCTGCACCACCTGCGCCGCGAGCTTGCGGGGATCGAGCGACGGCGCCAGCGCCGGGTTCGCGGCCGCGAAATCGACCTGCGCCTTCACCCAGAACGCCGGGTCCTCGCAACCGCGCTTGAGCTCGGCGCGGCGCGCCTCGTCGACGTCGAAACCGTGGCGGCGCGCGGCATCGGTCAGCGCGTCGAGCGGCAGCTGGAATTCCTCGCGCACCGCCGCGGCGTCGATGTCGCGCGACATCACCGCGAGCGAGGCGTCGCTGAGCGACATCGCCGCCTCGGTGCGCAGCGCCAGGAGCTGTTGCTTGGCGGTGGTGGGATCGACGAACGCCGCGTCGAGCGCGTCGGTGAAGCTGTCCTCGCACACGCACGCGAAGCCCTCGGCGCCGTCCATCCACAGCCAGTCGCGGAACGCCTCCACCGAGTCGGCTTGCGGCTTGAGCCACGCCAGCTCCTCGGCGAGGCGCAAGAGGTCGCTCGCCTCCGGACCGACCTCGTCGATGCGGATCTCGCGCAGACCCGCCATGAACGCGGGCAGGATCCAGCGGCCCTCCTTGCTCTTGAGCTCGATCGCCGCCTGGCCGTCGACCAGGAGCGACGTCGGTTCCAGCGTGAACGTGGTGTCGGGCTCGCCCACCCACGCCTGGACGGTCTGGCGCGCGATGCCATCGAGGTCCGCCGCACCCGACTGGATGGAGTGGATCAGGCCGCCGAACGAGGTCGCGATCACACCGCCAGGTGTGCTCGCGCCCGCCGGTTTGCGGGATCCCGCCGGGGCGTTGGGATTCGAAGCCATGCGGCGAGGCATCCTACCGGCGCGCCGCTGGGCTGTGCAACGCGGAGCCCGCGGTGGCGGTATCCGAGGGCGCGCGCGACCGTTCGGGCCCGACTAGAGCTGGCAGCTCGTGGCGCAGGCGCCGACACGACACGCTCCGGGATTCATCACGAACCGAGACCTCCCGAGGTGAAGTGGAGCGCGTAACGATACCGGTAGCGCTCGCCGCGATGCACGTGCATGGCGGCCTGCACGACGAACCACACGTCCGCCACCGCGAGCGCCACCAGGAGCGGAATTCCGATCGCGAGCAGCATGAGCGCCGCGCACCCCAGCGCCGCGACCAGCACCGTGAGCTGGAAGTCGAGAGACTCGAGCGCCTGGCTGGCGATGAGCCGCGATTCGTGGCGGTAGGCGAGCCAGATGCCGAGCGGCGCCAGCACGTTCCCGAACGGTATTCCCAGGAAAACCGCCAGCGCGCCCAGATGGCACGCCACCGCCCAGCGCCGCTCGTCTCGGGCGATCACGCAGGCTCGACCCGGGTCAACCCACGCCGCGTTCGACCAGCTCTTCCTCGCTCAAGCCGAGGTAATGGCCGACCTCGTGCACCAGGGTGATGACGATCTCCTCCATCAGCTCGTCCTCGTCGCGGCAGGTGAGCTCGAGGCAGCGCTGGTAGAGGACCACGGTGTCGATGCCGGCGGCGCCGCCGTCGAAGACGCTCTTCTCCGCGCGCGGCACGCCGCGGAAGAGGCCCAGGATGAGCGGCGAGAGCGGCGGGTTGCTGGCGCGCAGCTCCTCGAGCGGCGGGAAATCCTCGACCTGGACGCTGACGTTCTCGAGCGCCGCGCGCACGTCGTCGGGCAGCTTCCGGATCGCGTCCTCGACCACCGCGTCGAAGCGCTCGCGGTCGAGTGGTGCCACGGTCCGGTAGGTGTCGTCGCGGCGGCTCGCCTCGGCGTAGAGGCGCCGCGCCTCGCTCGTCTCGGCTTCACGCTCCGCGACCACCGCGCTCAGGAAATACGCCTCGGCCTGGCCGTCGAAGGTGGCGAGCAGCGGCGCCAGCGTGGTCCGCGCTCCCTCGAAGTCGCAGCTCTCGAAGAGCGACGCTCCCAGGAGCGCGATCGCCGCTTCTTCCTCGGGCGCCAGCTCGAGGGCCTCGCGCGCGGCCTCGGCGGCGCTGCGCGGATCGTCGAGGCGCAGCAGGATCTCCGACGCCAGCAGGTAGCCGTCGATTCGCTCGGGCTCGAGCTCGGTGGCCTGCTCGCACACCGCGAGTGCTTCCTCGAGCTCGCCGTCCTCGAGGTACGCCTGCGCGTCCCCGATCAGTCTCTCCCACGAGCTGGGACGCGAATCGGATCGGGACATGAGTGGAGAACGCCGCCAACCACGCGCTGCTCTACCAGAAAAGCCTACCCATCGCAGCACACCGCGTGCAACGGATGGGGTGCGAGATTCGCCGGGGTTAGCCTCTGGCCATGCGCCCTGGCCCGTCCGTGACCCGTGTGGGCGTGATCTCCGACACCCATGGAGTACTGCGGCCCGAGGCCCTGGCGGCGCTCGCCGGCAGCCAGCGGATCGTCCACGCGGGCGACGTGGGCTCGGCCGAGGTGCTCGAGGCACTCGCGCGCATCGCGCCGGTGGAATCGATCCGCGGCAACAACGATCGCGGTCCCTGGGCGCGGGACTTGCCCGACACGCGGCTGGTCGAGATCGGCGGCGTGCGTCTCCACCTCGTCCACGCTCTCGCCGACCTCGAGCTCGATCCGGCCGCCGAGGGTGTCCACGCGGTGATCTCCGGTCACTCGCACAAGCCCTCGATCGAGACCCGCGGCTCCGTGCTCTACGTGAACCCGGGCAGCGCCGGCCCGCGCCGCTTCACGCTGCCGGTCGCGGTGGCGCGCCTCGAGATCCGCCGCGGCAAGGTGACCGCGGAGATCGTGACCCTGAACATCTGAACACTTGGCGCGCGCGATCGCGCTCCGGAGGGCTGCGGTCCCTCGCAGCCGCAGCGCTCCATCGCGATTCAACGCTGCGGACGCGACGGAGCGCGTCCTTCCGACGGCGGCCACTGCGGACTCTTCTCCGAGCACGCTGGGTTGGCCAACAGAATCGCGACGGTGGAGAGGACGAGACTGACGTGCGTTCGTGAATGCATGACCCATTTCGTACCTGCTTCGCGGAGCCGTTTGGCATCGATCCGGTCAAAGCGCGGTCACGGATCGGTCATGGCTTGAAGCGCGCTCGCGGGCCGTGCGAGCCTCATCCGGCTTCGCCGCTACGCCGCTGTAAACGGAGGAAACCCGCCGTGATGCCCGATCTCGTGGAGCGCGAGGAGACCTCGGAAGAGGTCGCGTATCGCAAGGACGTCCAGTCCTGGATCCGCAAGAATCAGCCGAAAAAGCCAGGTTTTCACCTTCCCCAGAGCTTTCTCGAGGTGGAGAGCACCGAGCAGTGCGAGTACCTGCGCGACTGGCAGCGCAAGCTCTACGAGGCCGGCTATCTCGGCATCGAGGTGCCGCGCGCCTACGGCGGGCACGAGAGCGAGGGCTGGAAGCAGCGCATCGTCGCGCAGGAGCTGATCCGCTCGGGCGCGCCGACCTTGCTCAACGTGGTCGGCCTGCGCATGGCGATGCCGACCATCCTCACCCACGGCACCGAGGAGCAGAAGAAGCGCTTCGTCGCGAAGATCCTGTCGTCGGAGGAGATCTGGTGCCAGGGCTTCTCGGAGCCCAACGCCGGCTCCGATCTCGCGTCGGTTCAGACCTTCGTGAAGCGCGGAGGCGACGGCTGGCTCGCCAACGGCCACAAGATCTGGACCACGCTCGGCCAGTTCGCAGACTTCATGATCCTGCTCGCGCGCACCGACAAGGACGCGAGCAAGCACGGCGGGCTCTCGTACTTCCTGATGCCGATGAAGGCGCGCGGCGTCGACGTCCACCCGCTGATCAAGATGACTCGCGAGGCCACCTTCAATCAGGTGCACATCGACGACGTCGAGATGCCGCTCGACGCGTTGCTCGGCGAGCCCGGCCAGGGCTGGCAGGTGGCGATGACCACGTTGCTGTTCGAGCGCGGAGCGGCGGGCGGCTCGGAGCGCGATCTGCACGCCGCGTTCGAGGAGATGATCGCGCGGCTCACCGATCTCGCGCGCCGCACCAAGCGCGGCGGAAAGCGGGTGATCGAGGACGGAGTGATCCGCGACCGGCTCGCGGCGCTCGCCACCGAGGTCGAGGCGATCCGCCATCACATCACGCGCGTTCGCTACACGGCGTTGAGCGACCACCCGATGGCGATCCCGCTCATGGGGAAGCTCATGGGCAGCGAGCTGATGATGCGGCTCCACCGGCTCGGCCAGGACATCCTCGGGCCCGCCGCGACGCAGTGGATGGACTCGCCGTCGGCGGTGGACGGCGGTACCTGGCAGCTCGCGTTCCAGAACGCCTACGGCCCGATCATCGGCGGCGGCACCAGCGAGATCCAGAAGAACATCGTCGGCGAGCGCGTGCTCGGCCTCGCGAAAGGGTGAGGCAAGTCATGGCAAAGCCCGCCAAGCCGAAGTCCGCCAAGCGTACGGCCAAGAAGCCAGCCGCGAAGCCCGCGGCGGTGCGGTTCGTGTTCAGCGAGAAGCAGGAGATGCTGCGCGACTCGGCGCGCAAGTTCCTGGCCGCGCGCTTTCCCACCACGCACGTGCGCGAGCTGATGGAGACGCCCAACGCCCACGACGCGGACGCATGGCGATCGATGGGCGAGCTCGGCTGGCACGGCTTGCTGATCCCCGAAGAGCAGGGTGGGGTGGGCCTCGATCTCTTCGACCTCGGCTTCTTGCTCGAGGAGATGGGCGCCGCCGTGATGGCGGGGCCCTATCTCGCGGCGCAGCTCGCGGTGCTGGTGCTGGCACGGGCGGCGAACGACAAGCAGAAAGCCGCCTGGTTTCCCGGGATCGCGGAAGGAGCCTGCATTCCCACTCTGGCGCTCTTCGAGGACGGAGCCGGCTTCGACGTCGGCTTCGGCGCCAAGGCGAAAGCCACCGTCTCGAAGGGTCATGCACTCTCGGGAACCAAGCGCCACGTGCTCGACGCGCCGAACGCCACGCACTTCGTGGTGTCGGCGAGCGCCGGAACCGCGCCGACTCTCTTCTGGGTCGACGCATCGTCGTCCGGCATCACCGTGATCCCCGACAAGCTCGCCGACGAGACGCGACGCACCGGCACCGTGATCTTCAAGAACGTGAAGGTCGCGGCGAAGAACCGGATCGGCTCGCCCGGTCGCGGCGCCGCGCTGGTCGCGAAGGCGCTGCCGAGTGTCTGGTGTGCGGTGGCGTCCGAGGGGGTGGGCGCCGCGCACGCGGTGTTCCAGGCGACGGTCCGCTACGCGCGAATGCGCGAGCAGTTCGGGAAACCGATCGGCAGCTTCCAGGGCATCAAGCACCGTCTGGTCGATCGCATGGTGGAGCTCGAGAACGCGCGCTCGCTGCTTTACGGTGCGCTGTGGGCGCAGGTTCACGAGCCCGAGCGCGCCGAGCGTCTGGCACGGATGGCCAAGGCCTACATCTCGGATGTCGGTCCGCAGATCGCCGACACCGCGGTCCGAACTCACGGGGGCATCGGCTTCACCTGGGAGTGCGACGTCCACCTCCACTGGAAGCGGCTTCACTGGGGACAGATGGCGTTCGGTGACGGCGCCTATCATCGCCAGTGGATCGCGAGCGACCTGCAGCGCTCTCTCAAGCCCAAAGGCGGCCCGACTCCGACCGGAGTGTGAGCGCGAATCGATCGCTCGCGCGCGAGGGACCGCGCGCGCTCCAGCCGATTTTCCCCGCGCGCTTTGCCCTTGGAGCCCGCCGGTCCCCGGCGGGCCGCCTCGACCGGAATCGCCCCTGTCTCAGCGGTCGCGTACTTTGTCGGGCGAGATCAGTGCCCACTCGCCGGTCGCCTCCGCCGCCACGCGCCCGCGCCCATCCAGCACCGCCGAGCGCACCACCGCGAGCGTGTCGTCGCTTCGCTCCACCCAGCCGTGCACGCGGTATTCGTGGTCGATCACCACCGGCCGCAGAAACCGGATCTTGAGCTCGCGGGTGACGCCGGTCTTCTGCGCCAGACCCCAGAGCGCCCAGCCCATTCCTTCGTCGAGCATCGTGGCGATGACACCGCCGTGCACCATGGTCTTGTAGCCGGCGAAGTCGCCCGCGGGTGTCCAGCGCGCCTCGACGCGCCGCTCACGTTCGTCGAGACCGAACTCGAGCCGAAGCCCGTGCTGGTTCGCCGGGCCGCAGCCGTAGCAGCGCATGAACTCGGGCGATCGCGAAATGGGCAGCAAGCCGCTCACGATGGGTTCTCCTTCATTGAATCGATCGAGCCTTCCTGGCGTGTGAGGCAATCGGTTGGCAGGCGTTGTCGAACCGTGATTCCGGTCGGCGCGTCGTCGCGCCGGATTCGGGGTTGCCGGACCTCGATCGTGGATCCAGCCTGAGCGTAAATGGTGCTCCCCGAAACGTCGCTTGCGGTCGAGGCGCATCCCAGGCTCGACCTGGGAACGATCATCGTCACGTTCGACCGCCCGCTCGCCGCGCTCGGATCGCCGGCGTGGCTGAGCGAGCTACTGCGGGCCGATGCACCGGGTGCAACGCTCGCGTCGACCGACGAGGTGCGCGCCCGCATTCGCGACCTGCTGCGCGCCGGTGGCTACAAGCCGACCGGGCGCGGCAAGCCCGCGTCCGAGTACTTGCTCAAGGCCGCGAGCGACGGCTCGCTGACGTCGATCAACGTGGCGGTCGACCTCGGCAACGCGGTCTCGCTTCACAGCGGTCTGCCGATCAGCGTGGTGGATCTCGACCGCGTGGAGCCACCGCTCGGCGTCGGCCTTGCCGCGGCCGGTGCTAGCTACGTCTTCAACAGCGCCGCCCAGACGATCGATCTCGAAGGCCTGCTTTGCCTCCACGACGCCTCGGGGCCGTGCGCCAACGCCGTGAAGGACTCGATGCGTTCCAAGACCCGCGACGAAACCACCCGCGTGCTGGTACTGGTGTGGGGTAGCCGGGATCTCGAGGGCCGCAGCGCGCACGCCACGCGCTGGCTCGGCGAGCTGGCCGAGCGCGCCGGAGCAAGGGCCGAAGCACCGCGACTTCGCTAGCTCGCCGCGAGGCCTTACCCTGGACGTGGAGGCCGCAACGTGAAATCGCTCGGCAAACGATCGGAAGGGGCGAGGCTCGAGCGTCTCCGAGCTTCGTCACTCTGGGCCGGGTCGGGATTCCGGAACGTGCACCCGATCCTTCCCGGCTTGCGCGACGTGAAGGCGATCATGCCGTCGATCGGCGAGTTCCTGTGCGGCGGCGAGCGTCGCGTGCCGCGCGGGCCCCTGCCCTCGTCGAATCCGCTCGACGCCTGGGGCCGGCGTTCGGCCACGGGGCTCCGCGCCACCTGGCTCGGCCATTCCACGGTGCTGATCGAGATCGACGGGCTGCGGGTGCTCACCGATCCGGTGTGGGGACCGCGCGCGTCGCCGTCGCGGCTCGCCGGTCCCAAGCGTTTTCAGCCGGTGCCGATTCCGCTGCGGGCGCTGCCGCCGGTCGACCTGGTGGTCATCTCGCACGACCACTACGACCATCTCGACTATCCGACCATCCGCGAGCTCGCGAAGCGCCCGGTGCCGTTCGTGACGTCGCTCGGCGTGGGCGCGCATCTCGAGGCGTGGGGTGTCGAGCCCGAGCGGATCGTCGAGCTCGACTGGTGGGAGTCGCATCGCCTGCCGAACACCGGGCTCACCGTGACCGCCGCGCCGTCACAACATTTCTCGGGCCGCGGTCTCAAGGACCGGAACGCCACGCTGTGGTCGTCGATGGTGATCCGTTCGGAGCGGCACGCGGTGTTCTTCAGCGGCGATACCGGCCTCACGACGGAGTACGGCACCATCCGCGAGCGATTGGGGCCGTTCGATCTGGTGATGCTGGAGGTCGGCGCCTACCATCCCGCGTGGGGCGACATCCACCTGGGACCCGAGAACGCGCTCAAGGCGCTGGCGCTGCTCGGCGAGAGCGCGTTCCTGCCCGTGCACTGGGGCACGTTCAGCCTCGCGATGCACGCGTGGGATCAGCCCGCCGAGGCGTTGCTCGAGCTGGGACCGAAGGCGGGCGCGCGGCTGGTGATGCCTCGCCTCGGCGAGCCGGTCGAGCCGGCGCACGAGAAACGCGTCGAGCCATGGTGGCGCGTCGTCGACACCGTCACGCTCGAAAAGCGGGAGCCCGAGACGACTGCACCGATGACGCTGCCGAAGGCCGTACCCTGGCCTCTCGACTGATCGCCGCCCGCCGCGAATGCCCTGCAAAACACGTTGGGGCGGAGGATTGACTCGATCTTGCCCTCGCGCGCGAGGGACCGCGCGCGCTCCAAACCGCATTCTCGCGATTGAGCGTATGAGCGACTGCTCGCGCGGATCTCGTGCCGGCGCCGAGAGGCGCTCGGCGAGCGCAGCGAGCCGACTTGGGCTGGAACAGCCCCCCGAAAAACCTAGCGCAGGTCTTCGGACTCGACCACGCGATCGACGCACGCCGGGTCGCGCGCCAGGCGTACCAGGGCGCGCGCCAGCTCCACGTTCGAGGTCGAGCGGTAGCGATCGCGCGCGCGCCGGAAGCCAGCCAACGATGCCACCGCGAGCATCCCGTCGATGAGCATGGCGCCGGCCATCTCCGCAGGCCGCGGCTCGTCGCGATCGGCTCCCACGATGAACGACGGGCGCGCGATCACGAACGGGAGCCCGCTCGATCGCACCGCTTCCTCGGCCTTCCAGCGGGCGCGGCCGTAGGGCGACGAAGCCCGCGCCGAGGCGCCCGCGGCGGAGAGGTACACGAAACGAGGACGGTGCCCGGACGCCCTGGCGGCTTCCGCGAGCAGCCGCGTGAGGCCGTAGTCGATCGTCTGGTAGCTCTCGAGCGGCCGCGCCGCGGATCGTGCCGCCTGGCCGCGCTTTCGGGTGGTGCCGATCAGGCAGAAGACCAGGTCGGGGGCGACGCGCTGCAAGCTCGCGCGCATCGCGATCTCGTCCCACGGAGTCTCGTCGACCTCCGCGCCCAGCGACGCGAAGTGGGCCCGCCACTTCGCGAGGTCGCGCGAGTCGGGGCGAACGTGCGCCACCACGCGCAGCGATTCGGCGCGCAACAGGCGAACCACCTCGCGGCCGGTGAAGCCGGTGGCGCCGGTCACGAACGCGGAGTCGCCGCCGGTCCTCGACCCGCTCAGCACTCGGTGTCCAGTCGCGGCTCCAGCGCCAGCGGATTCATGGACGCTCGGGGTCCGCGGGCGGCTCGGGATCGCTGGGTGGGTCCGGCACGACGGCCGGTGACGACGGAAGGATCCGCGTCTTGGTCCAGGCGGCGTCCTGAAGGGGCTTCGAGCCGTTCACCTCCGCCGTCCGGACCTCTCCGCCGCGGTCGGCGGTCTCGACCCACTCGACGCCGGTGACGCGCGCTACCAGTTCGGCCAGCTCGATCGCGGTGGGCCGCGCCGCGGGATCGCGGGCCATCGCGCGCATGACCACGGACTCGATGTCGGAAGGCACCGCGGGCACCAGGCTGCGCAGGCGCGGGGGGATCCCGGAGACGTGCTGGAGCGCCATGGCCACCGGATCGTCATCGGCGGACAGGAATGGCAGGCGCCCGCTCAGCATCTCGAAGAACATCACACCCAGGCTGTAGACGTCGGAGCGTCCGTCGTAGGGCAGGTTCTGCAGCCGCTCCGGCGCCATGTAGGCGGGAGTGCCGACCCACGAGCCTTCGATGGTGAGCGACGCTCCGGCGTTCAGGTCGGTGCGCAGCTTGGCGATGCCGAAGTCGAGCACCTTGACGATCTGGCGGCGGTGCGCCTGGGCCAGGAAGATGTTCGACGGCTTGAGGTCCCGGTGGATGATCCCCAGCTCGTGGGCGTCGGCCAGGACCCGGCACACCGGGATCAGCACGTCGGCGCAGCGGCGGGGTGTGAGCCGCGGCTCGTCCACGAGCACTTCGTCGAACGGACGGCCGTTCAGGAGCTCCATGACCAGGTAAGGCAGGCCCTGCGCCGTCACGCCGAAGTCGAGGACGGTGATCGCGTTCGGGTGGTTGAGCTGGCGCGCCAGCGAGGCCTCGGCGCGGAACCGCGCCAGCGCCTCGGGCCGGTCGGCGACCTCCGCGCGCAGCACCTTGATCGCGACTTCCTGGTCGAGCGCCAGGTGGCGTGCCCGGTAGACCGATGCGAAGTTCCCGGCGCCGATCTGGATCTCGATCTCGTAGCGGTTGGCGATGGTGGAGCCGGGACGCAGCTCCGCGGACGGCCCAGCCTCCAGATCGCCGGCGGCCGCGCCGGTGTCCGTGTCGACCAGATGGTGGGCCTTGGCGTCCCGGACCCGTAGCTGCGCGTGGATGCGCGCCAGGAGCACCGGGAAGTCGATCGGCTTGGCCACGTAATCGTTGGCGCCGATCTCGAGGGCCTCGATCATCTTCTGGCGTTCCGTGAACGCGGTCTGGATGATCACCGGCAAGTCGGCCGGAGAATGGCCGTTGCGGATGTGGCGCAGCACCTCGAGCCCGGTCATGCCCGGCATCGCCATGTCGAGGAGCACCAGGTCGACCGGGTGGCGCTCGATCGCTTCGATGGCGAGCTGCCCGTCGCCCGCGGTCACCACCTCGTAGCCTTCCCGCGTCAGCAGCCGGCGCAGCATGTTGCGCGCGGGCTCCAGGTCGTCGACGACCAGGACGGTGGTGGGCGGGCCGGCCATGAGATGTGGGTCGCGGAGCGGTCGGGGGAGGCGCGAGCGAACACGTCCGCGGCGGCGAGCACGCCGCCGGCGAGCTCGCCAATCAATAGGTAGCGATGCTTAGGGTAACCTCTGATCGTCGCAACCAGCCACCGCCGTCTGGCTGGTGGCCCAAGTCTTGGACTTTGCAGTTGGATGCCGGAGACTAGCCGCCCGAGCCCGGCGCTCGCAAGGCGACCCGCGAATCGGGTGCCGGCTCGCCAGTTTCCCGCAAGGAGGCCCTCTCGGTGCCGCGTCCCGTGTCCGCGCTCGGCGCGTCCGCCGCCAGCGTGAGCGAGCGGCTGGGGACCTGGATCGCGTCGGTCCGGGCCGAGCAGATCCCGGAACGGGTGCTGGCGCTCGCGCGCGATCAGCTGCTGAGCGTGGCGGCCGCGGTTCACGCGGGTGTCGACACCGATGAATCGCGCGCGGTGGCGAAAGCCGTCCAGCGCCGCGCTTCGCCGGGTCCGGTGACCGTGCTGCCCACCGGCGAGCGGCTCGCGCTCGCCGACGCGCTCACCATCAACAGCGCCCGCAGCATGGCGCTCGACTACGACGACTACCTTTACATGGGCCACACCGGCCATTCGGCGGTGCTCGCCAGCCTCGCGGTGTGCGAGCTGGAAGGCCGCACCCCCGCCGATCTGCTGGTGGCGCAAGTGGTGGCCAACGAGATCGCGGGCCGCGTCGGCGCGAGCTGCGTCCTCGGGCCGCAGAACGGCCAGGCGTGGAGCTTCATCCACGCCGCCGGCGCGGCGGCCGCCACCGCCTGGCTTCTGGGCCTCGACGCCGCGCGCTGCGCGCACGCCCTCGCGATCGCCCTCTACCAGCCCACGTTCACGCTCTGGCCCGGGTTCATGGGGCCGGGGAGCAAGGTGCTCACGGCGGCGGGGCCCACGTGGATCGGTGTCCAGGCCGCGTATCTCGCCGCTGAGGGTCTCACCGGCGCGCGCCAGATCTTCGAGCACCGCCGCAAGGGGTTCTGGCGGTTCTTCTCGTTCGTGCCGCTCGCCCACATGATGACCGGGCTCGGCCAGGCGTGGGTCACGGAAACCCTCGCGTTCAAGCGTTACCCCGGCTGCGCCTACATCGACACCACCATGGACGCGCTGTTCGAGGTGCTCGGCGAGTACCGCTCGCGGGCCGGGGCCGCGCTCACCGCGGGCGAGATCGAGCGGATCGAGGTCGAGGCGAGCTTGCTCACGATCGAGATGGACAACCTCTCGGGCGAGCACCTGAGCGCCGTCGGCTTGAGCCCGGTGTTCGTGAACTTCTCGATCCCGGCGAGCGTCGCGATCGGAGTGCTGGCCGGCCGGCTCACGTCGGCCGAGCTGGACCATGCGTTCCTCGAGCGTCACGGAGCGGAGATCTCGGCGCTGGCCGGGCGCGTGTCGCTCCGCCACGACTGGGCGGCGACGCTCGTCGTCTCCCAGGCCTTCGACGGCTGCTTCGGCGCGAGCTCGATCACGGCGGTGCTCGGGCTCCGCGATTACCTGAAGGTGGCGCGTGGATATGCGCGCGAGCTGGGCGGCGCTCGCCCTCACTCGCTCGGCGTATCCCGGCTTCTCATCGAGCACTGGCGCGCGTTGCGCGCGACGGTGTTGCGGACCCGCGGCCGGGCGCGGCTGGCGCGGCGCGCGAGGACGGTGCCGGACCTGGGCGCGGTCGACTTCTCGGCCTTCCGGATGGCGTTCCCGTCGCGACTCACCCTGACGACCGGATCGGGCGCCCGATACCAGGCGCGCTGCGAGGTGCCGCTCGGCGCCCCGGGAGATCCAGGGCGCTCCGCCGCGGTCCGGGAGAAGGTGGCGACCGAGGTCGGCGCGCGCCGCGGCGGCGAGGCGGCAACCCGTCTGATCGAGGTCGCCGCCCGCCTCGAGGCCCATTCCCTGGCCGAGCTGGTCGCGGCGTGGTGCGCGAGCCCAACCTGAGCCCGGTTTCAAAATGGGCCTCCGGTGGCGGATCCCGGGGGTCCGCGGCGAGACGAAATTGTCTCGAAGTTTGAACCAATCGTGGCCGCAATGGTCTAATAGTCGG